>JANNZD010000131.1:0-5792 GCA_031410435.1 Betaproteobacteria bacterium | reverse complement strand
CTTGGGGATCACCCGGTTGTAGTCAGGGAACTTGCCCTCGACCAGCTTGGTGACGAACTCCAGGCCCGAGAAGTTGAAGCGCGCCTGGTTGCCGGCAAAGCGCATCTCGATGGGCGTGTCTTCGTCCTTGAGCAGGCGCTGTAGCTCCAGCACGGTCTTGCGCGGCAGGATCACCTCCTGCTTGGGGATGTCGTTCTCCAGCTGGGCCTGGGCCAGGCCAAGCCTGTGCCCGTCGGTGGCCACCAGCGTCAGCTGTTTGCCCTCGGCCACGAACAGGATGCCGTTGAGGTAGTAGCGGATGTCGTGCACCGCCATCGCGAAGTGCACCTGGTTGATCAGGGTCTTGAGGGTCTTTTGCGGCACCGAAAAGGCCGGGCCGAAATCGACCGCCTCGTTGACCAGCGGAAAGTCGTCAGCCGGCAGCGTCTGCAGCGTGAAGCGGCTTTTCCCCCCGGTGAGGGTGAGCTTGCTGGCTGCCGCCGAAAGCGTGACCACCTGGTCGGGCGGCAGGCTGCGCAGGATGTCGATCAGCTTGCGTGCCCCGACGGTGGTCGTGAGGTTGCCTTCATCCCCGCCCAGCGTGGCGTTGGTGCGCACCTGGATCTCGAGGTCACTGGTGATGAACTCTATTTCGCCACCGGTCTTGCGCATCAGCACATTGGCCAGGATTGGCAGGGTATGGCGCCGTTCGACGATGCCGGCCACGCTTTGCAGCGTTTCGAGCAATTTTTGTTGCGGTGCTTTTAGAACAATCATGTCTTCCTCTTTGAACTTAGTAGTTCTAGTAGAGAGCCGGGCAATCTGTGAACAAGCCTATTTTCGCCTGTCTTTTCAACGCTTTAGGCCGGGCAGAACCCTGTGGGGCGCAGCCCCTGAGCGAGGCGGTTTACCGACAACAACTGTGGGCCGGGCCGCCAGGCTGTGGACAGCTGCCGGCTTGTTCAAAACGTGTCCACAACACTGTGCCTTGACACGGTGGCGGCTTGGGGGTGCCTGAAACAGGGGCATGAAGGCCCGGCAAATCAGCCTTTCAAGGTCTGTTCCAGCACATGCAGCTGCTGGTTCAACTCGGTGTCTTTGGTGCGGTCGCCACCGATCTTGCGCACCGCATGCAGCACCGTGGTGTGGTCGCGGCCGCCGAACAGCTCGCCGATCTCGGGCAGGCTCTTCTGGGTCATCTCCTTGGCCAGGTACATCGCGATCTGGCGCGGTTTGGCGATGCTTGCCGGGCGCTTCTTGCTGTACATGTCGGCGATCTTGATCTTGTAGAAATCGGCCACGGTCTTCTGGATGTTCTCGACGCTGATCTGCCGGTTCTGGATGCTGAGCAGATCTTTCAGCGCCTCGCGCGCCAGCGTGATGTTGATGTCCTTGTGGCTGAAGCGGCTGTAGGCCAGCACCTTGCGCAGCGCGCCTTCAAGCTCGCGCACATTGGCGCGCACGTTCTTGGCCACGAAGAAGGCCACGTCCTCGGGCATCTCGGTGCCCTCGGCCAGCGCCTTGCGGATCAGGATGGCCACCCGCATCTCCAGCTCGGGCGGCTCGATCGCCACCGTCAGCCCGGCATCGAAGCGGCTGGTCAGGCGCTCGTCGATGTCCACCAGGCCCTTGGGGTAGGTGTCGCTGGTCATGATGATGTGGGCGCGCTTGGCCAGCAGGGCCTCGAAGGCGTTGAAGAACTCCTCCTGGGTGCGGTCTTTGCCGGCGAAGAACTGCACATCGTCAATCAGCAGCAGGTCGAGGTGGTGGTACTTGGCCTTGAGCTCATCGAAGGTCTTGCGCTGGTAGTTCTTGACCACGTCGCTGATGAACTGCTCGGCGTGCAGGTAGAGCACACGGGCGTCGGGCTTGTCCTTGAGCAGCGCATTGCCCACCGCGTGGATCAGGTGGGTCTTGCCCAGCCCGACCCCGCCGTAGATGAACAAGGGGTTGTACATCACGCCCGGCGCACCGGCTACGTGCAGCGCCGCGGTGCGGGCCATCTGGTTGGCCCGGCCGGCCACCAGGGTGTCGAAGGTGAGCGCGGTGTTGAGCTTGTGGCTGTTGGACGCCGGCGGCAGATGCTGGCCGGGTGTGAGCGCCCCGTTTGCCCCGGCCGGCCGGCCCGGCGACGACAGCGGCGCGCCAGCCTGCACCCGGGCCACATGGCCGATGGCCTGCTGGTTGAGCAGTGCCGACGCCCGCACCGGCTGCTGCGGCAGCAGGGGCTGGCCACTCGGGCCGTTTTCACGCGGGGTCAGCAACAACTCCAGCCGTACCGGCTGTCCAGCCAGGTCCGCCAGGATTTTTTCGATGCGGTGGGCGTACTGTGAGCGGATCCAATCCAGCTTGAAGCGGTTGGGCACGCGCACCTGGGCTACCGCAGCACCCTGGCTGTCGCTGACGATGTCAGCCACGGGCAGCGGGCGGATCCAGGTGTTGTATTGCTGTTCAGGCAGTTCGGTGGCGAGTTGCTCACACCCACGCTGCCAGAGGTCTGGGCTCATTGTGGACAAGTTGTTCTTTTGAGCGGTTGCATTGTAGGCACATCGGCCTGCTCGGACATGGTTATCCACAGTTTCCGCCGGCCCGTCAATGCCCCCGCGGAGCCACAGCCTGTGGTGCAAGTGTTTGACCGCAAAGGAGGTTTTTGCTCTAATAGTGGGTTTCCCCAACGCGGGGCCTTGCTTGTGCGCCAGGATGAGATGCCTGGGCGGGCGCAGGGCCTGCGGTTTCCCCCGGGGTTGGTTCCACGCCTTTGTTCTGAAGTTTGTCCTGAACAATGCTGCCGCTGCTGCAAGGCGGGCAGCGTTGAGCGCCGCTCCCGCCGGGTAGCCGGGCACCAGCCGGCTTGCCTGTCGATGGCCGGCCAGTACCAGGGACAGGCCTTGGACAACGGGCCAACGGGGCGCCACAGGGGCAACGGGTTTGGCGCGACTGGGCCAGGCCGGATGCCATCGGGGTAAAGCAGTTTCGATTTTCCAGTGATCCCAAGGACCTCGCCATGAAGCGCACCTATCAGCCTTCCAAGACCCGCCGTGCCCGTACGCACGGTTTCCTCGTGCGCATGAAGACCCGTGGTGGCCGCGCCGTGATCGCTGCGCGCCGCGCCAAGGGCCGCAAGCGCCTGTCCCAGGTCTGATCGCCGTCTGACACCTGCCGCGGTAGCCCTGCGGTGAGTCTGCCGCCTGACTCGTCTGCCTCAGCGCCGGTAGGCGCAGCCCTGGGTGGTGCCGCCGTTTTGCCTGCGGCCGCAGGCGCTGCGCTGGGCCCGGCCCGTTTGGGCTGTCTGCGCAAGCCGGCGGATTTTCAACGGGTGCTGGGCACGCCGCCCAGGTCGCGCAGCGCGCACTTCTCGGTTCACCATGTGCCAGGTTGGCCGACACCGCCCGCCAAGCCTGTAAAAAAAGCGCTGGGTGACGAGTTATCCACAGGTGATGCACCCAGTTTCCCACCGCCTGTGGATTTCTTGCCCGTCCAGGCCCCCACCGGGCGCTGGCTGGGCATGGTGGTGCCCAAGCGGCATGCCAAGCGCGCGGTCACTCGCACGCTGATCAAGCGGCAGGTGCGGTCCTTGATGCAGGGCCATGCCGCTCACCTGGCTTCGGGCCTGTGGGTGGTGCGGCTGCGGGCGCCCTTTGATCGCCTGAAGTTCGTCAGCGCGGCGTCGGACGCACTGCGCCGGGCGGTGCACGACGAGCTTTTGCAACTGGTGCAGAAGGCTGTATTGCGGGGCCATGCCGGTGCCTGAACAGGCAGGTCTGGCCTGTTGGCCACGGCAAGCCTTGCTGGGTGCGGTGCGCTTCTACCGCTATTTTCTGAAGCCCTGGCTGGGCAATGCCTGCCGGTTCGAGCCCAGCTGCTCGGCCTATGCGATGGCGGCTTTGCAGCGGCATGGGGCAGCAGGCGGCAGCTACCTGGCGGCGCGCCGCATCTTGCGGTGCCATCCCGGTTGCCCGGGGGGCTGTGACCCGGTTCCCGATACGGCGCCGGCCTTTTTCTCTCGTTTGATCTCTTCAAAGACCCGCCCATGAACGACATGCGCCGCACCATCCTGTGGGTGGTGTTTTCCGTCTCGCTCGTCCTGCTGTGGGACGCCTGGAACATCCACAACGGCAAGGCGCCGATGTTTGCACCGCGCCCTGCGGCGGTGGCCGCGTCGGGTGCATCGGCGCTGGCCCCGGCGTTGCCGGGCAGCGCCGCCGCGGTGCCGGTGCCAGGTGCCGCGATCACTGCAGCGGCCCTGCCGGCGGCGCTGCCGGCCTCGGGCGTTGCGGCAGCCGGGCCGGCAATGGCCGAGAAGATCACCATCACCACCGACGTGCTCAAGGCCACGCTCGACAGCAAGGGCGGGGATCTGGTCCGCCTCGAGTTGCTGAACTACAGCGACGCCGCCGACGCCAACAAGCATGTGCTGCTTTTCGACCAGAGCGCCGACCGGGTCTATCTGGCCCAGACCGGCCTGGTCACCACCCAGGCCGGTGTCAGCCTGCCCAACCACCTGACGCTGATGCAGGTGCTGCCGGGCGAGCGCAAGCTGGTTGACGGTGCCAAGAGCCTGAGCCTGGTCTTCGAGTCACCCGAGGTGGGTGGCACCAGGCTGGTCAAGACCTACACCTTCCAGCGCGGCGAGTACACCATCGGCGTACGGCATGAATTCCGCAACGGGTCGGCCACGGCTGTCACGCCCGAGCTCTACCTGCAGCTCACCCGCGACGGCAATGCCCCCGCCGGTGAATCGAGCTTCTATTCCACCTTCACCGGCCCGGCCATGTACACCGAGGCCAGCAAGTTCAAGAAGATCGAGTTCAAGGAAATCGAAAAGGGCGCGGTCGACCACGACAAGAGCGCCGACAGCGGCTGGGTCGGCATCGTGCAGCATTACTTTGCCACCGCCTGGCTGGCCAATGACAAGCTCAAGCGCGAGTTCCGCACCGCTAAGGTCGGCAACAACCTGTACTCGATCGCGATGGTCATGCCGATGGGTGAGGTGGCCGCGGGTGCCAGCAAGACCCTGGATGCCACCTTGTTTGCCGGCCCGCAGGAAGAAAAAAAGCTCGAAGCCCTGGCGCCCGGCCTGGAACTGGTCAAGGACTACGGCTGGCTCACCATCCTGTCCAAGCCGCTGTTCTGGCTGCTCGACCAGCTGCACAAGCTGATCGGCAATTGGGGCTGGGCCATCGTGGCCCTGGTGGTGTTGCTCAAGATCGCGTTCTATGCGCTGAACGCGCATGCCTACAAGTCGATGGCCAAGATGAAGGCCATCAACCCCAAGGTGATGGAGATGCGCGAGCGCTTCAAGGACAAGCCCCAGGAGATGCAGCAGGAGATGATGCGCATCTACCGCGAGGAAAAAGTCAACCCGCTCGGGGGTTGCCTGCCAATCTTTGTGCAGATGCCTTTTTTCATCGCGCTGTACTGGGTGCTGTTGTCCACGGTGGAGATGCGCAATGCACCTTGGGTGGGCTGGATCCATGATCTGTCCACCAAGGACCCCTACTTCATCCTGCCGCTGCTGATGACCGCGTCCACGATGTTCCAGACCTGGCTCAACCCGACCCCGCCCGACCCGGTGCAGGCCAAGATGATGTGGATCATGCCGCTGGTGTTCTCGGTGATGTTCTTCTACTTCCCGGCCGGCCTGGTGCTGTACTGGCTGACGAACAATATCCTGGGCATCGCCCAGCAGTGGTTCATCAACCGGCAGCTGGGCGTCAAGTAGCGCCGGCCAACACAAGAGCGCTGGGCCCGTGACACCCTGCACAGCCGGGCGGATGGCCGCAGCCCGCGGCCCTTGACCCGCTTGCGCAGCG
>JANNZD010000130.1:0-16454 GCA_031410435.1 Betaproteobacteria bacterium | reverse complement strand
GCCGAGAGCGACGACACCGTGGTGGTGGAGGGCAACCACTACTTTCCCGCAGCGGCGGTCAAGCCCCAGTACCTGGTGCACAGCAACCACCGCACATCGTGCATCTGGAAGGGCCAGGCCCGCTACCACAGCCTGCTGGTCCAGGGCGACCTGAATCCCGACGCGGTCTGGTACTACCCCGAGCCCAGCGAAGCGGCTGCGCAGATCCGCGGCCGATTGGCCTTCTGGAAGGGTGTTCAGGTGATTTGACGCAGGCACGCGGCAGCGCACGCCCCGGGGAAAGCGCCAAGCGCCTGCGCCCGGCCCGACCGCTAAAGTCGCCTGTCGCCCATGCAGGCTGCTGCCTGTCCCGCACCCTGGCGCCCGCGCCAAGCCCAACACCGGCCGACCTGGGTTCAGCTGCCCCTTCCAGGGCAGCCGGGTTGGCTGGCCTTCCGCGACAAACGTGCCACCTGGCACCATGCGCTCAACGATTACCGAGGCCACCGCCGCGTGATGCACCGCATCACCGTGCAAGGTGCACCCATCCCGGCTGCGGCCACTTGAAGGAGAACCCACTTGACCCTCACCCGCCGCCAACTGCAGACCCTGGCCGGGGCCGCCCTGGCCGCCCTGCTGGTGCCTGGCCAGGCCGCCGCCCAGGCTGGCGCAGCCTGGCCCACCAAGGCCGTGCGCATCGTCGTGCCCTTTGCCGCCGGCGGCACCACCGACATCCTGGCCCGGTCACTGGCGCCCGAGTTGCAGAAAGCCTTCGGCCAACCCTTCGTGGTGGACAACAAGCCCGGCGCGGGCGGCAATACCGGCGCCAACGATGTGGCCAAGTCGCCGCCCGACGGCTACTCGCTGCTGATGGGCACGGTGGGCACGCATGCCATCAATGCCGCGCTCTACCCCAAGATGCCCTTCGACCCGGTGAAGGACTTCATGCCGATCACGCTGATGGCCGGGGTGCCCAATGTGTTCGCGATCAACCCGGCGCTGGCGGCCAAATACAACATCCAGTCAGTGGCCGACTTCATCAAGGTGGCCAAGGCCAACCCGGGCAAGTTCAACATGGCCAGCTCGGGCAATGGCACGTCCATCCACCTGTCGGGCGAGCTGTTCAAGAGCATGACCGGCACCTATATGGTTCACTTCCCCTACCGCGGCTCGGGCCCGGCGCTGATCGATCTGATCGGCGGCAGCATGGACCTGATGTTCGACAACCTGCCCTCGGCCCTGCCGCACATCAAATCAGGCAAGCTCAAGGGCCTGGCGGTGACCAGCGCCCGGCGGTC
Organism: Betaproteobacteria bacterium; assembly: GCA_031410435.1. Lineage (GTDB taxonomy): Bacteria > Pseudomonadota > Gammaproteobacteria > Burkholderiales > Burkholderiaceae_C > Pseudaquabacterium. The sequence goes on along the minus strand of JANNZD010000130.1, from coordinate 15,177 downwards.
GGACGCGATCCCCGAGCTGCCCACCATCGCCGAGGCCGGTGGGCCGGCGCTCAAAGGCTACGAGGCCAGCTCCTGGTTCGGCCTGATGGCGCCGGCCGGCACGCCGCCCGAGATCGTCGCCCGGCTCCAGCAAGAGACCGCCAAGGCCCTGGGCAGCCCGGTGCTGAAAGAGCGTCTGCAAGCCCAGGGGGCGATCCCCAGCGGCATGAGCAGCGCCGATTTCGCCGCCTTCATCGCCGCTGAGACCCGCAAATGGGCGGCGGTGGTCAAGGCCTCGGGCGCCAAGGTGGATTGAGCGCGCGGCGGCGGCAAGCCGCCCAGGCCGGGCCGGACCCTTGCGCGCCTCAGCGCTGCGCCGGCGCGGCCTCGATGAAGCCCACCACATCGTCCAGCACCGGGGCCAGGCCGCGCAGAGGCCAGGCCAACGCCGCCACCAGGGTGATGTGGTTGACCCGGGGGTAGAGGTGCAGGTCCACCGGCACGCCGGCGCGGCGCAGCTTTTGCGCCAGCTGCACGCTGTTGCGCTGCGGGTTGACCAGCACATCGGTTTCGGCGGCCGCCAGAAAGCTGCGCGGCGCGCCCGCGCCGGCATGGTCCAGCGGCTGGGTGCCCGGCGGGTAATCGGGATGGAAAAACACCGGCCGGGCATCCGGGTTGGTGATTGGCAGAAAGTCATAGGGCCCGGCCAGGCCGATCCAGCCGGCCAGGGCCTGCGGGCCGAAGCCGGTGGGTGCCAGGCGGCTGGGGTCCAGCGCCAGCATCGCCGCGTTGTAGGCCCCGGCGCTGTGGCCCATCACGAACACCCGTTGCGGGTTGCCGCCCAGGCGGCCGGCCTCGCGCAGGCCCCAGGCCAGGGCCAGCGCGCAGTCGTCCAGAAAATCGGGGTAGCGCACCTCGGGGTAGAGCCGGTAGTCGGCCACCAGGGTGATCACGCCGCGCGCCGCCAGCGCCTCGCCCACGAATCGGTACTCGGCCCGCTCGCCCCGGTTCCAGGACCCGCCGTAGAAGAACACCACCACCGGATGGCCGCCCGCCGGCGCGCTGCGGCGCGGCAGGTACAGGTCCAGCTGCTGGCGCGGCAGGCGCCCGTAGGCCAGCCCGGTGGCGGCCTGGAGGCTGTCTGCCGACGCCAGCGCGTTGATCACCGACGCCGGCGAGCGCAAGGCACAGGCGCCCAGCGCCAGCAGCAGCAGCAGTGCCGATGCCCAGGCCAGCGCGGCGCTCATGCGGAATGGCCGGCGCAAGGCGGTCTCGGTTTCAGCGTGGGCAGGCAGGGGCAATCCGGTGTCTCCATCAGGCCGATCATCGCGCGGGCCGACAGGCCGCGTTGCCCAGGTCTACGGGGCGCCGCGCTGGCTGGATGCAGCAGCGCGTTTCACGGCACCCGGCCGTTTTCGCGCGCCTGATCGAACTGCGCACCCAGGCGGCGCGCGGCGCGCAGCGTCAGGGTCAGGTCCAGGCCGACCTGGGGGCACAGGGCCTCGGCCACCGATTCAAGGCTGTCGGGCGCGGCCATCAGCGCCGCTGCCAGCACCGACATGGCCAACGCACCGCGCTGCGGCGCCGGCAAATCCAGGGCCAGCAGGCCCTGGGCCCGCACATGGTGGCGCACGCTGGCAACCGCCATCGCGCTCAAGCCCCAGCTCTCGCACAAGGCCGCGCCCAGCACATCATGGCTGACGCCGAAACCCACCTGCTCCATCTGGCACAGGTCGGCATCAGTGCCGGCCGCGCGCAGCATCGCCCGGTAATGGTCGGGCGCATGGCGGAACAGCACCGCCTTGCCACACTCCTCGAACAAACCGGCCGAATGCGCGGCCCAGGCGTCCTGCCCCAGGGCCTGCGCCAGCCGGCTCATCAGGCGGCTGCGCTGGGCCGCCCGGGCCCAGATCGAATCCAGTTCGGGCCCCGGCGCAAAGGCTGCGCGCAGCCCCATCTCGAAGGTGATGCCCGAGACCTCGGCCGTACCCAGGTAGGTGATGGCCTGTTGCACGCTCTGCACCCGGCCCTGCAAACCATAGAAAGACGAATTCACCGCCCGCATCACCGACGAGGCCAGCGCCATGTCTGCCGCCACCAGCGCGGCCACCGCCTGCTGGTTGACCTCGTCTTCGGCCAGCAGCAGGGACAGGCGCACCAGCACCTCGGGCTGGGCCGGGATGTCGATCTCGAAGTTGCGCAATTGCGGGTCGACAGGCATGGTCGGGCGGGCGCCGCGAGAGGCTGGCCCCAGGGTCTGGAACAGGTGACGAGGCTAGCGCTGCTGGCGCGGCATCAAGCCCGCAATCGAACCCCGGAAGGCGTGTTTTTCGGCGCCTGGCCGCCCCGCCGGGCGTGCGTCGGGCAAAAAAAACGCCAGGCCGAAAAGCCTGGCGTTGTGCAGTCGGTATCCGCCCCGCCTGGCGCTGTGTTTTTGTGTTGCGCCGGGGTCGGTCACCCATGGTTCTGATGGTCGCTATGTCTCCTCAGTCCCCCAGGCTTGTGCAGCCCGATCAGGTCGGCCGCACCCGCCGAGTGGGCGCACTGTAGGCAGCGCCCCGGGGCGCGTCACCCCGGAATTACCCGCCATTTTCAAGGTGTCCGCCACATTCGAATGCAATCGATGGCAATCGACGCCTGAATCGGCCTGTCAAAGCCCCCGAATCAGGCTGGCCGCGCGCTCGGCGATCATCAGCGTGGGCGAATTGGTGTTGCCACTGGTGATGCTGGGCATCACGCTGGCGTCGGCGATGCGCAGGCCGGCCACCCCGCGCACGCGCAATTCGGTGTCGACCACTGCCAGCGGGTCATCGGCCCGGCCCATGCGTGCGGTGCCCACCGGATGGAAGATGGTGGTGCCGATGTCGCCGGCCAGCCGCGCCAGCTCGTCATCGGTGCTGAATTGCACCCCGGGCTTAATCTCCCGCGGCCGGTACTTGGCCAGCGCGGCTTGGGCCACGATGCGGCGCGTCACCCGCAGCGACTCGGCCGCCACGCGCCGGTCCTGCTCGGTGGACAAGTAGTTGGCCTGGATGGCCGGCGCATCCTCGGCCCGTGGCGAGCGGATCTGCACCTGCCCGCGCGAAGTCGGATTGAGGTTGCAGACGCTGGCAGTAAAGGCGTTGAAGCGGTGCAGCGGCTCACCGAAGGCGTCCAGCGACAAGGGTTGCACGTGGTACTGCAGATTGGGCCAGGCCTGCTCGGGCCCCGACTGGGTGAAGCAGCCCAGCTGGGACGGCGCCATGCTCATCGGCCCGCTGCGGCGCAACAGGTATTCCAGCCCGATCAGGCCCTTGCCGAGCCAGGAGTTGGCCATGGTGTTCAGGGTCTTGACCCCCTGCACTTCGAACACCGCGCGGATCTGCAGATGGTCTTGCAGGTTCTGGCCCACGCCCGGCAGCTCATGCTGCACGCTGATGCCGTGCCGTTGCAGCAGGGCGCCCGGGCCCAGGCCCGACAGCTGCAGGATCTGCGGCGTGCCGATGGCGCCGGCCGCCATCACCACCTCACTGCCACCGCCCTCGCGCAAGCGGGCGATCAAGGCCGCGCCGCGCTGGTGGTCATGCCCCTCGGGGCGCACCTCCACGCCGGTCACGCGCAGGCCCTGGTCGTCCCGGTGGGTGACCAGGCGCAGCACCTGGGCGCCGGTCCACACTTGCAGGTTTTCACGGTGCTGCACCGGGCGCAGAAAGGCCTTGGTGGCATTCCAGCGCATGCCCTTGCGCTGGTTGACCTCGAAATAGCCCACACCCTCGTTGTTGCCGCGGTTGAAATCCGCCGTGGCCGGAATGCCGGCCTGCTGCGCTGCGGCCGCGAACGCGTCCAGGATTTCCCAGGACAGGCGCGGCTTCTCCACCCGCCATTCGCCACCCGCACGCTCCCCGGTGGCATCGAAGCCGGGGGCGCCATGCAGCGCATCGGCGCCACGCCAGTGGTCCTCGTGCTGCTTGAAGTAGGGCAGGCAGGCATCCCAGCGCCAGCGCGGGTCGCCGGTGGCGGTAGCCCAGCCGTCATAGTCGCGCTGCTGCCCACGCATGTAGATCATGCCGTTGATGCTGCTGCAGCCGCCCAGCACCTTGCCGCGCGGGTAGCGCAGCTGGCGGCCGTTCAGGCCGGCATCGGGCTCGGTCTGGTACAGCCAGTCGGTGCGCGGGTTGCCGATGCAGTACAGATAACCCACCGGGATATGCACCCACAAATAGTCGTCATTGCCGCCGGCTTCGATCAGCAACACCCGTTTGGACGGGTCTGCGCTCAGGCGGTTGGCCAGCAGGCAGCCGGCGGTGCCGGCGCCGATCACGATGTAGTCGTAGGGCGGCGCACTGGAATGGGGCAGGGGCTGGGGCATGGGCAGGAGCGTTGTGTTGGATTCAGCGCAGCGTCGGGCTGGCCAGGATGGGGAACAATTTGACCAGCCCGTCGGCCAGCAACTCCACCGCCATCGCGGCCAGGATCAGGCCCATCAGCCGGGTCAACACATTGATGCCGGTGCGGCCCAGCACCTTGGCGATGCGGCCCGAGGCCGCGAAGGCGGCATAGGTGGCCAGGCCGATCACCACGCCATAACCCACCAGCACCGCGTGCTCCATCACTGTGCGGGTCTTCTCGGCATAGATCACCATGGTCGAGATCGTGGCCGGGCCAGTGAGCAGGGGAATGGTGAGCGGCACCACCGCCACGCTGGCCCCGGCATCCACCTTGGAGCGGCCCTCTTCGACATCGTCCTTGCCGCTCTCGGCCGGCTGGGCGTTGAGCATGTGCAAGGACGAGATCAGCAGCAGCATGCCGCCCCCGACCTGAAAGGACGCGATCGAAATCCCGAAGAAACTGATGATGTGCAAGCCGGCCAGGCCGCTGACGGCGATCACGCAAAAGGCCGAGAAGGCGCTGACCCGCAGCGTGCGCTGGCGTTCGTCCCGGCTCAGCCCCTGGGTGAAAGCCAGAAAAAAGGGCACGGCGCCGATCGGATTGACGATCGCCAGCAGCGCAATCAGGGGTTTGAGCAGGTCCATCGGCAGGCGCCTGGGCGCAAGGATAAGGGTGGGCCCCCGGGCAAGGGCAAGCGGGCCGATTGCACCGCAGCGGCGCCGGGACGGCCAGAGCCACCGCCCGATGCACTCTTGACAGGCAGTTTGTACCCGCAGGGCAACACTCATGATACTTGCGGGTTTGCCCCTGTTTGACTGCACTGGTGGCGCCTTGTCTTTTGCCACCATAATGACCCTGTGGGGCTCATGCGCCCCCGGCCCGTGTCTGGAGACGGCGCCTGTAGCTTGAAAGTTTCATGGCTGGGTTGAAGCTCCACATGGTTTACTTTTCTCAAGAAGGAGCTTCCCGCCATGGGAAACAAGCTTTACGTCGGCAATCTCGCGTACTCGGTGCGTGACGAATCGCTGCAGCAATCGTTCGGTCAATTCGGTACCGTGACGTCTGCCAAGGTGATGATGGACCGTGAAACCGGTCGTTCCAAGGGCTTTGGATTTGTCGAGATGGGGTCCGACGCCGAAGCGCAGGCCGCGATGAACGGCATGAATGGCCAGCCCCTCGAAGGCCGCGCCATCGTCGTCAACGAGGCACGCCCGCGTGAAGAGCGCCCGGGCGGCGGCGGTGGTGGTGGCTACGGTGGTGGCGGCGGCGGCTACGGCGGTGGTGGCGGCGGCCGCAGTGGCGGCGGCGGTGGCTACGGCGGTGGTGGTGGCACCGGCGGTGGTGGTGGCGGCTACGGCGGTGGCGGTGGTGGCCGCAGCGGTGGCGGCGGCGGCTACGGCGGTGGTAGCAGCGGCGGCGGCGGTGGTTACGGTGGTGGTGGTGGCGGCGCGGGTGGCGGCGGCGGTGGCCGCAGCCCCTACGGCACCGGCCGCGGCGGCCCACGTGGCGGCGGCAGCGGTGGTGGCGGCGGCTACGGCGGCGGCGGCAGCCAGGGCTACTGATCCCGCGGTTGCAGACCGCGGGCCCGCCCCGGTCAAGCACAAGGCGCCCACGGGCGCCTTTTTTTATGCCTCGGCCTTGTGCCCCGGGGCGCCGGTCTACTCGGTGCTGCGCCGCTTGCGGGGCCGGCCCGCGAACAGCCTGTCGAACAAGGCATCGGGCAGCAGGCGCATCACGCCGGCCACCACGCCCATCTGCCATGGGATCACCCGAAAGCGGTGGCCCGCCAGGATGCTGCGGAAGGCCCGGTCGGCAAAGGCCTCGGCGCTCAGCAAAAAAGGCATCTTGTAGCGGTTGCGCTGGGTCAGCGGCGTGTCGATATAGCCCGGGGCAATGGTCACCACTTTCACCCCGAAGGGCCGGCACTCGCCACGCAGGCTTTCACAGTAGCTGATGACCGCAGCCTTGCTGGCGCAATAGGCCCCATGCCCCGGCAGGCCGCGGATGCCGGCGACGCTGGCAATTCCCACCAGGCAGCCCCGGCCGCGCTGGCGCATGGGCTCGACAAAGGGCTGGAAGGTGGCCGCCATGCCCAGGTTGTTGGTTTCGAAAGTGGCGCGCAGCACTTCCAGGTCGGCCAGGTCGGCGGTGTCAATGCCCACGCTGATGCCGGCGTTGGCAACCACCACCTCGGGCAAGCCCTGGCGCGCGATGCAGGCCCGACCGGCACCGGTGATGCCCGGCAGGTCGCGCACATCGGCCGGGTAGACCTCGCAGCGCGACCGGTCCAGGCCCTGGGCATCGGCCCATTGCAGCAGCGTGTCGCCGCGCCGCGCCACCAGCGCCAGGCGCCAACCGGCCCGGTAGAAGCGCAGGGCCAGGGCCTGGCCGATGCCGCTGGAGGCCCCGGTGATGTAGGCCAGAGGGGGGGTGGGGTTCATGGTTTCGCGGCGCCGTTGGCAGGGGGTTGAACTGTGACGCGTACCGGCCCCAGCAGCTTGAGCTGGCGCTCGCGGTGGTCGTAATCCAGCCCTCCCGCATGGGTCAGGCTGCTGCCACGCCGCACCATCACCGGCAAGTGCGAGCGCAGGCGCTCGAAGCGCACGAAGGCATGCAGGAATTCACCCCGCATCTCCAGCGTGTCGCCCGCCCCGAGCTGGCTCACGACCTGAGCCCCGCCCAGCAGCTGCACCTCGCTGCCATCGCCGTTGACCAGAGCACGCAGGGCCACGGCATCGGTCGGGCGGCCATCGGGCGAAACCGCGTGGATGCGTACGCTTTCAATCTCCAGCTGGTCGGTCAAGGGAAAATGGCGCAAGCGCTCACCTGCGATGCGCAGCACCTCGCGCCCATCCGGGCCGAAGCGCTGGATCGCGAAGCGGTTCATGGTGTAGTCCGGCGCCTCGCGCGGTGGCCGCAGGCCGGCCGGCCCGTCAGCCAGCGGCGTGTGCTTGACCAACCAGGCGGTGGACAAGGCCAGCAAGGCCATCAGCAGCAGAGGCAGGTAACTGGCCAGCGCCTGCTGCAGGCGATAGGCCAGCGCGGGCCGAGGCCGCGGGCTGGGCGGGCTGGCCGGGGCAATGCCCGAATCGTCCACCGGGGCGGCGCCGATCTGCACCGAGACCTCGGGCAGGTCTGGCAGGTGCAGCGCGCGGGTCGGCGGGTTCATGGCCGGCCCGCCACCAGCACCGGGGCGCAGCGGTGCAACTCAGCGGCCATCCAGCGTGCCCTGCTGGGCGGCCAGCAAACCGGCATAGCGGCCGCTGGCCAGCAAGAGCAGATCGCAGAATTCGCGCGCAGCACCGGCGCCGCCGGCGGCCCGGGTGACATGGTGGGCCAGCGCCAGCGCCTCGGCATGGCCACCCGGGGGCACGCAGGCCAGCCCGGCGCGGGCCAGCAGGGGCAGGTCGGGCCAATCGTCCCCGATCACCGCCACCTCGGCCCAGCCCAGCCCGCGGGCGGCGAGCACGGCCTGGGCCCGGGCCAGCTTGTCGGCCACGCCGTAATGGGCCTCGGCCAGGCCCAGGTCGGCCACCCGGCGGCGCACCGCCGCCGAATCCCGGCCGGTGATGATGATCGGCGCGATGCCGGCCTGGGCCAGGAGCTTCAGGCCGTGGCCGTCCAGCACATGAAAGGCCTTGAAGACCTCGCCTGCCTCGCCAATGTAGAGCCGGCCGTCGGTGAGAACGCCGTCGACATCGAAGATCGCCGCGCGCATGCCCAGGCCTGCGCCTTGGGCGCGCAGCAGCAATTCAGGTGCAAAGCGGGGTGCCGACATGGGCGCCAAGGCTCAGACCACCTTGGCCCGCATCAACTCGCCAATGCTGAGCATGCCCACCAGCAGGCCCCGGGCGTCCAGCACCGCCACCGAGGTGATGCGGTGCTGCTCCATCAGCTCGGCCCCAGCCACGGCCAGCGCGTCGTCGCGGATGGTCTTGGGCTGCCGATGCATCACCGCGCCGGCATCCAGCGTGCGCAGGTCGGCACCGGCCTCGATCAGGCGGCGCAGGTCGCCGTCGGTGAAGATGCCCAGCAAGCGCTGCTGCGCGTCCACCACCAGGGCCGCGCCCAGGCCCTTGGACGACATCGCGCGCATCATCTCGGTGAATGGGGTGTGCGGTGCCACCACGGGCAGCGCGTCACCGTGCACCATCAGGTCGGCCACATGCACCAGCAGCTTGCGGCCCAGGGCGCCGCCCGGATGCGAACGGGCAAAGTCTTCTTCCTTGAAGCCGCGCGCGTCCAGCAGCGCCACCGCCAGCGCGTCGCCCAGCGCCATCTGCGCGGTGGTGCTGGCGGTCGGGGCCAGGTTGAGCGGGCAGGCCTCTTGCTCGACCGCGCTGCTGATCACCTGATCAGCCAGCCGGGCCAGGGTGGAATCGGGCTTGCCGGTCATCGCCACCAGGGTGGTGCCCAGGCGGCGCAGCGCCGGCAGGATGGCTGCGAGCTCATCGCTCTCGCCGCTGTTGCTGATGGCCAGCACCACGTCGCCGGCCTGCACCATGCCCAGGTCGCCATGGCTGGCTTCGGCCGGGTGCACGAAGAAGGCCGGGGTGCCGGTGGACGCCAGGGTGGCGGCGATCTTGCGGCCCACATGGCCGCTTTTGCCCATGCCCATCACGATGACCCGGCCGCGGCAAGCCAGCATGGCCGCCACGGCCTGGGCAAAACCGTCGCCTTGGCGGTCGGCCAGGCCCAGCAGCGCGCGTGCCTCGATCGCGAAGGTCTGCGCCGCCAGTTGCAGGGCGCGGCGGGCACGGTCAGGGCTGAAGGGGGGGGCAGAGGACACGTTGGCGCGGTGCCGGCGGCGCTGGCACGGCGCTGGCTTAGCATCGAAGGGAACAACCCAGGATTCTAGGAGCCTGTCGAGCTTGGGGCGTCGACGCGAAGTTTGGCCCCAGCGAGGCCAGTTTTTGTCGGATTTGCCAACCCATAGCTGTAGCTATGGGGCAAAAAGCCGGCAAAAAACGGACCGCTGCGGCCCAACTGCAGCCGACGTTCCCCAAGCCCGACAGGCTCCGAGGAGCCCCGTCAGACCGCATGGCCACCACCCTCGAACTTGTCCTGCTCTACCTCGTGGCCGCGGTGCTGGGGGTGGTGGCCTGCCGCCTGCTGCGCCTGCCGCCGATGCTGGGCTACCTGGCCGTGGGGGTGCTGATCGGCCCGAATGCGCTGGCGCTGGCCAAGGACACCGCCGGGGTCATGTACCTGGCCGAGTTCGGCGTGGTCTTTCTGATGTTCGTGATCGGCCTGGAATTCAACCTGCCCAAGCTGCGCAGCATGCGCTCCCTGGTGTTCGGCCTGGGTCTGTCGCAAGTGGTGCTGACCATGCTGGGCGCGCTGGCCGGCAATGCCCTGCTGGGCCTGGCCTTTGCCTGGGCCGGCCAGGCCTGGGGCCTGAGCTGGCAGGGCGCGGTGGTGCTGGGGTCGGCCTTTGCGATGTCGTCCACCGCCATCGTCGTCAAGCTGATGGCCGAGCGCCTGGAGCTGGAAAGCGAGCACGGCAAGCGCGTGATGGGCGTGCTGCTGTTCCAGGACTTGGCGGTGGTGCCGCTGCTGGTGCTGATCCCGGCGCTGGGCGACAGCGGGCAGGACATGGCGCGCGCCCTGGGCCTGGCCCTGCTCAAGGCCAGCCTGCTGCTGACCCTGCTGCTGGTGGGCGGCCAGCGTGCGATGCGCTGGTGGCTGACCCTGGTGGCGCGCCGGCGCAGCGAAGAGCTGTTCGTGCTGAACCTGCTGCTGATCACCCTGGGCCTGGCCTGGCTCACCGAGCACGCCGGCCTGAGCCTGGCGCTGGGCGCCTTTGTGGCCGGCATGCTGGTGGCCGAGACCGAATTCAAGCACCAGGTGGAGACCGACATCCGGCCCTTCCATGACGTGCTGCTGGGCCTGTTCTTCATCACCATCGGCATGAAGCTGGACTGGCGTCCGGTCATCGACCAATGGTTTCTGGTAGTGCTGCTGAGCCTGCTGCCGGTCAGCGCCAAGGCCTTGCTGGTGGCCGGCCTGGCGCGCGCCTTCCGGGCCACGCCCGGGGTGGCCATACGTACCGGCCTGTACCTGGCACAGGCCGGCGAGTTCGGCTTCGTGCTGCTTACCCTGGGCGCCGACCGCGGCCTGGTGGATGCGCGCTGGGTCAGCCCGGTGCTGGCCTGCATGGTGCTGTCGATGCTGGCCACGCCTTTCGTGGTGATGTATGCCAACCGCATCGTGATGCTGTTGTCGGCCAATGAGTGGATGCTGCAGTCGGTGCAGCTGACCTCGATCGCCAAGAAGGCCATCAAGACCGAGGCCCACGTGATCATTGCCGGCTACGGCCGCAGTGGCCAGAACCTGTCGCGCATGCTCAGCCAGGAGGCCATCCCCTACATGGCGCTGGACCTCGACCCCGACCGGGTGCGCCAGGCCGCCGCCGCCGGCCAGAGCGTGGTCTTCGGCGACGCCGCGCGCCTGCCCAGCCTGATGGCCGCCGGCCTGGCCCGGGCCAGCGCGGTGGTGGTCAGCTACCACGACACCGCGTCGGCGCTGAAAATCCTGAGCCTGGTACGCGACCATGCGCCGCGCGTGCCGGTGATCGTGCGCACCCTCGATGACAGCGACATAGAGCGCCTGCGCGCGGCCGGCGCCACCGAGGTGGTGCCCGAAGCCATCGAAGGCTCACTGATGCTGGCGGCCCAGGCCCTGGCCCTGGTGGGCGTGCCGATGCGCCGGGTGATCCGCCTGACCCGCGACGCCCGCGATGCGCGCTATGGCCTGCTGCGCGGCTATTTCCATGGCAGCGACGACGACACGGTCGAAGAGCTGCAGCAGGCCCGTCTGGCCAGCGTGACCCTGCCCATGGCCGCAGCCTGCCTGGGCCGGCCGCTGGCCGACCAGGCGCTGCACGCGGTGGGCGTGGCGGTGGTGTCGGTGCGCCAGGCCGGTGGCCGGGTGGTGGCAGCCGACGACGCCCTGGTGCTGGCCGGTGGCGACACGCTGGTGCTGTCGGGCCTGCCCGAGCCGCTGGCGCTGGCCGAGGCCAAGCTGCTGCGCGGCTGAGCCACCCAGCCCCGCCTTCGGGCGCGGCCTGACCCCTGGGTAGAAACCCGCCCCCTAACTTGAGGGTGCGCGAGCTACACCCTGGCCGCATCCACGCGGGACAAGCTGCGTAGTAAGTCACGCCAGCGCCATCCACGGTGCGGTGCGGCGCGCCCGGCAGCGGTGGGCCGGACGAGCTTTGACGAACCGACACAGGACCCGACCATGCCCCACACCCACCCCCTGCGCCTGACCGCGCTGACCACCCTGACTGCAGTCTCGGCAGCCGTCCTTGCCACCCTGGCGGCCACGCCGGCATTGGCGTCCAGCCACCGCGAGGCCCCCTTCATTGCCACTGTGCCCAAGGTGGACGCCACCGACCTCTACCTGTTCAACAGCTATGAAGCCAGCCGCAGCGGCTTTGTCACGGTGATCGCCAACTACCAGCCACTGCAAGACGGTTATGGCGGGCCCAACTACTTCAAGATGGACCCGAACGCGCTGTATGAAATCCACATCGACAACAACGGTGACGGCAAAGAAGACCTGACCTTCCAGTTCAAGTTCCAGAACGACTTCAAGGCCATCAAGCTGCCCATAGGCAACAAGATGGTGGCCATACCGCTGACCCAGGCCGGCAGCGTCAGCGACAAGAATGCCGCAGCGCTGAACGTCAACGAGAAGTTCAGCCTGACCCTGGTGCGCGGCGACCGGCGTACCGGCACGGCCAGTGCCGTCACCGGCGCCGGCGGCGCCACCCTGTTTGACAAGCCGGTCGACAACATCGGCACCAAGACCATCCCCGACTACCCCGGCTACGCCGCCAAGCACATCCACAGCGTCAACATCCCGGGTTGTGGCATGCCCGCCAAGTTGTTCGTGGGCCAGCGCCAGGACCCGTTTGCGGTCAACCTGGGCACCATCTTCGATCTGGTCAATGCGCCGCTGTCGGTGATCACCAACCCGGACCTGATCAATGCCGCACCCAACACCATCGGCGACAAGAACGTCACTACCCTGGCGCTGGAGATCCACAAGAGCTGCCTGACCGCCGCCGGCGGCAGCGACCCGGTGATCGGTGCCTGGACCACCGCCAGCCTGCGCCAGAGCCAGCTGCTCAATGCCACGCCGCCCAGCGGGCATCAGACCACCGCGAACGTCGGCGGCGCCTGGGTACAGGTCTCGCGCCTGGGCATGCCCCTGGTCAACGAGGTGGTGATCGGCCTGCCAGACAAGGACAAGTTCAACGGCTCGCGCCCCATCGGCGACGGCCAGTTCATCGACTATGTCACCCACCCCACCCTGCCCGCGCTGCTGGAAATCGCCCTCGGCCGGCCCGGCATTGCCCCATCCAACCTGCCGCGCAACGACCTGGTCACGACCTTCCTGACCGGCATTGCCGGCGTCAACCAGCCGCAGGGCGTGGTGGGCTCGGAGATGCTCAGACTCAACACCAACATCCCGGCAGTGCCGTTTGCCCAGCAGAACCGGCTGGGCATCATCGGCGAGATCCTGCGCGTGGGCGGGCCGCAGAATCTGGGCCAGGCCATCGACCTGGCGGGTTATCCCAACGGCCGCCGGCCCAAGGACGACGTGGTCGACATCTCGCTGGTGGCGGTGATGGGTGGCCTGTGCATGGCCAATGGCGACAGCGACGCGCTGGGCTTCGGGCCGGCATGCAAGCCGTCGGCTGTGCCGCTGGGCACCACCGCCTTCAAGCTGCATGACGCGGTGGACCAGGCGGTGGTGCCGCTGATGGCGGTCTTCCCCTACCTGAACACGCCCATCCCCGGCGCCCAATGAGCCGCCCCCACGCCCCCTGGAGCCCGCACCCATGACATCCGCACCCACCCTGCTGCAGCGCGCCCTGGGCGCAGCAGCCCTCACCCTGGCTCTGGCCAGCCCCTGCGCCCAGGCCGGCCTGGTCAGCTTCGACCCGGTCGACGAGCAAGGCATCACGCTGGACGCCGGCGATGCGATCAACACCCCCGGCTTCAGCTTCACGCAAATCAATGCCGCACCGGCCACGCTGTTTGCCGGCGACAGCAGCGGCTATGCCAATAACGGCAGCAACATCCTGTTTGCCGGCAATGGCGCACAGATCCTGCTCAGCGCCACCCAGACCGGCCGCTTCAATATCGCGTCCTTTGAGGTGGGCGGCGGCAGCCTGGGCGACCCCGGCAGCTGGGCCACCGAGCTGATGCTGATCGGGCTGACGGCCGACAACATGACCCTGACCGACAGCGTGATGCTCGATGTGAATTCCACCGGCCTGGCATTCAAGAGCCTGAACTGGCAGAACCTGACCCAGTTGAGCTTTCGGGTGAGCGGTGGCGACTACAGCCTGGACAACCTCAACCTGCAGGCCGTGCCCGAGCCCAGCAGCTGGACGCTCGCGCTGGCCGCATTGGTGGTGCTGCTTGCACGTTTTGTGCAGAAGCGCCGGGCTACGCCGATCTGCCCTTGGTAAGGCCGCAGGCGGTCGGCAGAGTGGGGCAGATCGGGATCGGTGCGGACACCCTCGAAACGTCTACAGGTGCGCACGTTCGCGTTACAGGCGCCGCAGCCAACGCAGCCACTGGATACCGGTGCGGTGGGTTCTGGCCAAAGGCAACGCTGAACCCCCTACGCGCCCGCCATCCCGAAACTGCTGCGCTATGCCGCCGCCCGCTGCCTTATCTCGTCGAGCCCCTGCACAAAGCAATCGACCTTGGCTACCGGGGACAGCCCCTCCGGCCCCTGCGGGCTGATGTCTAGGAACGGCGACTCATAAAGCCGCCCGGCGTCCATCACGCCGTTGGTCGCCAGCTCGGAAACGATCAGTTCGATGAACTCGATCTGGTCCGGTGTGGCCTGGGTACCGGCGATCACCGCACTGAAAGCCTGCGCCACGGCCTCGCACTCCCTGCCGACCAAGGAGCGGATGAAGATACCCAGCCCAGACTTGTCCTCGGCCGCCTTCTGGATCAGTTCCGGCGTGCCGCCAGCGTCGGCCAGCATGCGCTCAAGCTCCACCACATCGGTGGGCGTCAATGCCTGGCCGCGCCGCAGCCGCTGCAAGGCCAGATGGCTCTCGTGGGCCTTGAGGAACTGCCGCGCCTTGTCCTTGAACCGGGCCATGTCCAGGCCCGTGCCCATGCCAATCCCGACGTCGGGCAGGTCGAAGGCGGTCTCGGTGCCCAGCTCGTCGATGAAGTCGGTGTAGACCACCTTCTTCTTCGACTTCTCGATCAGCTTGACCAGCCCACGCAGCCGCTTGCGGGCGTTCTCCAGCATGCCCAGCGTCACGTCGCTCCACCATTCGTCGCCCGCGATGGCCTGGATCAGCACCCACTCGGCCTGGATGGCGGGCACGGCTTCCTGCTCCTCCAGTGCGCTGGCGATGGCGCGAATCTGATCCCGCAGCGCGCCGAAACCGGGCGCGGCTTGCAGTATGGCCAGCTGGGTGCGCAGCACCAGCAGGTCGAAGCGTTTGGCCTCCTCGTCCGCGTCCACCCACTCGGTGGGCAGGCTGGCGATCGGGCTGGCCAGCTCCGTGTGGTCGTCGGCCGTCAACGCTTTCCAGGCCTCGGGCCGGGCGAACTTCTCGACTATCCGCCGCTGCGGCCGCACCACGAAGTTCTCGACATTCATGGCCGCCACCAACTGGTGCAGATGGGCGGCGGCGCCGTCGCGCAACTGCGCGTGGTTGGGATGCGGCCCGTACTTGGCGGGCGGCTCGTTGCCATGCTGCCCATCGATGATCTCACGGTCCAAAGCATCGATCAGGCTCAACCGCGCCTTGAACAGCCGCGTGCCCGAGGATTCACTGAC
>JANNZD010000129.1:0-12028 GCA_031410435.1 Betaproteobacteria bacterium | reverse complement strand
CAGCGCCAGCGGCGGTTGGCCCGGGTCGGCGGCGTTGGCCGCAGTCCAGAGCCGGATGTCGTAGACATGCAGGCCGAAGAAACGCATCACCGCGCTGCCGCGCAACTGGGCCCCGGGCAGGTCGGTGGCCAGTTCGGGCGGTGCCTTGGCGGCCGGCCCGGCCGGCGCTGGCGCCGCGCGTTCCGCCTGGGCACGCAGCGCGCCTGGCGCTGCAAGGCTCAAGGCAGCAGCCCAGCTGCCGCTCATCAGCCTGCGGCGGCGCCGGCCGTCGACCAGTGGGGCGGACGGCGGCCTCACGGTCGGCGCAGGGTGAACTGCATCACGTCCGTGCTGCCGGTGGCGAACGCAGCCTCGCAATAGGCCAGGTAGAACTCCCAGGTGCGCATGAACCGGGTGTCGAAACCCAGGCCGCGCACCTGGGCGTCCTGGTGCAGAAAATCCTGGCGCCAGCGCCGCAGCGTCTCGGCATAGTCGGGGCCGAAGCACAGCGCCTGCTCGACCACCAACCCGGCCTGGGCGGCCTGGCTGCGAAAGGCGCCCGGGCTGGGCAACAGGCCGCCCGGGAAGATGTACTGCTGGATGAAATCGGTGCCGGCCACGTAGCGGTCGAACAGCGCGTCATCGATGGTGATCGACTGGATGCAAGCGCGCCCCCCGGGCTTGAGCTGGTCGTGCAGGGTCTTGAAGTAGCTGGGCCAATAGGCCCGGCCGACGGCCTCGAACATCTCTATCGACACGACGGCGTCGTAGGGGCCGTCCTGGATGTCGCGGTAGTCCTGGAAGCGCAGCCGGGCCTGGTCCGACAAGCCGGCCTGGGCCAGGCGCTGCTGGCCAAAGGCCAGTTGTTCGGCCGACAGGGTGACGCCGGTGACCTGGGCGCCGAAGTTGGCGGCGGCATATTCGGCCAACGCACCCCAACCGCAGCCGATCTCCAGCAGACGGCCGCCGGGCTGCAGCCGGCATTCGGCCAGGGCCCGGTGCATCTTGGCCTGCTGCGCGCTGGCGGTGCTCTGGCCCAGATTGCCGTTGAACCAGGCACTGGAGTAATTCATGCTCGGGTCCAGCCACAGGCGATAGAAGGCATTGCCCAGGTCGTAGTGGGCATGGATGTTGCGCTTGCTGCCGGCACGCGAGTTGCGGTTCAACAGGTGGCGCAGGCGGTTCATCAGATTGCCCCACCAGCTGCCGTAGACCACCGCTTCGACCGCCGCGCGGTTGGCATTGAACAGCCTGAGCAAACCGACCAGGTCGCTCGAGCCCCAGCCCCCGGCGATGAAGGATTCGGCGAAGCCGATGTCGCCGGCCCGCAGCACCGCTGTGCAGACCTGCCAGTCGTGCAGGCGCAGCGCGGCATGCGGCTCACCGGCGGCGCCACTGCCGAAACGCATCAGCGCGCCATCGGGCAATTGCACATCCAGGGTGCCGACCTGCAGGTGCCTGAGCAACGCAAACAGCGCGCGTGCCGACGCCGGCGCCGATGCGGGCAGGGCCAGAGAATGGTGCTTGGGATTGACGGCGGTGGAGGTGGCGTTTGGCATCATGGAGGGCTGCTGGTGACGGGCGCGTGGGGGGAGGGGCGGCTGGCATGACCGTGACGGCCAAAGAAGGGCACCCGGCGGGCCAGCAGGCGCAAGGCCTGCCAATGGATGCGCGCCACCACCCCCAGGGTGAGCAAGGGCATACGCCACAGCGCCCGGCGCAGGCGCTGGGCGCTGAGCGGGGCCAGGCTGCCGCTGACGCTGGTCAGCAGCAACGGGCCTTGCTCGTCGTCATATTCGATGCGTGCCACCGTGCGGCCATCGCCATTGCCCTGCTCACCCGGGGTGCGCATGAAGCGGAAGCGGTATTGGCCGGTCACCTGGCAGAAGGGCGACACATGGAATTGCTTGGTTGCCCGCAGCTCGCGGCCAAAGGCCAATTGCGGGCCGGCCAACAGATAGTGATGACGGCCGCCAAAGGTGTTGTTGACCTCGGCCACCACCGCGGCCAGGCTGCCGTCCAGGCGCTGGCAGTACCAGAAGCTGACCGGCTTGAAGGCGTGCCCGAGCATGCGCGGGTAGGTGTGCAGCCAGACTTCGCCTTGCGCATCCAGGATGCCTTCTGCCTGCAGCCATTCATCCAGCCAGCCCAGGCAGTCGGCGCGGCCGTCGCCGTGGTCGGCATCATGAAAACTGACCCAGGCCCACCGATTGCGGCGCAACAGCGGGTCGGGGCTGTGGCGCAGTTGACGCAAGGGCAGCAGCAAAAACCAGGTCGGGTAGTCAAAGGCGTGCACCACCGGCCGCAGGCGCAGATGGCGCACTTGCCCCCAGCCCAGCTGGGCCCGCCCGGGCAGGCTGGCGGGCCGCGCCAGCCCGGGGTCCACCTGCCGGCCCGGCGTGTTCACGGCATTGCCCTGTGCGCCGAGCGCCGCAGGCTTCGCGCTGAGGAACGGCCCGGCGCGATCATGCCGCCACAGACATCGGGTCGAGCGCCAGGCCGCGGGCGGCGGGCGAGGCCAGCCAGCGGCGCACACCCTGGGCCGCCGCCAGTCCCGAACGCAGGCCGTCTTCATGGAAGCCGTAGCGGGTCCAGGCGCCCGCGAACCACACCCCGGCCTGGCCTTGCAGTCCTGCCACGCGGGCCTGGGCGGCTATCGCGGTGCGGTCGAATACCGGATGGGCATAGCGGTATTCGGCGTGCACGCTGCGCGCCGCCGGCTCGCGCGCCGGATTGAGTGAGACCACCACCGGCCGGTCCCAGGGCAGGGGTTGCAGGCGGTTGATCAGGTAATGCAGGCAGACCGACGACTGCTGCTGAGCGCTGCCGGCGCCGCGCTCGTAGTTCCAGGCGGCCCAGGCCTTGCGGCGCTGCGGCAGCAGGCTGGCGTCGGTGTGCAGCACCGCCCGGTTGTCCTGGTAGCGGATCGCGCCCAGCACCGCGCGCTCGTCGGCCGTGGCATGCGCGCCCAGCAAGGCCAGGCTCTGGTCGCTGTGGCCGGCCAGGATGACCTGGTCGAAATGTTCACTGCCGGCGTCGGTGTCGAGCCAGACACCGCCCAGGCTGCTGGCGCCCGGCATGCGCCGCAGCGCCCGCACGGGGGTGCGCCGCCGTGCATCGGGGATGAGGGTCAACAGTCGCCGCACATATTCGCGCGAGCCGCCGGCCACGGTGTACCACTGTGGCCGGTCGCGCACCCGGATCAGGCCGTGGTTGTGACAGAAGCGGATCATCGTGGCCACCGGGAACTGCAGCATCTGATCGGTCGGGCAGCTCCAGATGCAGCCCAGCATCGGCAGCAGGTACCAGTCCCGGAAGGCCGGCGAGAAGCGGTGGGCCTGCAGGAAGTCGGCGATCGACTGGTCCAAGACGGCCTCGGCCCGCGCCACGGCCATGCCCGAGCACAGCCGGTTGAAGCGCAGCAGATCGGCCAGCATGCCCAGGAAGCGCGGGCGCAGCAGGTTGCGACGCTGGGCAAAAACGCTGTCGAGGTTGCAGCCGCTCCATTCCAGATCGGCCTCGGGCACCTGCACCGAAAACGACATCTCTGACGCGGCCGTGGGCACGCCCAGCGAGGCGAAGAGTTTGAGCAACTCAGGGTAGGTTGCGTGGTTGAACACCAGGAAGCCGGTGTCCACACCGTGGCTGACGCCGTCCAGCCTGAGGTCGACCGTGTGTGCATGGCCGCCGAAATGCGCGTCGGCCTCGAACAGCACCACGTCGGCATCCGGCGCCAGCTGCCAGGCGGCCCCCAGGCCCGAGATGCCGGACCCCACCACTGCCACCCGCGGGCGGTGGCGCCGCCCGGGCTGCGCGTTCATTGCGCGCTCCGGTGGACCAAGCAGGTCCGCTGGGGGGATAAAAGCGCCGTGCAGCGCCTCGAGACCAACGAGGGAGGGAGGGAGGAGGAGGAGATGGGTCTCGGGATTGCGATCCGGAAATCCGGACGGCTGCACGGCGACAAAAGTGAGGAGCGCCCTGTGCCGGGCTTGACGAACACCGGCCGCGCTCTTGAGCAGGATTTCGGCTGCCCACGATTGACATTGAGCCGCCCGGCGTGATTTGGTTCCGGCACGGCGGTTTGCGTTGTCATGACAGAGCGCTTGATGGTTTTCATGGGTCTGATCGGGGCCAGAGACGGGTTAGACTAGACTGGTTGGTTCAAGTATGACTGATCAGTCTATTTCTGCAATGATTGGTTTTTGCAAATCCCTGGCTTGTGCCGGGCCTTTGCTGACCACAGACCGGCCGCGCGCCCGGGACGACTGCGGGCCGCCGCCCAGCGCATTGCTACGCCCAAGCGGCACGGCTGGATGCCCTGCCCTTGGGCCGGTCGGGGCGTCGGCGGGGCATTGCCCCGGCCGCCGAGGCCGCAGCCTAGAATTGCGCGCAAGCCCAGGAAGGACGCCCACATGCTTTATCCCGAACTTTTCAAGCAGCTCGAAGCCGTGCGCTGGAATATGGACACCGACATCGCGTGGGCCGATTTCGACCCCGACAAGCTCACCGAGGCCCAGGCGCAGACCATCAAGATGAACGCCATCACCGAGTGGGCGGCGCTGCCGGCCACCGAGATGTTTCTGCGTGACAACCGGGACGACAGCGATTTCTCGGCCTTCATGAGCGTGTGGTTTTTCGAGGAGCAGAAGCATTCACTGGTGTTGATGGAATACCTGCGCCGCTTCCGCCCCGACCTGGTGCCCACCGAGGCCGAACTGCACGAGGTGCGCTTCGAGTTTGACCCGGCGCCGGCGCTCGAGACGCTGATGCTGCATTTCTGCGGCGAGGTGCGCCTGAACCACTGGTACCGCCGCGCGGCCGAGTGGCACACCGAGCCGGTGATCCGCCAGATCTACGAGACCCTGGCGCGCGATGAGGCCCGCCATGGCGGCGCCTACCTGCGCTACATGAAGCGGGCGCTGACCCGATTCGGCGACGAAGCCCGCGCCGCCTTTGCCAAGGTGGGGGTGCTGATGGCCAGCGCCCGCCGCACCGCGCAGGCCCTGCACCCGACCAATCTGCATGTCAACGAGAAGCTGTTCCCGCGCGACACCATCCAGAGCCGCCTGCCCGACCCGGCCTGGCTGGAACACTGGCTGGACAAGCAGATCCAGTTCGACAGCGTCTGGGAGACCAAGGTGGTCGAGCGCATCCTGCACAACATGAGCCTGCTGATGGAGCGCAGCTTTGCCAGCGTGCAAGAGCTCAACCGCTTTCGCAAGGAGGTGACGCTGCGCCTGGCGGCGGCCGCCAAGGTCAGCGCAGCGGGCACGCAAGCGGCCTGAGCAGCCGGCCGCGCGCAGCAAAAAGCCGGCCCTCGGCCGGCCTTTTCATGAGGCGGATGTCAGGCTCGGGCGTCAGGCCTTCTTGGCGGCGGCCATGCGCTCCAGGTCGGCCTTGCGGTCGGCCCCCACCCTTTGTGCCGACGGCCTTTGGCCGATCAGCGCGGCATAGGCCTTCCAGTCGATGCCGGCCGCGGCCAGCAGGTCTTCGCCCAGCACGCTCTTGGTCGATGTGGCCACCAGCGGCAGGCTGACATAGGCGGCGCAGTCGGCGGCACTGAAGCTGTCGCCGGCCACATAGGGTGAAAACTTGGCCAGGCGCTTGAAGGCCGGGATGCTCTTGGACAGCTGCTGGCGCACCCGGGTCTTGACGTCCTCACCCACCGTGCCGCCAAAGAAGGCCTGCTTGTACAACTCGCGTGCCACCAGTTCGAGGTGCAGGTCGATGAAGGTGCACAGCTCGCGCACCTTGGCAGCGTCAAAGGGGTCGGCCGGCACCAGCGGCTGGGCCGGGTAGGCGGCCTCCAGGTAATCGACCATCACCTGGCTCTCGCACAGCGCGCCCTGCGCAGTGCGCAGAAAGGGCACCTTGCCTAGCGGCGTGGCGCTGAGCACGGTCTCTTCCTGGCTGCCGGTCATGACCAGTTCCTCGGTGAAGGGGATGCCTTTTTCCAACAGGGCCAGCTTGACCTTGTTGTAGTAGTTGGACACGGAAAAACCGCAGAGCGTGATCATGGTGAGGTCTCCTAATGGGGGCGTCGCGCAGTCTAGGGGGCGGGCACGGCCGCCTGGCTTCGCCCAGGTGACAGCCGCAGCCCCGGGCCGCGCCCAGCCGCCGTTGCCAGGGCTTCAGGGTCGGCGGCCGGCCTGGCGCGGCCGACGGCCCGCGCCACAGACCCAGGCGCACAGGCCACCGGCCCAGGCGCCGGCACTGTGGGCGGCCGGTGCGATGGCGATGTCCCAGCCCGCCACCTGGCGCAGCGGCGCCTGCCAGGGCGCCTCGAACACCAGCTTGACCAGCAGGCCGGCGGCCAGGGCCGCGCCGATGGCCTGGCGCATGCCGCGCTCGGCCCGCAGCAACTGCACCGCCGCCACCGCCACCGCCGCATGCAGCACGCCCGACAGCCCGCCGTAGCTGGCCAGCGCCGGCTGGGCCAGCAGGGCCAGGTGGGTCAGCGGCCAGGCCAGGGCCCAGGCCGCAGCCGCGCGGCTGCCGCAGCCGGCCGCCACGCCCAGGGCCGCCACCGCCAGCGTGCCTGCCAGATTGGCGCCCAGATGCCCGGGGCTCAGGTGAACCCAGGCCGCGCTGACCAGGCGCCAGGGTTGCGACCAGACCAGTTCGGGTTGCCAGCGCAGCGCCGCCGCTACCGATCCGGGCGCCAGGCCGGCGGACAACGCCGCCACCGCCAGCGCGCCGGCGCCGGCCCCCGCACACAGCCCGATCCAGGGCGCCCAGCGCGGCGTCAGCCGAACACCGACCGCCACAGCGCCAGCACCGCATCGCGTTGCACCGCCAGCTGCTCGGGTTCGAACTGGGTGGCGCGTTCATCCAGCCGGGCGCCATGCTGGGCCCGGCGCAGTTCCCGGTAGGCGCTGGCAGCGGCCTCCCCCACACCGGCGGGCAGCAGGCCGGCGACCTCGGCCCGCTGCATCAGCGCGATGTTGCCGGCGTTGTCCAGCAACTCGGGGTGGTGCAGGGATTCAGTCAGCACCAGGGCCTGCACCGCGAATTCGGCATCCATCATGCCGCCGGCGCTGTGCTTGACATCGAATCGGCCGGCCTTCACCGGCCGCGCCGCCTGCACCTTCTTGCGCATCTCCAGCACCTCCCGGTGCAGCGCGCTGGCGTCACGCGGCGCCGCCAGCACCTCGCGCCGCACCCGGTCGAAGCGGCGCGCCAGATCGCCGGCGCCGGCGCAGAAACGCGCCCGCGTCAGTGCCTGGTGCTCCCAGGTCCAGGCGGTATTGCTGCCGCGCCCGACCTGGTAGCGCTCGAAGGACTGGATCGACGTGACCAGCAGGCCCGAATTGCCGTTGGGCCGCAGCGCGGTGTCGATGTCGAACAGCTCACCGGCGGCGGTGCGCAAGGTCAGCCAGGTGATGAGCTTGCGCACGAAATGGCCGTAGACCTCCTGGGCACGGTCCGGGTCGGGTTCGTCGGCGTCGTCATAGAGGAAAACCACATCCAGGTCGCTGCCGTAGCCCAGCTCCTTGCCGCCGAGCTTGCCGTAGGCGATGACGGCAAAGCGCGGCGACTCGCGGTGGTGCTGGCGCAGCCGTGGCCAGGCCCAGCGCAGGGTGCACTCGAGCGTGGCATCGGCCAGCGCCGACAGGTCGTCGGCCACCTGCTCGACGCTGACCAGGCCCTCCACGTCGCGCACCAGGATGCGGAAGACCTCGGCATGGTGGGCGTGGCGCAGGGTGTCGAGCAGCGCGTCCTCGTTGGCCTCGCCGCCGCGTTGCCAGGCGCTGTGGCGGTCTTCCAGCGCGGCTATGTACTCGGCCGGATCAAAGCGCTGGTGCAGCAGGCGCGGGTCGGCCAGCTCGTCGATCACACCGGGATGGCGCATCAGGTATTGCATCGGCCAGCGCGCCAGGCCCAGCAGGCGCAGCAGGCGGCGCATCACCTCGGGCCGCTCCACCAGCAGGGCCAGGTAGCTGTCGCGCCGCAGCAGGGGCTCGAGCCAGTCGATGAAGCGCAGCGCGGCGGCCTCGGTGCAGCTGGCATCGGCGATGCAGTCGGCGGTGCGCTCGATCAGCCGGCCCAGGCGCAGTTTGCCCTCGTCGCGCAGATTGAACACCCGGCTCTGGCCGCGCCAGTGGCGCACCCGCTCGGCCAGGCCGGCGGGCAATTTTTCCAGCAGCGCATCGCTGTCGATGGCCAGGGGCTCGGGGCCGCAGGTCTTGCAGCCATTGCGCCCGTGCTGGCCCACGGCCGGGGCCTGGCCGTCGTGCAGCAGCATGTCGAACTCGGTGGCCACCAGCTCGCGGATCTCGCACAGCCGGTCCAGCAACTCGCAGGCCTCGGGCTTGCAAACCGCCAGGCCCAGCGACGCGGCGATCCAGGCCAGATCGGCATCGGCGCCGGGCAGCAGGTGGGTCTGCTGGTCGTCCAGGTACTGGATGCGGTGTTCGACCTGGCGCAGAAAGGTGTAGGCCGCCGCCAGCTTGTCGGCGGTCTCGGGCTTCATCAGGCCGCGGCCGGCCAGGCGCTGCAGGCTCTTGAGGGTGGAGCGGGTGCGGATCTCGGGGAACTGACCGCCGCGTACCACCAGCAGCAGCTGCACGATGAACTCGATCTCGCGGATGCCGCCGCGCGAGAGCTTGACATCGTTGGCCCGCTCGGGCCGGCCGGCGGCGCGGCGCTGGGCTTCTTCGCGGATCTTGCGGTGCAGCTGGCGCAGGCCCTCGAAGATGCCGTAATCCAGGTAGCGCCGGTAGACGAAGGCACTGACCAGCGCGCGCAGCGGCAGCGCCCGGCCCGAGCTGACCGCCGCACGCGGCGCCACCACCCGGCTCTTGAGCCAGGCAAAGCGCTCCCACTCGCGGCCCTGCACCAGAAAGTATTCCTCCAGCATGCCCATGCTGACCACCGCCGGCCCCGAGTTGCCGTTGGGCCGCAGCGCCAGGTCGACCCGGAACACGAAGCCGTCGTCGGTGGTCTCGCCGATCAGCGCGTACAGCCGCTGCGCCAGCTTGCTGAAGTATTCATGGGCGCTGACCGGCAGCGGTCCGCCGGTCTGGCCGTCATCTTCGTAGACATAGATCAGGTCGATGTCGGACGAGACATTGAGCTCATGTGCGCCCAGCTTGCCCATGCCGACGATCCAGAAATCGATGATCCGGCCGCGCGCATCCAGCGGCGGGCCGCAGCGCGCGTCCTCGTCGGCGCGGGCGGCGGCCAGCGCGATCTCCAGCGTGGCCTCGGCCAGGCGGGTCATGGTGCCGGTGATGGTGGCCAGCGGCGCAGCCTGCTCCACATCCAGCACCGCCAGGCGCTCGATCACCAGCTGGCGCGCCACCCGCAGCGCGCTCGCCAGGGGCCGGCCGCCGCACTGCAGCTGCCGCACCAGGGCGGTGATGGTGGCGGCGTCGGGTGCGCCGGGGGGCAGGAGCGCCAGCTCGGCGGCATAGCGCCGGCGCACCCTTTGCACAAAGCGGCTGTGCGCGGCCAGGCCCGGCGCGGTGTCGGGGAGGTGAAGTTCGGAACCCATGGGGCGCGCCAGGCTCTGTGCTAGATTGAAGCGCTGTCAGCCTGGCGTCCAGGCTCGCGATGGCAGACCCGCCCCAGCAAGCCCGCCGGGCGCCGCAAGACCACAGGCGCCGTCCGCTGGTTGGTGCTCCTCATCCATGTCCCTCTCGTTGTCAGCAGCCGCGGTGCGCCTACAGGCCAGGTCTGGGTGGCGCCGCGCATCCCGGGTGGCATTGGGGCTGCTGTTCTGGTTGTTGTTGGCGGTCTGGGGCGTGGCCCTGGCCATGTGGCTGGGCTTTCATTGGTGGATTCTGCCCCGCCTGGACGATTGGCGCCCGCAGCTGCAGGCACAGGCCAGCCGCGCACTCGGGCATCCGGTGCAGATCGGCCAGATCCTGGTGCAGAGCTCGGGCTGGGTGCCGGCTTTCACCTTGCGCGATGTGGTGCTGCGCGATGCGCGCGGGCGCGAGGCCCTGCGTCTGCCCCAGGTGTCGGCCGCGCTGTCGGTCAGCTCGCTGCTGGGCCTGAAGCTGCGCTTCGACCAGCTGCTGATCGAGGGCGCCCGGCTCGAGGTGCGCCGCGACGCCCAGGGCCGCTGGCATGTGGCCGGGCTGGATGTGGACCAGGCCCAGACCGAGGCGGCGGCCTCGCTGGAGGGCGGCGCGGCTGCCGACTGGCTGTTCGAGCAACATGAGTTCGTGGTGCGCAGCGCGACCGTGCGCTGGGTCGACGAGCGGCGTGGCGCGGCGCCGCTGCAGCTCAATGATGTGTTGCTGGTGATGCGCAACCCGGGCCGGCGGCATGAGTTCCGCCTGGACGCTACGCCGCCCGCTGACTGGGGCCAGCGCTTCTCGGTGCGGGCGCTGGCGCGCAGCCCCTTGTTGGCGCGGTCCGGTGACTGGCAGCGCTGGAAGGGTTCGGTCTACGCCGATCTGCCACGGGTCGATGTCAACGGCCTGCGCCAGCAGGTGGACCTGCCGGTGGACCTGCAGCATGGCCGGGCCGCGTTGCGCGCCTGGGTCGATTGGGACCAGGCGCTGCCTCAGGCGCTCACCGTCGACGCCGCCTTCAGCGCGGTGTCGGTGCGGCTGGCGCCAGCCCTGCAGCCGCTGGCCTTTGCCCAGCTCAGCGGCCGCTTCGTGGCCGAGCGCTCGCCGGCTGGCGTGTCGCTGGGCATCCAGGGCCTGGCCTTCACCACCGGCACCGGCCAGAGCTGGGCGGCCAGCCAGCTGGCGGCACGCTGGCGCCAGGTGCAGGCGAAGACGCTGGCCGAGGTGGGCAGGCTGCAGCCGGTGACGGGCGGTGAGTTCAGCGCCGACCGGCTGGACCTGGCGGCCCTGGCCGACCTGGCCGAGCGCCTGCCCATAGGCCGCAGCCTGCGCCACCTGCTGGACCAGCTCAACCCCGAGGGCACGGTGCGCGGCCTGTCGGCGCAATGGGACGGGCCGCTTGACGCGCCGCGCAGCTACCGGGCCCAAGCCCGGGTCAGCGACCTGGCGATTGCCGCTGCGCCCTCGCCCGAGCCCGGTGGCATAGGCCGGCCGGGCTGGCGTGGGGCCGACCTGAAGCTGCAGGCCACCGAGACCGGCGGCCAGGCCGAGCTGGGCCTGGTCAACGGGGCGATCGAGCTGCCGGGGGTGTTCGAGCCGGCGCTGGTGCCGGTCAGGCGCTTCGGCGCCCAGCTTCAGTGGCGCATCGACCCCGGCCGGGCGGCGGCCGGGCCGGCCGGGGCCGCGCCAGTCGAGCCGCGCATCGAGCTGAGCCTGTCCGGCGTGCATTTCGACAATGCCGACGGCCGTGGCAGCTTCCAGGCCCAATGGCATACCGGGGCGGGCAGCGGGTTCGGCAAGGGCGGGCGCCTGCCCGGCGTGCTGGAACTGAGCGGCAACCTGGCCGAGCTCCAGGCCGACCGGGTGGCGCGCTACCTGCCGCTGGGCATCAGCGAGGTGGCGCGCCATTGGGTGCGGCGCGCGGTCACCGGCGGCACGGTGCGCAATGCCGGCTTCCGGGTGCAGGGCGACCTCTGGGAGTTCCCCTATGTGAACCGCCGCGACGGCGAATTCCGCCTGGCCGGACAGCTGCAGGACGTGACCCTTGCGCCCATCCCTTCGGTGCCACCGGGCGAGGCCGAGCTGGCCTGGACCTCGCCCTGGCCGGCCTTTGCGTCGGTCAGCGGTGAGCTGGTCTTCGAGCGCAATGCGATGCAGTTCCAACAGCTCAGCGGCCGGCTCTGGGGGCTGGAGCTGAGCGAGGTGCAGGGCCGCATCCGCGAACTCTCGGCCCAGGCCGTGCTGGAGGTGGAAGGCCAGATCCGCGGCCCGGCCAGCGATATGTTGCGCTACCTGCACAGCACCCCGGTGGGCGCGTGGACCGGCAACGGCCTGGCCGACACCACGGTGAGCGGCGCGGCCCAGCTGCAGCTGGCGCTCAACCTGCCCTTGGCCCGCGCGGCCGATACCCAGGTCAAGGCGGTGGTGCAGCTGGCCGGCAACGATGTGCGGCTGCGGACCGACCTGCCCCCGCTGCCCGGCGCGCGCGGCCGGGTCGAGGCGACCCAGAAGGGCTTTCAGGTGAT
>JANNZD010000128.1:0-2491 GCA_031410435.1 Betaproteobacteria bacterium | reverse complement strand
CGCTGCTGCGCCAGCGCTTTCACCTGGAGGCGTTGTGAGCGGCCGGCGCAATGCGGCGTTGTATACGGATCGGCTGGGCCTGGGCTGCGCCGCCCTTGCGGCCGGGTGGGCCGCTGCAATCGCCGCAGGCGCCACAGCCTGAGCGCGGCGCGGGCGGCTTGCCGGTCAGGCGCTGCAACAGCGCCGCCCGCCAAGCCGCCGGCATCAAGGACCAGACGGTGTAGGCGGCGGCGGCGGCCACGATCAGGCCGGCCATCAGTGCTTGCATCATGGCGGGGGGTCAGGCGCCCAGCCAGACGGCCAGGCGGTAGGTGATGAAGGCCGCACCATAGGCCAGCGCAAACTGGTAGCCGGCCATCAGCAGCGGGTATTTCCAGCCCTGGGTTTCGCGCCGGACGGCGGCCAGGGTGGCGATGCATTGGGGGGCAAACACATACCAGGCCAGCAGCGCCAGCGCGGTGGCCAGCGACCAGGTCTGGGCGATCACCGGGGCCAGCTGGTCGGCCACCGCGTCGCCCGCAGCCGACAGCGCATACACCGTGCCCAGCGCGCCCACCGCCACCTCGCGGGCGGCCAGGCCGGGCACCAGGGCGATCGAGATCTGCCAGTTGAAGCCTATCGGCGCAAACACCGTCTCCAGCGCATGGCCCAGCTGGCCGGCCAGGCTGTAGCCGATGGCCGGGCCGGTGGCGCCTGCGGGCGCGCCCGGATAACTGGCCAGGAACCACAGCAGCACCATCAGCGCAAAGATGATGCTGCCCACCCGCCGCACGAAAATGACCGCACGCTCCCACAGGCCCAGCGCCAGGGTGCGCGGCGCCGGCCAGCGGTAGGGCGGCAGCTCCAGCATCAAGGGCTGGTAGCGGGACCCGCTGCGCAGGCGCTTGAGCAACCAGGCCACCGCCATGGCCGAGACCACACCCGCCACATACAGCGCAAACAAGACCAGGCCGCGCAGGTTGAGCGGGCCCAACGCCCGGTCAGGGATGAAGGCGCCGATCAACAGCGCATACACCGGCAGGCGGGCCGAGCAGGTCATCAGTGGCGCGATCATGATGGTGGTGATGCGGTCGCGCCAATGGGCGATGGTGCGGGTGGCCATCACCCCCGGCACAGCACAGGCAAAGCTGGAGAGCAGCGGGATGAAGGCTCGGCCCGACAAACCGACCTTGCCCATCAGGGTGTCGAGCAGAAAGGCCGCGCGGGGCAGGTAGCCAGAGTCCTCCAGCACCAGGATGAAGAAGAACAGGATCAGGATCTGCGGCAGAAACACCAGCACGCCGCCCACGCCGGCAATCACGCCGTCCACCAGCAGGCTGCGCAGCGGGCCGGGCGCCAACAGGTCAGTGGTCCAGCCGGCGAGTGCGGCCATGCCGGCCTTGATCGCGTCCATCGGCAGGTTGGCCCAGGAGAACACCGCCTGGAAGGTGATGAACAGCAGGCCGGCCAGGATCAACAGGCCCCATACCGGGTGCAGGACCCAGGCGTCGATCTGCCACTGCAGCCTTTGCAGGCGTGCCGGCTGCGGGGCGACAAGGGCCAGGATGCGGCGCACCTCCTGTTGCAACTCGGCGGCGCCGGGGGGCTGGGCCGGTACCGGCGTCGAGACGGGCAGGTCGGCCGGCAGCTGCCAATGGGCCAGTTGCGCCAGCAGCGCTGCATGGCCGTTGGCGCGCACCGCCACGGTCTCGATCACCGGGCAGCCCAGTTCGGCCGCCAGGCGCGCACTGTCGATCAGCAAGCCGCGCTGGCGGGCCATGTCCACCATGTTCAGCGCCACCACCATCGGCCGGCCCAGGCGGCGCAGCTCGAGCACCAGGCGCAGGTTGAGGCGCAGATTGGTGGCATCGACCACCGCTACCAGCGCGTCCGGCATGGACTCGCCGGCGCGCCGGCCTTCGATCACCTCCAGCGTCACCTGCTCGTCAGGGCTGGCGGGCTGCAGGCTGTAGGTGCCGGGCAGGTCGATCACCGACACGCTGCGGCCATCGGCCAGCCGGGCCTGGCCAACCTTGCGCTCGACCGTCACGCCGGCATAGTTGGCCACCTTCTGGCGCGCACCGGTGAGCAGATTGAACAGCGCCGATTTGCCGCAGTTGGGGTTGCCCACCAGCGCGATGCTGCGCAAGGGGCGGGCCAGGGGCAGGGCGGCGGTGCTCATCGTCGTCCGGATCAGGCGCTGGGCGCCGGTATCACCTGGATGCAGCGGGCTTCGAGCAGGCGCAGCGCAAACAGCGTGTCGCCCACCCGCACCGCCAGCGGCTCGCGCCCGCCCGGGCCGCGCTGCAGCACCTGCACCGGCTCGCCCGGCAGAAAGCCCAACTCGCCGAGCCGGCGCAGCTGGGCTGCCTGCAGGGCCGGGCCGTTGGCGACGACCCGCTCGACCGTGGCATGGGCGCCGTCGGGCAGATCACTGAGCAGCTGCATGGTCATAGGGGGACGTTGGTAATCTAAATGCGATTCTCTCTCATTTCGGAAAATGATGTGGCGT
>JANNZD010000127.1:0-4649 GCA_031410435.1 Betaproteobacteria bacterium | reverse complement strand
GTTCACCCTCAACATCGAGATCAAGCCCACGCCGGGCGATGAAGAACACACCGGCCGGGTGGTAGCCGAACAGGCCGCGCGACTGTGGGCCGGCCAGCCGGTGGCGCCGCTGCTCAGCTCCTTCCGCCCCGAGGCGCTGGCGGGTGCGCAGGCCGCTGCCGGGCATCTGCCGCGCGCGCTGTTGCTCGACAGCCTGTGGCCGGGCTGGGACGGCGTGGCCGCGTCACTGGGCTGCGTGGCCATCGTCACCCAGCATGCGCTGATGGATGCCGGCCTGCTGGCCCTGGCGCGCAGCCGGCAATGGCGCGCGTTGGTCTACACCGTCAACGAGCCGGCCGATGCGCAACGCCTGCTGGGCCTGGGCATCGACGGCCTGATCACCGACGCGGTCGACCGCTTCTCACCGGCCGCCGGCTGATCCGTCGCCGGGCGCCGGCGGCTGGCCCGGCACCGATCCGCTCAGGCCGCCCGGCTGAGCCTCGGCGCCCCAGGGCAGGTCTTCGGGCTCGAGCGTGGGCAATTCGCGCAGCCGGCGGATCAGGCCGGTGTGCCAGCCGACCAGCGCCAGGCCCAGCGCCAGCAGCCCGGCTGCGCCCAGCGCGCTGGCCAGGCCCAGGCGCTCGGCGATCCACCCGCCCAGCAGCGCCCCCGGGCCGGCCGGCAGCAGGATCAGCCAGCGCATCGTGGTGGTCATGCGGCCCAGCAGCGGTGCCGGCGTCACCGATTGCCGCAATGCCAGGAAGTTGATGAACACCAGCACGCTGCCCACCCCGGTGAGCATCAGCATCGCCGCAAAGGCCGCCACGCCCAGCGCGCCGGCAGGCGCCAGTGCCGGCAGCACCCAGCCCAGGCCACAGGCCGCAAAGCCGATCACGATGGTGGGCCCCGGCCCGAAGCGCTGGCTCAAGCGGTGGCCCATGATGCTGGCCCAGACCGTGCCCAGCCCCAATCCGGCATAGCACAAGCCGATTGCCTGCTCGCCCAGGCCCAGGCTGCGGCTGGCGTGCAGGATTTGCACCCCCTGCACCGCGTTGCTGCAGAGCTGCCATCCGCCCACCAGCAGGGCCAGGGCCACCAACAGCGGCGTGCCCCGCACAAAGCGCAGGCCGGTGAGCAGGTCGCGGCCAAAGTGCGTGTTGCGCGGCGCGGGTTGGCGCTCCACCACGGGCAGGCCGCGCAGCACCAGGGCCGAGAACAGCAGCATCGCCGCGTCCACCAGCAGGGCCAGCGGCGCGCCGAGCAGGCGGATCAGCAGGCCTGCCGCGCCGGGCCCGGCCACCTCGGCGCCAGAGCTGGCCAGCGCGTTCTTGGCATGGGCTTCGACCAGACGCTCACGCGCCACCACCTGAGTCAGCACGATCTGTGCGGCGCTGCCGGCCACGGTGTTGACGCAGCCGATCACGAAGCCCACCGCATACAGCCAGCCCATCGCCAGCCAGCCCAGGTGGTGGGCCAGCGGCACGCTGGCCACGGCCAGGGCCACCGCGCACTCCCCGGCCACATAGACCGGCAGCTTGCGCACCCGGTCGAGCCAGACGCCCGAGGGCAGCGAGAACAGCGCAAAGGGCAGGGTTTCGACCGCCGTCAGCAGCCCCATCTGCAGCGGTGAGGCCTGCAGCAGCAGCGCAGCCGTCAGCGGCAGGGCCAGCAGCGTGATCTGGCCGCCGATCGAGCTGATCAGCACCGACAACCACAGCCGCCGGTACACCGGGTCGCGCAACAGGTCATCGGCCGGCAGCGACCACCAGCGCGGCCGCCGCGCCGCAGGGGCAGTGCCCATCAGCTGCGGTAGTCGGCGTTGATGCTGACGTAGTCGTGCGACAGGTCGCAGGTCCAGACCGTGGTGCTGGCCAGGCCGCGGTTCAGCACCACCCGCACGGTGATCTCTGCCTGCTGCATCACCCGCTGCCCCTGAGACTCCTGGTAGCCCGGGTCGCGGCCGCCCTGGTGGGCCACCAGCACGTCATCCAGGTAGAGATCGATCAGGCCGGGGTCCAGGTCATCGATGCCCGCATAGCCCACCGCCGCCAGGATGCGGCCCAGGTTGGGGTCACTGGCGAAGAAGGCGGTCTTGACCAGCGGCGAATGGGCAATCGCATAGGCCACCCGCCGGCACTCGGCCTCGTCGACGCCAGCATCGACCTGCACGGTGATGAACTTGGTCGCGCCCTCGCCGTCGCGCACGATGGCCTGGGCCAGCCGCCGCGACACATCGAAGACCGCCGCGCGCAGCGCCTGGCCGTCGGCGCTGTCCCAGGTATTCACCGGCGCGTGGCCGGCCTGTTGGGTAGCGATCAGCACGAAAGAGTCGTTGGTGGACGTGTCGCCGTCGATCGTGATGCGGTTGAAGCTGGCGTCGGCGGCATCCTTGACCAGGCCTTGCAGCAGGCCCGGTGCAATGACCGCATCGGTGGCCACGAAGCCCAGCATCGTGGCCATATTGGGCCGGATCATGCCGGCACCCTTGCTGATGCCGGTGACGGTGACCGTACGCCCGCCCACCTGCACCTGGCAGGACGCGGCCTTGGGCAGCGTGTCGGTGGTCATGATGCCCTGGGCAGCGTCCAGCCAGGCCGAAGGCGACAGCGCCGCCAAGGCCGCCGGCAGGCCAGCCTCGATGCGCTCGACCGGCAGGGTTTCCATGATCACGCCGGTGGAAAACGGCAGCACCTGGCTGGGCTCCACCCCCATCAGGGCGGCCAGCGCTGCGCAGCTGCGGCGCGCCCGCGCCAGCCCATCGGCGCCTGTGCCGGCATTGGCATTGCCGGTATTGATCATGATCGCCCGGATGCCATGCGCACCGGCCAGGTGCTCGCGGCAGACCTGCACCGGCGCGGCGCAGAAGCGGTTCTGGGTGAAGACCCCTGCCACCGACGAGCCAGCGGCCAGTTCCACCACCACCAGGTCTTTCCGGTTGGCCTTGCGCACCCCGGCTTCGGCCACGCCGAGGCGGATGCCCGGGACGGGGTGGAGCGACGCGGCATCGGGGGCGGTGAGTGCGACGGGCATGCTGGGCGAGACCTCGGTTTGCGATGGACGATTCTAGAGCGCCTGGCCTGGTCAACAGGGGCCGGCGCAGCACCCCTCGGTGCGCTTGCGCCAGGGCGTCCAAAGCACAATCTGCACAGGCCCTCGCAGCAAAAATGCAAAAAGCGGCCGTAGCCGCTTTTGACGAAGAGAGCTGGACGCCGGCTGACCGTCAGACGCTGCCGCGACGCCGCGCAAGAAAGCCGACTGCGGCAAGACCAGCAAGAAACATCGCATAAGTCTCGGGCTCGGGCACTGGTGAAACCGATGGCGGAATCACCACCGGCGGGAACATCGGTGTAACGACAGAGACGCTGATCGTCGGCGTCACGCTTTGGCGAGCACGACCCGAAAAATGCAAGGTGTAATCGCCAGCAACCATAGTGGCCTCTTCCAGACGCAGACGCTGCCCGCCTGCCGTATTCGTCAGAGTCATGGCGTGGTTGAACAAACCAGGACCTGTGATCCACCCCATGAACGTGCTATCCCGCCGGGTGGGGAGAACCGCCTCTTGGACCGTGGCCGAGAAGCCAGTCGTCCCAGACAGGAGCGTGAAAGAGCGCTCCAGCAGATAGGATGTGCCCGCCGAAATGCTGGTGAACGACACATCACGGTACTGGTTGCTGCCCGTGACGATAGGCAACGCTGAAGCGGAAATGCAGACCAGGGCGCTTGCGGTGCCGACCAAGGCCTTGGTCATCGAAAGGCTGAACATCATTGATCTCCCAATCGGTTCAAGAGGCCTTGCGGCGTGATCCAACAAAACCGATCAGGGCCACCCCGGCCAGCATCAGCGCGTAGGTCTCAGGCTCTGGCACTGCCGCCACCGTACCGATCGTGGCGGTGTAACCCGTCGCCACGGCACCTGTCGTGCCGCTGATCGTCAGCACATAGGTGCCGGGCATGTTCAAGAAAAAATCTGCGTAGCTCTGGGAGCCAATGTCAGTGGAATAGCTCAACCCTACGATGGATGTATCCGGAAACTTCACATCAGCCAAGAAGACTTGAATCTTCTCCGCCGGGCTTGCGAAGGTGTTCTCGACCGTGACCGTTACGAACTCTGACAGCGCCGAGGTATTGAAGATCACCGTGTCGGAGAACGAAACCGCACCCAAAATAGTGCCAGAGTTGTAGGCGAAGGAATCATCCGGCGCCATCGTGCCTGGCCGTGTGTAAGACGCCGCACTGGCTGCCCCGAAGGCCGCCAGTGCCGCCGCCGCAAGCACCCCGCGCATAAAAGCATTGTTTTTCACAACCACCCCTTGAATGAGCACCAACCGCCGAAATCAATATCGCTGTTGACACATCTGGTCTGTGCGCCAACACACCCAACTTTAGCGCGGTTTGCTATGTAGCACCCCCCACGACTCGGGGGGCAACCGTTTCAGCAAGCCAGCTCGCCGCTTTCACTGACGCCCGCAGCCACGCGAAGTTTACGGACCAGATCCAATAAAATTCCATCGGAACCGGTAAAGCAAAAATCAAGCCAGCCGCCCATGACAGCTCTTGTACTTCTTGCCGCTGCCGCACGGACATGGATCGTTGCGGCCGACCCGTGGAACTTCATCCACCGCAAGCGCATTGTCGCGCTCCTGGCTGACGCTGCCATCCTCATTCGGGTG
>JANNZD010000126.1:0-3868 GCA_031410435.1 Betaproteobacteria bacterium | reverse complement strand
CCTCACTGACAACTTCCCGCCCGAAGTCAACGCGCCGGCCAGCCGAACCCACGAGCATTGCCGGCTGTGGGTGGCCGCGGGTCACCAGGTGACCGTGATCACCTGTGCGCCCAACTTCCCCAAGGGTCACGTTTTCGACGGCTACCGCAACGCCTGGCGGCAGGAGGAGACGATGGACGGCATCCGCGTCATCCGCGTCTGGAGCTACATCACCGCCAACGAAGGCTTCACCCGCCGCGTGCTCGACTACATGAGCTTCATGGCCACCGCCACGCTGGCCAGTCTGGGGGTGCGCAAAGTCGACATCGTGGTCGGCACCTCGCCGCAGTTCTTCACCGCCTGCGCCGCGCACGCGGTGGGTCTGCTCAAGCGCCGACCCTGGGTGTTCGAGCTGCGCGACCTGTGGCCCGAATCGATCAAGGCCGTCGGCGCGATGCAGGACTCGACCGCCATCCGCTGGCTGGAAAAGCTGGAGCTGTTCCTGTACCGGCATGCCAGCCGTATCGTATCGGTGACGCAGTCGTTCAAGCGCACACTCGTCGGCCGCGGCATCGACGGCGACAAGATCGACGTGGTCACCAACGGCGTGGACATCACCCGCTTCTCGCCACGGCCCAAGGATGCCGAGATGACGCGCCAGTTGGGTCTGGAAGGCAGGTTCGTTGCCGGCTACATCGGCACGCACGGCATGGCGCATGCGTTGGAAACCCTGCTCGAAGCGGCTGACCGCCTGCGCGCACATCCCAACGGTGCCGACATCCGCCTGCTGCTGCTGGGCGATGGCGCACGCAAAGCCGACTTGCAGGCGCAGGCGCTGCGCATGGGGCTGGCTAACTTAGTATTCGTCGATAGCGTCACCAAGGACGAAGTGGCACGCTACTGGTCGCTGCTGGATGTGTCGGTCATCCACCTGCGGCGCACCGAGCTGTTCACCACCGTGATCCCGTCCAAGCTGTTCGAGTGCATGGGCATGGGCATCCCGGTTCTGCACGGCGTGGCCGGCGAGTCGGCCGACATCGTGCGGCAAGAGGGCGTGGGCGAGGTGTTCGAGCCGGAAAATGCCGACCAACTGGTCGACAGCCTGCTGCGGCTGAAGGCCGATCCCGCGCTCCTGCAACGCTACCGCACGCGTTGCCTGGCAGGAGCCGGCCGTTACGACCGCGCCGAACTGGGTCTGCGCATGTTGCGGGTTCTCGAAGCGGCGGCAAGTAGACGCTGATACAAACATCTGAACCCGTTCTTGGCGCTTGCCTCGTCGTTCGCTGGCAGGTTGCACGACTGAACGGGCCGATGGTCGATGCCATCTTGTCGTTGATGCAGTGCAGCATGGCCGCCGTCTTGAGCTGCGTGAGGGCCCTCAACCACCAAGTTCGGACACCACCATCTGCAGGTCCGACATGGGCACGACGTCCACCCCAGGCGCCAACGGGTAGCGGCGCAATACCGGCGCAACGACAAAGGCGCGGGTGATCGCGAGATCCTGAAGCGATTGCCAGAAGCCCTTGCTAGGCTTGGGTGCCGCCGAGAACTTGATCTCGATGCCGATCTTGTGGGCGCCGAATTCGACCACCAGGTCCAGCTCGGCGCCTGCCGCCGTGCGGTAGAAGCCGATCTGCGCGCCGGCGGGCAGCGCGGCCGCAAACTGCTCGATGACGAAGCCCTCCCAGGAGGCGCCGGCCACAGGGTGACCCTGCAGGTCGCGTACCGTAGACAGCCCAAGCATCGCATGCAGCAATCCGCTGTCGCGCACGTAGACCTTGGGTGACTTGACCAGGCGCTTGCCGACGTTGGCAAGATGGGGCGCAAGCCGGCGCACCATCATGGTGTCGACCAGTGTGTCGAGGTAGCGCGCGGTGGTGGTGTGCGAGGCGCCGCCCAGGGCCATGCCCAGCTGGGATGCGTTGAACATCTGGCCCTGCAGGTGGGCAAGCATGGTCCAGAAGCGGCGCAGGGTCTCGGCGGGTACGCGCAAGCCCATCGCCGGCAGATCACGTTGCAAAAAGGTTCGGACGAAGTCCTGCCGCCACTGGAAGGCGGCTTCGTCATCGGGAGCGAGGTAGCTCAACGGGTAGCCGCCACGCTGCCACAGGGTCTGCAGGGTGCCCAGATCGGTGGGCAGTTCGGCGGCCAGCAGGGGCGTCAGCTCGACATAGGCCACGCGGCCGGCCAGCGACTCGCCAGTCTGGCGCAGCAACTCACCAGAGGCCGAACCCAGTAACAAGAATCGGCCCGGGTGCCGCTGCGCATCGATCTCCGGGCGCAGCGCCGAGAACAGCTGCGGCATGTGCTGCACTTCGTCCAGCACTACCAGGCGGTCGCGGTAGCGGGGCAGAAACAGCTCGGGCTGCGCCAAGGCCGCTCGATCGGACTCGCGCTCCAGGTCCAGCAGCAAGGCGCCCGCATGGCTGGCAGCCACCGCCTGGGCCAGCGTGGTCTTGCCGACCTGACGCGGCCCGAGCAGCGCCACTGCCGGAAATTGCGCCAGGCGGCGCTCCACGATGGGCTGCAGACAGCGGGTCAACATCCTTGTATTTTGATCGAATGGTAGTCAATTTGCAATGCTTTTGCAGTCCAGTTGTTCCAAGGCCGACGCCGGCGGGATGGAAAGCTCACCGTACACCGTGAAGGCCCGACGGTCATGCCAGGGTGACGACGTTCCTGCCGGCCGCGCCGCGGACCGCCGCGATGGCGATGCCTTTGTCGAACGTGACCAAGCTGGCGATTGCGGTCGCAACGCTGGCGCGACCCAGCCGGCGAGTCGGATCAGCGTCTTGAGGCAGCCGTTTGCAGCTCAGCCCGGGCAGACCAGTTCCAGCCGCGGAAAATGACTGCGGTAGGGCGTCGGATCGCGTGTCAGCACGGCCAGATTGCACACCGCCGCGTGCGCGCCGATGAAAAAATCCGGCAGCGGTGCGTGGCGCAGACCCCCACGGCGTCTGTATTGCCCGAAAGCCATGGCAGCCAAGGCGGCGCATGACCAGGGCAAGGCGCTGCGCTGGGCCTCGTATACGTCGAGCAGGGCGTCGAGCGCGTCGACTGCGGGCTCGGGCACCAGCAACTCGGTGTAGATCACCAGATTGATGTGCAGCGGCGCACGCTCGCTGCAGGCCTGAAGCTGATCAACCGCCCAGGCGTGCCAGGGGCTGGCTGGGTCCATGCAATCGATCCAGACGTTGGTGTCGACCAGAAAGCCCGCGCTGCCGTCGTAGCCTGACAGGCTAAGGCTGGCCATGCCGGTGCGCCGGGGCCGAGTCGTCGGCACGCAGAAAAGCCATCACTTCTGCGGCGTCCATCTGCCTGAACGCCGGGCTCATGCTCTGGCGCACCTTCGCTGCCGCCACGCGCAGTTGTTCGCGGCGGTCGGTCTTGATGCCGCTGGCCAGCTTGCTGATCACGATCTTGCCGGCTTCGATCGCGAACGTCACTTCACTGCCGGGCAGAACACCCGCGGCCACACGGATGTGCTTGGGGATGGTGACCTGGCCCTTCTCAGTGACATGCATGGTTGTTCCTCGTGAATCACGCTTGAAAAGTAGGAATAGTAAGTTGGAATCATACATCGTCACCCCTGGGCTGCGGTTCAAACCTTCAGCGATCACCACCCGCACACAAAGCGGCTGCTGCGCGATCAGGCCGGCCCGTACTCCTGCACTTCGTCCAGCACCACCAGGCGGTCGCGGTAGCGGGGCAGAAACAGCTCGGGCTGCGCCAAGGCCGCTCGATCGGACTCGCGCTCCAAGTCCAGCAGCAAGGCACCCGCATGGCTGGCAGCCACCGCCTGGGCCAGCGTGGTCTTGCCGACCTGACGCGGCCCGAGCAGCGCCACTGCCGGAAATTGCGCCAGGCGGCGCTCCACGATGGGCTGCAA
>JANNZD010000125.1:0-1694 GCA_031410435.1 Betaproteobacteria bacterium | reverse complement strand
ATGGTGCAGCGCGGGCAGGTCGGCCGACCGCGCCTGCGCGGGGTCGAGCCGGCGCGGCACCGGCGCGTCGCTGGCCTGCAACTGTGCCAACAGCTCGGGGCTGATGGTCAGCAGGTCGCAGCCGGCCAGCGCCACGATCTGGCCCACATTGCGGAAGCTGGCGCCCATCACCTCGGTGCGGATGCCGAAGCGCTTGTAATGGCTGTAGATGCGCGCCACCGACTGCACGCCGGGGTCTTTGACGCCGGCCCGCGCGGCCTCGTCCCAGTTGGCGCCGGCTTGCTTCTTGTGCCAGTCATAGATGCGGCCGACGAAAGGGCTGATCAGCTGCACCCCGGCATCGCCACAGGCCACCGCCTGGGCAAAGGAGAACAGCAGCGTGAGGTTGCAGTGGATGCCCTCGGCCTCCAGCGTGCGGGCGGCCTGTATGCCCTCCCAGGTGGCAGCGATCTTGATCAGCACCCGCTCGCGCGGAATGCCGGCGGCCTGGTACAGGCCGATCAGGCGGCGCGCCCGCGCCACGTTGGCGGCGGCATCAAAGGACAGGCGGGCGTCCACCTCGGTGGACACCCGGCCGGGCACCACCTTCAGGATCTCGCGGCCGAAGCGCACCAGCACCTGGTCGACGATGGCGTCCAGCGGCGCACCGCGGTGCGCGGCCACGGTCTCGGCCAGCAGCGGCGCGTAATCGGGCTGCTGCACCGCCTTCAGGATCAGCGACGGGTTGGTGGTGGCATCGCGCGGCGCAAACTGCGCCAGCTGCTTGAAGTTGCCGGTGTCGGCCACCACGGTGGTGAACTGTTTGAGCTGGTCGAGCTGGTTCATGGGGATTCGCCCTGGGCGCGGCTGGGGATCAGCCGCAATTAGAACCCTTGGCAGCGCGCCCGGGTTTCGGCCGGGTTACCAGCCCTTCACGCCCTCGTCACGCCATCATCACGCCCTCATCACGCGGCCACCACCGACACGCCGCCACGCCCTAAGCTGAGCGTGGCAGCGTCGCCCGGGGCCCAGCGCTGCGCCGACTCGGGCAGCACCACGAACACCGTGCCCAGCGCGGTGTCGAAGCTCAGCTCGCGCTGGCTGCCCAGGTAGGCGGTCTTGCTCAAGGTGCCGGCCAGGCCGCTGCCGCCGCCCGGGCCCACCCGCCATGCCTCGGGCCGCACCGCCACCTGAGCCGGGCCGGGCGCCACCGGCCGCGCCGGCGCAAAGCACAGCGGGCCCAGCTGCACCTGGCCGTCGGCGCGTACCTCGGCGTCGAACAGCAGGGCCTCGCCCATGAAGCCGGCGACGAAGACGCTGGCCGGCTGCTCGTAGAGCTGCTGGGGCGTGCCGGCCTGGGCGATGCGGCCCTGGTCCATCACGATGATCTGGTCGCTCACCGCCAGCGCTTCGGCCTGGTCATGGGTCACATAGGCCACGGTCAGCTGCAGGCGCTGCTGCAGCGCGCGGATCTCCTCGCGCATGCTGCGGCGCAGCCGGGCGTCCAGGTTGGACAAGGGCTCATCGAACAGCATCACCGACGGCTCCAGCACCAGCGCCCGGGCCACCGCCACGCGTTGCTGCTGGCCGCCCGACAGCTCGCTCACCGACCGCGCATCGAAGCCGTCCAGCCCGACCAGCGCCAGCGCGTTCCGGGCCCGGCGGGTGGTCTCGTCGCGGCCCACGCCGGTGACGCTCAGGCCATAGCCCACGTT
>JANNZD010000124.1:0-34404 GCA_031410435.1 Betaproteobacteria bacterium | reverse complement strand
GCCAATGTGCATGACCTGACCGCCGGCTTCAACGCGATCAACCCCAGCGGCACCAACAGCTACCCGCAAGGTACGGCCAATCAAGGCTGGTTCGAGCCCCACCCCTGGGGCGGCGTGCCGGGCGTGTTCAAGAAGATGACCGACCAGGCCGGCTTGAATTACGACGTGTCGCTGTCCACCCGCAATGCAGCCAGCCTGCGCGGGCAGTTCCTGGACACCGCCAACAGCGACTGGAAGCTGCGCGAGAACGTGGCCACCGCCACCTGGGACATGGTGGTGCTGCAAGAGCAGAGCGATGCGCCACTGGCCCTGGGCCACGGCAAGAACGCGGCCAACACCGTTTTCCAGGCCTATGCCAAGCAGTTCGAGCGCTTCATCCACACCGGCAAGGTGGCCGGCACCGACGTCACGGTCAGCGGTGCGGCCGCCCGCCGCTACCAGGAGCAGGATTTGTTCGGTGGCCTGAGCAACTGCACCAAGACCACCGGCACGGGCGCCAACCTGAGCAGCGGCAACTGCACCACAAACCGAACCATCGTCAACAACACCAGATTCAGCGCCGCCACCCAGATCTATCTGGAGCAGACCTGGGCCCGGCCCGACATGGTGGAAAGCCACTGGATCACCACGCCGGACAAGACCACCGCCAATGGCAGCCCGGTCATCGACCCCACCGGCGGCGTCACCGGCGGCAGCGCGCCGGCCCTGGCCACGCTGTACTACAGCGCCTTGGCGGGCATGACCACTGAAATGCATGACGCCTTCTACAGCCTGGGCACTGCCGCCAACGGTTTCGCCGGCGTGGTGCCAGTGGGCGACGCCTTCCAGCGCGCGGTTGACACCGGCCTGGCCCGCGGGACCGGCTTCTACGATGCCAGCGGTGTCTATACCGAGCCGGCCGGCGGGCCGCTCAACCTGTGATGGCTGGACCGCACCCATGCCAGCCTGTACGGGTCCTACCTCAGCGCACTGACCCTGTTCGGCAGCCTCACCGGGCTGGACCCGCAATCGCTGGGGGCCGGCGAACAGGCCGCCGCCGCCCTGGGCATCAGCCCCGGCAACGCCGTGGCGCTGCAGCGGGTGGCGGGGGTGCAACTCGGGTTTGCCGCCGTTGTGCCCGAGCCCGCCACGCTGCTGATGCTGCTGGCCGGGCTGGGCGCGGTGGGCTGGCGCGCGCGCCGCGCCCTGCCCGAGGCCTGATCAGCCGTCCTGGGCCAGCCGCTCCAGCGCGGCCAGGTCCAGCACCCGCACCCTGTAGCCCGCCACCTCGATCACGCCCTGGCTGCTGAAGCTGCGCATCAGGCGCGACAGGGTCTCGGGCGTGATCGACAGTTGCGAGGCCAGGTCACGCTTGCGGTCGCGCAGCGTGACGCTGGCCTGGCCAGCCTGGCCCGGCAGCGGTTCGCAGCGCTGGCGCAACCAATGGGCCAGGCGCGCCGGCGCGTCCTTGTGCATCAACTCGTGGGTGTTCATGGCCAGCGCATGGGCCTCGCGTGCCAGGCTGCGGATCAGGCGCAGGGCCAGCCCCGGACAGTGCGGCAGGCGCCGCGCCATTGCGTCCTGCGGCCATTCCACCAGCGTCGCCGGCCCCAGGGCCTGGGCGTCCATGCCATGCGGCAGGCCCAGCCAGGCCGAACTCAGGTCCAGCCAGGCCGGGCCACGCACGATGCGCTCGATCCGGAAAATGCCGTCCTGGGTGCGCAGACCCAGGGCCACTTCCCCCCCCTGCAGGGCCACCAAGGCCAGCGCATGGACACTGCGGCTGAGCACCGTTTCGCCCTGCAGCACCTGGCGCACGCTGGCCAGTTCGGCCAGCGTGCGCAACTCGGCCGGGTCCAGCACCTGGCCGCCGAGCAGGTCGGCCCAGACATCCAGCGCGCCGCCCGGCGACGCCGTTGCACCCGGGCCGGCTGACAGGGGCCGCTGCCCGCCTTGCAGGCGCAACGGCAGCGGCAAGGGTCGGGGCACGGCAGTGCTGTCGGCCAGGCGAGACCCGGCGTCGTGGCTGATGGGCGGGGCGTTCATGCTGGGCATGGTGCAGGGTCGGCAGTGGAGGGGCGTTGCCTGCGGCTGGCAGCAGCGCCGGGGTTCAGCATGGGGGCACTGTCGGCCACCGGCCGCCGCCAGGCCTTGCGATGGATCAACCGGGCGCTGCAGCGGCCGCACAGTCACACCGGCTACAGGCGGCAGCGGCCTGCCGTGCCACATTGCCAGCCATGCCCTGCCCTGAATCGTCCGCATGAGCGCCGCCGTCGCCGGCGCGCCCGGCGCGTCGGTCGCGCGGCAGATCCTGCGCCTGGCGGCGCCGACCTCGGCCCTGTCGCTGCTGCAGGTGGCCGCCCAGCTGGTGGAGACGGTGCTGGCGGCGCGCCAGGGCACGGCCGCGCTGGCGGGCTGGGCCGTGCTGCTGCCGTTTGCCCTGCTGCTGGCCCAGATGTCCACCGGGGCGATGGGCGGCGGCGTGGTGGCGGCGGTGGCACGCGCGCTCGGCGGCCAGCGCCGCGACGAAGCCTCGGCCCTGGTGCTGCATGCGATGCTGATTGCCAGCGCCTTCGGCAGCCTGTTCGCGGTAGGCATGCTGGCCGGCGCGGCGCCGCTGCTGCGCGGGGTGGCCGGCCCGGCCGCCGAGCAGGCGGCCTGGGGCTATGCCGCCTGGCTGTTCGGCCTGGGCGCGGTGCCGGCCTGGTGGACCAACACCCTGGCCTCGGTGCTGCGCGGCGCCGGCCGGCACGGCCTGGCCGCCCGCGTACTGGGGCTGCAATGGGCGGCGATGCCGCTGCTGTCCTGGCTGCTGGCCGAGCCTGCCGGCCTGGGGCTATCAGGCCTGGGCCTGGCCTTTGCGCTGGCCAACGCCTTGGCCGCCTGTGCGATGCTGGCGGTGGTGCAGGCCGGGCGGGCGGGCTTCCAGCCGGCCTGGCGGCGCCGGCCCACCCGGGCCCTGTTTGTGCAGATCCTGTCGGTCGGCGCGGTCGCTTCCGGCCTGGCGCTGCTGGCCAACCTGACCACCGTGATCGTCACCGCCCAACTGCGACACCTGGGCCCGGCCGCCGTGGCGGCCTATGGCATCGCGGCACGGCTGGAGTTTCTGGTGATCCCGCTGGCTTGGGGCGTGGGCTCGGCCTTGACCGCCCTGGTGGGCCGCAGCGTGGGTGCCGGTGACTGGCCCGGCGCGCGCCGCATCGCCTGGCAGGGCGGCCTGATGGCACTCGCCGCCACTGCCCTGATCGGCCTGTGCGTGGGGTTGGGCGCACCGTTCTTTGCCGGGCTGTTCACCCAGGATGCCGAGGTGGTGGCGATGGCGGCGCGGGCGCTGCGCTACACCGGCCCGGCCTTTGGCGGCTTCGGCTTGGGCATGGCCCTGTACTTTGCGTCGATGGGCGCGCGCCGCATGACGGCACCGGTGCTGGCCGGGCTGGCGCGCCTGTCGATCGCCACCGTGGGCGGCGGCCTGCTGGCGCAAATCCCTGCGCTCGGCACCGATGGCCATTTCCTGGGGGTGGCACTGGGCATCACCGCCTATGGGGTTATCACGGCGGCCGGCGTGCGGCCCGGGGTGTGGCAAAAGACACATTAGCCGCGCATTTCTGCGCCAGGCCGGCAGCGCCGCCGATACCATCGAGTACCCCCGTCCAACTCTTTGTGGTGAAGATGTCCGCACCCGCTGCCATGCGTCCCGGCGCTGATCTGAGCCGAGCGGCCCAGGATGAACGCCCCGGCGCGGCGGACATCGATCATGCGCTGTCGGCCGCCTGGCAGGTGGCCGACAGCGGCGAATTGGCGGTGGCCGCGCGCCAGGCGCGCCTGGCGGTGACCGCCGCGCTGGTGGCTGGCGCACCGGCCTTGTCTGACCGCCAGCGCGCCATGCTCGACCTGCTAGAAGGCACCGCACTGCTGCAGCGTGGCGAACACCAGGCCGGCCTGGCCCGCTATGGGTCGGCCCTGACCTGGTTCTCCCCGCCCGAGACCGCACGCCAGGGCGCCGGCCCATCCGCCCCGCACCGGCTGCCCATGGCGCTGGCTCGCACCACACCGGCCTGGGCCTGCACTGCCCTGGGCCATGCGCTGGGGGCGATGGGCGACCCGGCCCGCGGCCTGGCCTGGGTGGCCTGCGCGCTCAGCCTGGCCGAGCAGCAGGGCCTTGCGGCAGCCCGGCAGCAGGCCCAGGCCGAACAAGGCCTGCTGCTGGCCCTGCTGGACCAGTACCTGCCGGCCATCCACACCCTGCAGCGGGCCGTCTCGCAAGCCAGCAAGACCGCGCGCCGCGCGGTGCAGGCCCGCTTGCTCAACCACCTGGCCGTGACCTGGATCGCGCACGCCCAGGAGCGCCAGGCCCGCCAATTGCCGCTGGCCGCGCAGAGTGCGCTGCGCCAGGCCCTGGCCACCGCAGACCGGGCGCTGCTGGCCGCGCATACCGGGCAGGTGGCCGAGGCCCGGCCCGAAGCGCTGTGCCATCGGGCCGAAGCCCAGCTCCTGCTGGGCCAACACGCGGCCGCCGCCGCCGACCTGGCTACCGCCCGGTCCGACCCCGGCATCTCGCGGGCCAGCCACATCGAAGTGCTGCGGGTGGATGCGCTGCTGCTGACGCGCCTGGGCCGGCCCGACGCCGCGCGCGAACGCCTCGGCCAGGCATTGGAGCGCGCCGTTGACGAGGTCGACCTGCCCGCCCGCACCCGGCTGCT
Organism: Betaproteobacteria bacterium; assembly: GCA_031410435.1. GTDB lineage: Bacteria > Pseudomonadota > Gammaproteobacteria > Burkholderiales > Burkholderiaceae_C > Pseudaquabacterium. The sequence continues at coordinate 29,725 of JANNZD010000124.1, read as the reverse complement.
GGCCCAGCGCCTGGCGCTGGAGACCGAACATGGCAGCGCCCAGACCCGCCTGCCCTGGGCCCAGCAGGTACGCGACCATGCCGAGCAGTGCTACCAGCGCCGCCTGCAGGCGGCCGCCTTGAGCGCGCGCCTGCTGGGCAGCGCCGACCTGGGCAGCACCGGCTTGGCGCTGGATCCGCTGCCGACCGCGCCGCGCCCTGGCGCCTGAGCGCGCGGGTCAGCGCCTCAGCCGGCGCTGACCCGCTGGCCGCGCGCGATCTGCCCGCACAAGATCACCAGCGGCACCAGCCCCACCACCACGATCGCCAGCGCGGCGGTGGACGCCTCGGCCAGGCGCTCGTCGGCGGCCAGGGTGTAGGCCTGGGTGGCCAGGGTGTTGAAGTTGAACGGCCGCATCACCAGGGTGGCCGGCAGTTCCTTCATCACATCGATGAACACCAGCAGCCCGGCCGTCAACGTGCTGCCGCGCAACAGCGGCAGATGCACCCGCCACAGGGCCTGCGCCGGGGTGTGTCCCAGGCTGCGGGCGGCCTGGTCCATGCTGGGCGTGATCTTGGCCAGGCCGGCATCCACCGCCTGCAGCGCGGCCGTCAGGTAACGCACCAGACAGGCATAGACCAGGGCGGCGATGCTGCCGGTCAGCAGCAGCCCGACCTGCCAGCCCAAGGCTTCGCGCAACAGGGCCGCCAGCGCATGGTCCAGCCGGGTCACCGGTATCAACACGCCCACCGCGATCACCGTACCCGGCAGCGCATAGCCCAGACCGGCCACGCGGTGGGCCCAGCGCATCGCCGGCCCACGGTGCACCCGCGCGGCATAGGCGATCAGCAAGGCCAGGGCCACCGCCAGCAGCGCGGTCAGACCGGCCAGCAGCACGCTGTTGCCGGCCAAGCCGACGAAACGCTCGCCGAACTGCGCATCCCCCCCGTTCAAGGCCATGCGCAGCAACAGCCCGGCCGGCAGCAGGAAGCCGCCGGTCAGCGGCAGCGCGCAGGCCAGCACCGCCAGCGCGGCGCGGCCGGGCGCCAACGCCAGCCGGGCGCTGGCACCGCGCTGCAGGCTGTGGTCGGCGAAACGCCGCGCGCCGCGGCTCAGGCGCTCGGCCAGCAGCACCCCGATCACGCAGGCAAGCAAGACCAGGGCCAGCTGGGCTGCCGCCACCCGATCGCCCAGCGCGAACCAGGCCCGGTAGATGCCGGTGGTGAAGGTCTGCACCGCGAAGTAGCTGACCGTGCCGAAATCGGCCAGGGTCTCCATCAGCGCCAGCGCCACGCCACCGGCGATGGCCGGGCGTGCCAAGGGCAGCGAGACCCGCACAAAGCCCTGCCAGGGCGACAGCCCGAGCGAGCGCGCCACCTCGATCATCGCGCCGCCACGCTCGAGAAAGGCGGTGCGCGCCAGCAAGTAGACATAGGGGTAGAGCACCAGCGCGAACATCAGCGCCGCGCCAGCGGTGCTGCGCACGTCCGGAAACCAGTAGTCCGCGCGGCGCCAGCCGAAGGCCTCGCGCAGGGCCGTCTGCACCGGTCCGACGTATTGCAGCAGGTCGGTGTAGGTGTAGGCCAGCACATAGGCCGGCATGGCCAGCGGCAGCACCAGGGCCCATTCGAAAACGGCGCGGCCCGGGAATTCATGCCGCGTCACCAGCCAGGCCGACCCCACCCCCAGCAGCAGCACCCCCAGGCCCACCCCCGCGCACAGCGCCAGGGTGGTGGTGATGTAGTCCGGCAAGACCGTGCTGGCCAGGTGGGCCCAGGTACCCGCAGTGCCGCCAGCCCCGGCCTGGCCCACCACCGCCAACAGCGGCAGGCTCACCAGCAGCGCGGTGAGCAGCGCGATCCACAGCAGCGGGGCCGGCCGCCCAGACGGCCGGGCGGCAGCCAGGCGGCGCGTCGGGTCGGTCAAGGGGCGGTCAGGCAGGGCGGGCACGATGGCGGTGGTCTGGCATGGCCCAGGGCAGGAACGGCCAACAACCCGCCAGTGTATCGACCGGCCTGCCCGGTGCGGCCGGCGGCCGCCAGGCCGGACCTATGATCCCGCCTGCATGAACTCGACCGAAACGCCCTGGCTCAAGCTGGACCACCTGGCCGTGGCCTATGGCCGCAAACCGGTGATCGAGGATTTCTCACTGTGCCTGGCACGCGGCACCGTGGGCTGCCTGCTCGGCCCCTCGGGCTGCGGCAAGACCACGGTGCTGCGCGCCGTGGCCGGCTTCGAGCCGGTGCTGGCCGGTCGGGTCTGGCTTGACGGCGAGATCGTCAGCCAGCCCGGCCGCCTGGTGGCGCCAGAGTTGCGCCGTATCGGCATGGTGTTCCAGGATCACGCGCTGTTCCCGCACCTGACGGTGGCCGCCAATGTGGCCTTCGGCCTGCGCGGGCGCGCCGACGCCGCCCAGCGCAGCGCCGAGATGCTGGACACGGTGGGCCTGGGCGGCGCCGGCGCACGCTATCCGCACGAGTTGTCGGGCGGCCAGCAGCAGCGGGTGGCGCTGGCCCGCGCGCTGGCGCCCTCGCCGCGCCTGCTGCTGCTGGACGAGCCCTTCAGCAACCTCGACATCGAACTGCGCGAGCGCCTGGGCGGCGAACTGCGCGCCCTGCTCAAGGCCGCCGGCACCACCGCCCTGCTGGTCACGCATGACCAGCACGAGGCCTTTGCCATCGCCGACGAGATCGGCATCATGAGCGGCGGCCACATCCAGCAATGGGACAGCGCCTACCGGCTCTACCACCAGCCCTGCAACCGCTTCGTGGCGGATTTTGTCGGCCAGGGCGCCTTCCTGCCCGGCACGGTGCAGCAGGGCCACCACATCCGCATGGAGCTGGGCCTGCTGGACAGCCCCGAGCCCATCCACTGCACCGAGCATGGCGACCTGTGCGACACCGGTTGCCTGGTCGATGTGCTGCTGCGCCCGGACGACGTGGTCCATGACGACGCCAGCCCGGTCACGGCCCAGGTGCTGGCCAAGGCCTTTCGCGGTGCCGAATTCCTCTACACCCTGCGCCTGGACAGCGGCGCCACGGTGCTGTCGCTGGTGCCCTCGCACCACAACCATGCGATCGGCGAGCGCATCGGCATCCGCCTGGAGATCGACCATGTGGTGGCCTACAAGCGCGAGGGCGGGCCGGTGCTGCCCTGCGGCTGACACTGCCTGCTGCGGCAATGCCGGCGCGCACCCCCGCCGCACCCCGGCGCAGGCGGCTCAGGGGCGCCCGCCCAGGCTCTTGCTGAGCGCGGCCACCTCGGCCTGCCGGCTGAACCGCTCACCCAGCGCCTCGAGCCGGTCAAGCTCGGCCTTGGCCTGGCGCTTGTCGCCCGACTGGGCATAGAAGCGCGCCAGGTTCAGGCGCATGAAGGCGTCGGTCGGGCGCAGCGTCAATGCCCGCAGCTGCAGGGCGATGGCGCGGGGCCATTGCTTGTCAGCGGCAAGCGCCAGGGCCAGGGTGTCCATCAGCGCCGGGTTGTTGGGTGCCGCCGCCACCGCCCGCTCGGCAAACCCCAAGGCGCCGGGCTGGCCCTGCTGCAAACGCAGCCAGGCGATGTTGTTGAGCGCCAGCGGATGCGCCGGCTTGAGCTGCAGCACTGCCTGGTAGCGGGCCTCGGCTTGGCCATGGTCTTTCTGCGCCAGGGCCAGGTCGCCCAGGTAGAACAGGAACAGGGCGTCCCTGGGATGGTCGGCCTGCCAGCGCCCGGCAAACTGGTCGGCCTCAGCCGTCCGGCCGGCCAGCCGCAGCACATGGTGCAGGCGCTCGGGCGCCTGCTCGGGGTCGGCCAGGGCCACGGCCTTGCGCAGCAGCAGCAGCGCGGTGTCCCAATGTTTCTGGCTGATCTCGACCTCGGCCTCCTGCACCAGGCCGCTGGCACCGGCGGGCTGCAGCTGCTGCAATTCACGCGCCAGCGCAGTGGCCTGCGCCGGCTGCTGCTGGCGCAAGGCAAGCCCGATCGCCAGCTTGCGCGCCGCCAGTGATGTGGGCGCCAGATCGAGCGCCCGCCGGGCACTGCGCGAGGCCGCCGGCAGGTCGCCCGACGCGGCCTGGGCCTCGGCCAGCAACAAGGGCGCCTGCGCGCTGCGCGGCTGCAGCGCGGCCAGGCGCTTGAAGGTGTTGGCCGCCTGCTGGTATTCCGCCAGCAGGCCTTGGGCCTGCCCCAGGCGCAGCAGCAGGTCGGCCTGGTCCGGCAGCTGGGTCAGTGCCGCCTGGGCCGCGTCCAGTGCGGCCTTGACGTTCTGGGTGCCCAGGTGGTGGTCGATCAGGGCCAGGCGCGCCGCCCGGTCGCCGGGCCGGGCCAGGACTGCACGGTCGAGCAGCCCGGCCACTTCCTCGCGGTTGGCACCGCTGCGCGCGAACACCTCGGCGGCCGCCAGGTAGGCCGCGCTGCTGTCGGGCACCGCCTGGATCAAGGCATCCAGCCGGGCCCGCGCGCGCTCGGGCTGGCCGGCGTGCAAGTCCAGGCTGGCCAGGGCCAGCACCGACGGCAGGTAGGTGGCATCGCGGGCCAGGGCCTGGCCAAAGGCCGCCCGCGCCGCCGCCTCGTCGCCCTTGAACAGCAGCACCTGGCCGCGCAGATGCGGCGCCAGGGGCTTGCCGGCCTGCTTGCGCTCCAGCCCCGCCACGGCCTGCAACGCCGCGTCAGGTGATTTGCGGCGCAACTCGGCGCTGATCAGGGCCAAGTCAGCGTCCAGGCCGCTGTCAGACGCGGCCACCGCCTGCAGCTCGGCAATCGCCGAGTCGACCTGGCCACGCCCGAACCGGGCCAGTGCCGCTGCCGTGCGCAATTGGGGGTCCTGGGGGCGCAGCGCGCGCGCCCGCTCCAAGGCAGCGGCCGCTGCCGCAGCGTCGCCCGCCAGCAGCTGGGTATGGGCGGCCAGCTGCAGGGCCTCGACGTCGCTGCTGGACTTGCCGAGCAGGGGTTCCAGGGTGCTCAGCGCCTTGCCGGCCTGGCCCAGGGACAGCAGGCTGCGGGCCTGCAGGCGTCGCACCGAGGCGGACTCGGGGGCCAGCTGCAGGGCCTTGCTCAGCAGTGCCTCGGCCTGCACCGGTGCGCCGGCCCGCAGCTCCAGCGCGGCCGCCAATTGCAGCACCACGAGATTGCCGGGGTTGCCCCGCAACAGGGTCTGGAAACGGTCGCGGGCGCGTGGCAGATCGCCGTCGATGAAAGCCAGCTGGCCCTCGAACAGGGCGGTCTGCGGATGGCCGGGCAAGGCCTGTTGCAAGGCCTGCAGCTGGCTGCGGGCCGCGGGTGTGTCGCGCTGCGTCAGGTACAGCGAGATCAAGGCGGCATGGGCTGGCGCATGCCGGGCTTGCACCTGCAGGGCTTGCCGATAGGCCGCGATCACGGCGTCTGGCGGGGCTTGGCGCTGGGCCAGCAGGTCGCCCTGGAGCACCCAGCCTTCGGCATTGCCCGGGTGGCGCGCCAGCAACTCGCCCACCGTCTTCAAGGCCCCGGCCGGATCGCCGGCCACGGCGGCCACCCGGGCCGACAGGCGCAGCGCCCCTGCGTGCCCCGGCACGGCTTGCAAAGCCTGGGCCAGGCTGGCACGCGCGGCCGGCAGCTCGTCCAGCGTGGCATGGGCCTGGGCCAGCATGCAGTAGAGCTCGGCCGCGGCTTCAGCCTGCGGCAATTTCAGGTCGCCAAACTGCCCGATCACGGCCCGGGGCTGGCCCGCAGCCAGCAGGGCGCGCGCCAGCGCAGGCGCCACATCCGCCAGCGGCTGGCCCAGCGCCAAGGCCCGCTCGAGCTCGATCCGGGCCCCTTCGACTTCGCCCTCGTCCAGCAATTGCAGCCCCAGTTGCAGGCGGGCAGGGGCCAGCTCGGGCTCGTCCTGGATGACCGACTTCAGCACCACGATGGCGCCGGCGCGGTCTTGGGCATCCACCAGCGCGCGCGCGCGGGCCAGCCGTTCGGCCGGTGACTCGCTGCAGGCCGCCAGCCCCAGCAAGGCCGCCAGCAGCGCCGCCCAGGCCAGGCCCGCAGGGGCCGCGCCAGGCCCGCGCCATGCGCCCCGACTCAAGCCCTTGCTCCGTCGGCCATCCGCCCCAGCCCCGGCACGGGCTCAGCGCAGCCGGAACAGCGCGCCCGCGCTGCGCATCGCGCCCTCGCCGATCGACGCCCCAAATCGCTTGGCCAGCTTTTCGGCCACGTTCTCGCGCGGGGTGTAATCAACCACCTCCTCGGCCTTGATCACCTCGCGGGCCACGTAGTCGAGGCTGCCGACCTTGTCGGCCAGGCCGATGCGCACGGCCTCTTCGCCATTCCAGAACAGGCCCGAAAAGGTGTCGGGGGTCTCTTTCAAGCGTGCGCCGCGGCCGTCGCGCACCACCTTGATGAACTGCTGGTGCACCTGGTCGATCATCGCCTGGGCATAGGCGCGCTGGCGCGGGTTCTGGATGGTGAAGGGGTCGAGCATGCCCTTGTTCTCGCCGGCGGTGAGCAGGCGGCGCTCGACACCGAGCTTTTCCATCAGCCCGGTGAAACCGAAGCCGTCCATCAGCACCCCGATCGAGCCGACGATGCTGGCCTTGTCGACATAGATCTCGTCGGCGGCCACCGCCACGTAATAAGCGCCCGAGGCGCAGACCTCTTCGACCACCGCATAGACCTTCTTCTGGTGCAGCTTCTTGAGCCGGTGGATCTCGTCATTGATCAACCCCGACTGCACCGGGCTGCCGCCCGGGCTGTTGATGCGCAGCACCACGGCGGTGGCGGCCTTGACCTCGAAGGCATTGCGCAGGCCGGCCATCATCTGCTCGGCGCTGGCCTCGGTGTCGGCGCCGATCTCGCCGCGCAGATCGACCAGCGCGGTATGCGGCCCGGTGGGCGAGCTGTGGTGCTGGCGGCCGGACAGCAGCGACCACAGCAGCCCCAGCACCAGCAACAGCCAGGCCCCGCGGAAGAACACGCGCCAGCGCCGGTCGGTGCGGCGCTCGTTCATCAAATCGCCGGCCAGGGCCTGCACGGCCTGGGCCAGTTCGACATTGCCGACGCCAGCTGGCGCCAGGCTGGCCGCCGGCGCGGGCGCGGTGGGGACCGCCGGTGAGGGGGGCGAAGCAGCGGGCACAGCGTCGTCGGGCGGGGTCATGGGGGGCTTTCGGGGGCAGGGGCGGCGGGCGCGAGCGGCGCACGCACATCGGCGGAAGGATACCAACAGGCCTGCCCGGCCTGCTCGTCGATCTGTACCGGGATCAGGCGCGACCGGCCGCAGGGGCCGCCCACGCAGCGGCCGTCCGCCGGTTCATAGCTGGCGCCGTGGATGGAACAGACGATCCAGCGCTTGTCATGGTCGAGAAAATCCCCGGGCCGCCAATCCATCTCGACCGGCACATGGGCGCAGCGGTTGACATAGGCCACCAGCCTGCCGTCAAAGCGCAAGGCAAAGGCCCGGGCGGGCTGGCCCCACAGGCGCACGTCGAACAGCAGCGCCGGGCCGCGCTCGACCAGTGCGTCGGCCGCGCACAGGGGCCGGCCCGCCGATGGCACCGGATCAGGCATGGGCCAGCAGCCACTGCTGCAGATCGGCGGTGGAATGTGCCACATGCAGCGGACCCAAGGCGGCAAAGGCGTCCGGCGCATGGGCGCCGAAGCTCACACCGACACTGGCCGTGCCGGCATTCAGCGCCAATTGCAGGTCATGGGTGGTGTCGCCGATCATCAAGGTGCGCTCGCCGGCCACGCCAAACTCCGCCATCAATTGCTGCAACATCAGCGGATGCGGCTTGCCGGCGGTCTCGTCGGCGGTGCGGGTGGCGTCGAACAGGCCCTGGAGCTGCACATCGTGCAAGGCCTCGTCCAGACCGGCGCGGCTCTTGCCGGTGGCCACCGCCAACCAGTGCTTGCGCTGCTTGAGCCGCTGCAACATCGCCAGGGTGCCGTCGAACAGCACCAGATCATGCTGGCTGGCCATGTAATGGTGGCGGTAGCGCCGGCCCAGCTCCGGGTAGCGCGATTCGGGCAGCCCGGGCACCGCATGCTGCAGCGCATCGCGCAGGCCCAGGCCGATCACATAGGCGGCGCGCTCGGCGCTGGGCACGGCCACGCCGATGTCGGCGCAGGCCGATTGCATGCAGCGCACGATCAGCGCGGTGGAATCGAACAAGGTGCCGTCCCAATCGAAGACGATCAGGTCGAAACGGCGCGGCAGGGGTGTCGGCAAGGCCATGGCAATGGGGGCTTGAGATCGGGTGGGGGGCCGCGCGGCGGGGCAGCGGCGCTCAATGGGGCTGGGCCAGGCGGCCCAGCAAGGCCGTGCAAGCCGCCGGCAGCGCGGCCTGCAGGGTCAGACGCTCAGCGCTGGCCGGGTGGTCAAAGGCCAGCAGCCGGGCATGCAGGAACATGCGCTCGAAGCGCAGGCCGGCCAGGCCTTCGCCCCGGGCCCACTGCTTGTTCAGCGCGAAATCACCGTATTTCGGATCGCCCACGATGGCATGGCCGGCCTGGGCCAAGTGCACCCGGATCTGGTGGGTGCGGCCGGTCTTGATCGTCACGTCCAGCAGGCTGAAGCCGGCAAAGGCCTGCACCACCTTGACCAGGCTGATCGCGCGCCGGCCGTCGGGGTGGTCTTGAGGCACCGCCAGCACATGGCGCTCGCCGCGGCCATCCAGGGTCTTGTGCAGGGCCACATCGATGACCTTGAGCCGGGCCGGCCAAGCGCCCGCCACCAGCGCCGCATAGGTCTTGCCGGTGTCACGGTTGCGAAACTGCTCCTGCAGTGCCACCAGCGCGCTGCGCCTTTTGGCCAGCAGCAGGATGCCCGAGGTCTCGCGGTCGATGCGGTGCACCAGTTCCAGGAACTTGGCCTGCGGCCGCGCCTGGCGCAGCTGCTCGATCACGCCGAAACTCACGCCCGAGCCGCCGTGCACCGCCACGCCGGCGGGTTTGTCGATGGCCAGCAGGTGTTCGTCCTCGAACAGGATCGGAAACTCGCGCGCCGGCGTGGCGTCGGCCGGCTGGTCGGCCAAACTTGCGGAAACCCGCACCGGCGGCACGCGCACCTCGTCGCCCAGGGCCAGCCGGGTGTCGGCGCCGGCCCGGCCCTTGTTGATGCGCACCTCGCCCGAGCGGATCACCCGGTAGACATGGGTCTTGGGCACGCCCTTGAGCAGGCGGATCAGGAAGTTGTCCAGGCGCTGGCCCTCGCCGGCTTCGTCCACCCGCAGGCGGCGCACCTGGGCGGCGGCCGGGGCAGCCACCGGGGCTGCGCCGGCGGGGGTTTCAGCGTGGCGGCCGGCCTGCAGTTTGCTGCTTATAATGATCCGAGCCACGATTGAGCCGTAAGTGCTTGATTATTCAGAGTTTACCCGGGCATGCCCGGTGCTATCGTGGCACGGCGCCTTACCCGGCGTCAAAAAGCGTTGATGCAACACCCGCGCCCGGCGCGGCAGGCCGCAAATCCCCAAGTGATGCGGCGGCCACGCTGGCCGGTTGGAAGAGACACGTCGTCACAGCCGTCCCGTCAAAGGGAAGAACAAAAGGTCATGAAGCCCAGATCGTCCGCTGTCGACGGCCTGGGGTTCGCGTCAAAGCCCCCCCGGGTCCGCATGCCGCCCCTCCACCCCCCACGTCACCCGACCAGGTCAAAAGGCCTGACGGGTCGCACGCCTGACGGCGTGTGGACATTGCCCCGGCCCCAGGCCGGTGTGGCCTTGTCCTTGGACGACGTGTACGCCCCGCGTCACGCGCGGGGACCGGAGCGAGCGGTGCCGCCCACCCGCAAGACTTTGTCGCACGCGGCCCCGCTGCAGCCCTGATCGCCTGGCGATCAAGCAGCCCAGGGCGGTTCCTTCTCCGGCTTTTCACGTTGCTCGTGCATCGGAACAGATCGCCTGGCCTGGCCCCCGTGCCAGCCGGGTGATCGGACAAGGCCTGTCTGCGGCTGACGCAGACAGGCGCGTTTGGAGTGCACATGAAACGCATGCTGATCAATGCCACGCAGCCGGAAGAGCGGCGCCTGGCCATCGTTGACGGGCAAAAACTGCTCGACTTCGAAACCGAGATCGAAGGGCGCGAACAGCGCAAGGGCAACATCTACAAGGCCATCGTCACCCGGGTCGAGCCGTCCCTGGAGGCCTGCTTCATCGACTACGGCGAAGACCGCCACGGCTTCCTGCCCTTCAAGGAGATCTCGCGCCAATACTTCCGCGAGGGTATCGACCTCAAGACCGCCAGCATCAAGGACGCGATCCGCGAGGGCCAGGAGTTGCTGGTCCAGGTCGAGAAAGAGGAACGCGGCAACAAGGGCGCGGCGCTGACCACCTTCGTCAGCCTGGCCGGCCGCTACCTGGTGCTGATGCCCAACAACCCGCGCGGCGGTGGCGTGAGCCGCCGCATCGAGGGCGAGGACCGCGAGGAACTCAAGGAAAACCTCGAACAGCTCGATTACCCGAAGGGGATGTCACTGATCGCCCGCACCGCCGGCATCGGCCGCAGCGCGCCCGAGCTGCAGTGGGACCTGAACTACATGCTCAAGCTCTGGAGCGCCATCGACGGCGCGTCCAAGGCCGGCAAGGGCGCCTTCCTGATCTACCAGGAAAGCTCGCTGGTGATCCGAGCGATCCGCGATTACTTCACGTCCGACATCGGCGAGATCCTGATCGACACCGACGACATCTTCGAGCAGGCCCAGCAGTTCATGAACCACGTGATGCCCGAGTCGGCCGCACGGGTCAAGCGCTACCGCGACGACGCGGCGCTGTTCAGCCGCTTCCAGATCGAGCACCAGATCGAGACCGCTTTCTCGCGCACCGTCAACCTGCCGGCCGGCGGCGCGATCGTGATCGACCACACCGAGGCCCTGGTCTCGGTGGACGTCAACTCGGCCCGCGCCACCCGCGGCGGCGACATCGAGGAGACCGCCACCCGCACCAACCTGGAAGCCGCCGACGAAATCGCGCGCCAGATGCGCCTGCGCGACCTGGGCGGCCTGATCGTGGTCGACTTCATCGACATGGAGGAGAGCAAGAACCGCCGCGAGGTGGAGCAGCGCCTGCGTGACGCGATGCGGCAAGACCGTGCGCGGGTGCAGTTCAGCTCGATCAGCAAGTTCGGCCTGCTCGAACTCAGCCGTCAACGCCTGCGCCCGGCGCTGAGCGAAGGCAACCACATCACCTGCCCGCGCTGCAACGGCACCGGCCATATCCGCGATACCGAGTCGAGCGCGCTGCAGATCCTGCGCATCATCCAGGAGGAGACGCTCAAGGACAACACCGCCGCGGTGCATGTGCAGGTGCCGGTGGAGGTGGTGAGCTTCCTGCTGAACGAGAAGCGCACCGAGATCACCAAGATCGAGTTGAAGCAGCGCTGCACCGTGCTGCTGGTGCCCAACAAGCACCTCGAGACCCCCAACTACAAGCTGGAGCGCCTGCGCCACGACGACCCGCGCTTGGAAAACCTGCAGGCCAGCTACACCATGATCGAGGAGCCCGAGGACGAGGTCTCGATCAGCCGGCGCGAAAAGTCCAAGGCCAAGCAGGAGCCGGTGATCAAAGGCCTGCTGCCTGACCAGCCGGCCCCGGTGGCGGCGCCCAAGGCGGCCGAGCCGGTCGCGGTGGCGGCCAGCCCGGCAGCGCCAGCCATGGCCGCACCGGCAGCAGCACCGACAGCCCCCAGCTGGGTGGCGGCCACGCCCGCGCCGGCGGCCGGCAGCGGCTTCTTCGGCTGGGTCAAGAAGCTGTTCGGTGCGCCTGTCGCGGCCCCGGCCGCGGTGGCCGCACCGGCGCCAGCCGTGCTGCCAGCGACTGCCACTCCGATGGTGGCCAAGCCAGCCGACAAACCCGACAGCCGCCGCGACGAGAAGCGCGACGGCCGGCGTGGCGAGCGTGGCGGCCGCAGCGAACGCGGTGGCCGCAACCGCGATGGCAAGCCTGCTGAAGCGCGCGAGCCGCGCGAGGCCCGTGAGCCCCGGGAAGCCCGCGAGCCCCGCCCCGACGCACGCACCGAAGGCCGTGGCGAAAGCCGGCCGGACAGCCGCGGCGAGCGCCCGCCGCGTGCCGAAGCCCGCCCGGAAGGGCGCAGCGACAGGCCGGACAGCCGTCCGGAGGGCCGGCGTGATGGTCGCCGCGGTGAACGCGGCGACCGCCCCGACGGCGACACCGGTGCCCAAGCTGAAACCAGCAATCGCGCAATGGACGACAGCCCGCGTCGCAGCCCGCGCGCCGACCGCGATCCGCGCCAGCAGGACCTGATCGATCAGCAAGCCCTGGCCACGCCGCTGGCCGACCCGGCGGCAAATGAAGGCCCATCCCATGACCCGGCCGCCGATGCAGGCGACAGCGCTGGCGACGAGCAGCGCCGCCGCCGCCGCCGCCGCGGCGGGCGCGGCAACCGTGACGAGGCAGGCAACGAGTTGCCGGCCGAGGCCCAGGCCGATGCTGCTGGCGCTGATGCCGGCCTGGCTGCCGGCCCGGCTGACCCGGTGGCGGCCGCAGACCGGCCGGCCGATGCCCCGGTGGCTGACGCCAGGGCGGCAGACGCCGGCGCCGGCGAACAGCCCGAGGGCGAGGCTCGCGAGGGGGGCAACCGGCGCCGTGGCCGAGGCCGTGACCGGGCTCGCCGCGACGAGGCCGCACCGGCCGACCTGAGCGCCGATGCCGGCACCGACACAGCCCCGCAGTCAGCCCCGCAGTCAGCCCCGCAGTCGGCTCCGCAGCCGGCCCCGGTGCTGGCCCAGGCCGACCCGATGCCACAAGCACCGGCTGCCGCCCTGCCCGAAGCAGCGCCGGTCGCCGCGCCGTTGGCCCCTGCGGTGGCCGCACCGCTGCAGCCCCTGGCCGCAGCCGCACCGGTCGGCCCGGCCTTCGAGCTGCCGATCGAGACGCTGCAGCAGATCGCCGAAGGCTCGGGGCTGCAGTGGATCAACTCGGATGCCGAGAAGATCCGCGCGGCCCAGGCCGCGATGGCTGCCGAGCCCGCGCCGGTGCGCGTGCCGCGCGAGCGCCCGGCCCGGGTGGTGGTTGACGATGGCCCGCTGGTGCTGGTGGAAACCCGCAAGGACCTGTCGCAACTGAAGCTGCCCTTCGAGACCCACGCGGCGGCCGGCCCCCAGGCCTGAAACCAGGCCAGGCCCGGTGCCTGGCCATGCTGTAGACCCCGCCGCCATGGCCTCTGCCCTGGCGGCTTTTTTCATGGGCGCGAGAATGCCCGTTCAGCCGCTACCCCGCCCGCCATGACCGTCATCCTCAAGAAGCCTGCCCCCCACTGTGTGCCGGTGCACCTGACCGACAGCCGCCATTTCAGCCAGATCGCCAGCGGCCTGCCGGCAGCCAGCCGCCAGTGGCTGGAGACCCTGGGCTTCAAAGGCGCACCCGACAGCCATGCGCTGATCCCCGATGAGCAAGGCCGGCTGCAGGCGGTATGGGCCGGCGTGCGCTCGGCCGACCACCCCTGGGCCCTGGCCAGCTTGCCGCGCAGCCTGCCCGCCGGGCGCTACTGCCTGGGCGACGCCGGTCTGGCACCCGACCCGCAGGCCGCCGCGCTGTCCTGGCAGCTGGGCGCCTATGCCTTCACGCGCTACAAGGCCGCGCGCCGGGCGCCAGCCGAGCTGCAGTTGCCGGCCAGCCCGGGCGCCAGCCAGGGCCTGCTGCTGGCACAGGCCATCGCCGCCACACGCGATTTGGTCAACACCCCGGCCGAGGACATGGGCCCCGGCCAATTGGCCGATGCGATCAAGGCGGTGGCCAAGCAGCATGGTGCGAAATACAAGCAGACGGTGGGCGACGCCCTGCTCAAGGCCAATTTTCCGGCCATACACGCGGTGGGCCGCGCCGCCACGCAGGCACCCCGCCTGGTCGAACTGAACTGGGCCGCGCCTGGCCTGGCCAAGGACGCGCCGCTGTTGACCCTGGTGGGCAAGGGCGTGTGCTTCGACACCGGCGGCCTGGACATCAAGGGCGCCGACGGCATGCGCCAGATGAAGAAGGACATGGGCGGCGCGGCCAATGCCCTGGGCCTGGCGGCGCTGGTGATGGCCCTGCGGCTGCCGGTCAGGCTCAAGCTGCTGGTGCCGGCGGTAGAAAACGCGATCGCCGGCAATGCCTACCGCCCGGGCGATGTGTTCAAGACCCGGTCAGGCCTGCAGATCGAGATCGGCAATACCGATGCCGAGGGCCGGGTGATCCTGTGCGACGCACTGGCCTACGCGGCCGAATCCAAGCCCGATGTGCTGATCGACATGGCCACCCTCACCGGCGCGGCACGGGTGGCCCTGGGCGGCCAGTTGCCGGCCCTGTTCTGCCGCGACATGGCGCAAGCCCGGGCCCTGGTGGACCGCGGCCTGGCGCTGCACGACCCCCTGTGGCACCTGCCCCTGTGGCAGGACTATCACCCGGGCATCGAGAGCGACATCGCCGACATCGTCAACACCGGCCGCGGGCCGCAGGCCGGGGCGATCAATGCGGCCTTGTTCCTGGCCGATTTCGTGCCAGCGAGCTTGAACTGGCTGCACATCGACCTGTATGCCTGGAACGATGCCAGCCGCCCCGGCCGGCCCGCCGGCGGCGAAGCCCAGACCCTGCGCACCCTGATCGACTGGCTGCAGCAGCGCTACCCGGCCTGAGCGGGCGCGCCGCAGGCCAGGTCAGGGCAACAGCTCCAACGCATGCTGGTAGGCCGGCTCGTGCATCAGCTCGTCCCAGGGCAGCGGCGGTGACAGCGGCAGCAGGCCCAGGCGCCGGGCCTCGCTGTCGCCGTCCGGGCGCCAACGGCCCTGCAGCCAGGCCTGGTGCAGGCTGTCGAGCAGGGCATCCACCGCCCGCCCGCCGTCGATAGACTGGTTGCACAACAGCACCATGTCGCAACCGGCGCCCAACGCGGCCAGCGCCGCGTCTACTGGGCCGCCGGCCACCTTGGCGCCCTCCATGCTGAGGTCGTCGCTGAAGATCGCGCCCTGGAAGCCCAGGTCGCCGCGCAGGATGTGGCGCAGCCAGCGCTCGGAAAAACCCGCAGGCAGCGCATCCACCTTCGGGTAAATCACATGCGCCGGCATCACACTGGACAGGCTGGCCGACAACCATTCATAGGGCTTGGCATCGTCGGCCAGGATGGCCTTGAGGCTGCGCTTGTCCACCGGCACCGCCACATGGCTGTCGGCCTTGACAAAACCGTGGCCGGGAAAATGCTTGCCGCAATTGGCCATGCCGGCTTGCAGCAGGCCGTGCATCAGGCTCTTGGCCAGCAGGGCCGCCACCCGGGCGTCGCGGTGGAAGGCGCGATCGCCGATCACGCCGCTGCCGCCATGGTCCAGGTCCAGCACCGGGGTGAAGCTCAGGTCCACCCCGCAGGCGCGCAACTCGGCCCCCAGCACATAGCCGGCCGCCGTGGCGGCATTGGTGGCGGCCATCGCGTCGCGCATCCAGCACTCGCCCAGCGCGGCCATCGGCGGCAGGTGGGTGAAGCCGTCACTGCGGAAACGCTGCACCCGACCGCCCTCGTGGTCGACACAGATCAGCAGATCGGGCCGGATCGCCTTGATCTCGGCCGTCAGCGCGGTGAGCTGGGCCCGGTCGCGCCAGTTGCGGCCAAACAGGATCAGCCCGCCGGTAAGCGGATGCACCAGGCGGCGGCGGTCGGCGTCATCGAGCTGCAGGCCGGCGATGTCCAGCACCACCGGGGCATGGCCCGGGTTGGCCGGCGCGGCGCTGGTCGGTGCGGCAGCGGGCGCTGCGGTGGGTGCGGGTGGGGCGGCTTTTCGGCTCATGGCGGATTGACTTTCTCGACCACCACGAAGGTGGCGGCGTAATCGGCTTCGTCGGTGACGGTGACATGGGCGCGCAGCGCGCGCGACTCGAACCAGGTGGCCAGGCCACCGTTCAACAGGATATAGGGCGCGCCGCCGGGCTGGTTGAGGATCTCGCAGCCACGCCAGCTCATGGGCATGCGCATGCCCAGGCCCACGGCCTTGGAGAAGGCCTCCTTGGCCGAAAAGCGGGTGGCCAGGTAGGCCACTCCGCGGGCCTCGGACCGGGCGCGCCGGGCCTGGAAGACCTGCAGTTCCTGCGGGCCCAGCACCTTGGCCGCAAAGCGCTCGCCCCGGCGCGCCAGGGTGGCGCGCAGGCGGCGGATGTCGCAGATGTCGGTGCCGATGCCGATGATCATCGGCCGGCCGGCGCAAAGGCGCGCTGGATGCAGGCCTGGTAGGCCCGTACCGTCTCGGGCAGACCCAGCAGCAGGGCATCGGCGACCAGCGCATGGCCGATCGAGACCTCGAGCACGCCGGGCACAGCCTGCAGAAAATCGGCCAGGTTGTCGCGGTTCAGATCGTGACCGGCATTGATCTGCAGGCCTGCGGCCAGCGCCGCCTGGCCGGCGTCGACAAAGCCGGCCAACACCGCAGCCTGCCGGTCGGTGCCCCAGGCGCTGGCATAGGTCTCGGTATAGAGCTCCACCCGGTCGGCCCCGGTGGCCCGGGCGCCGGCCATCTGGCGGGCGTCCGGGTCCATGAACAGGCTGACCCGCACCCCCAGGGCCTGGGCCTCGGCCACCAGCGGCTGCAGGCGCGCCAGGTCCTGCGGAAACTGCCAGCCATGGTCGCTTGTGAACTGGCCTTCGCCATCCGGCACGAAGGTGACTTGGCGGGGCGCCTGCCCGCGCTGGGCCAGCGTGCGCAACAAGGGCATCAGGTTGTGCAGCGGGTTGCCCTCCAGGTTGTACTCGGCCTGCGGCCACTGCTGCAGCAGGCCGGCCAGATCGAACACATCCTGCTCGCGGATGTGCCGGGCATCGGGCCGCGGGTGCACGGTGATGCCCTGGGCGCCGGCCTCCAGGGCCAGGCGCGACAGCATCACCACGTCCGGGACGCCCAGGTGGCGGGTATTGCGCAGCAGCGCGATCTTGTTGACATTGACCGACAAGGCCGTGCGGTGGCCGCGGTGCTGGGCTTCGGGGGCGACAAGCGGGTTCATGGCGGGCCTGGATCGACGGTAAGGGGGGCTGCGGCCAGAGTGTCGTTCATCGCCAGCGGCGCCGGCGTGAGCGGGTCCAGCAGGCGGCGCAGGTCCTGCATCAATTGCCGGGTGCGCAGCACCGACGCACCCAGGTGGTAGGCCAGAAGGGCCCGCAGCTGGGGCTTGAGCAGGGCCAGCGCGCTGGCCGCAGCCTGTGCCAGCGTGTCCAGGTCGTGACGGTCCAGCGCCTGCTGCAGCGCCAGCCAGACCGCGCCGTCCACGCCGCCGGGCGCCGCAGTCGGGTTCAGGCCGGCCTCGGCGTGCAACTGATAGGCCCGCCCAGGCTGCACCGGCAGCTGGGTGCGGGTGCTCAGGCCCAGCGCCGGCAACACCCCGGTCTCGCGCAACAGCAACAGCTCGAAGGCGCGCAGTGCCGGCTCTTCATCGCCCTGGCTGAGGGTCTGCAGGGTCTGGGCATAGGCATCGAACAAGCGCTCATGCGGGTCGGCCCGGGCCAGCAGCTTCATCAGCAGCTCATTGAGGTAGAAGCCGGCAAACAGCCGGGACGATGGCAGCGCGCTGCCGCCGCCGGCATATTCGGCCGAGCGCAGGGTGAGGATGTCGGCCCCCTCCTCGGCCCTGGCCTTGCCGGTGAGCACCAGCACCCGCTGGAAGGGCATCAGCACCGGGCGCAGCTGCGAATAGGGCCGCTTGGCACCCTTTGCCACCACCGCCAACCGGCCCCGGTCGCGCGTGAACAGGTCCAGGATCAGGCTGGTTTCGCTCCAGTCCCACTGGTGCAGCACAAAGGCGGGCTGGGGGCCGGCACGGCTGACCATGCCGGTTTACTCGTAGCCGTAGGAGCGCAGATGCTCTTCGCTGTCGGCCCAGCCCGAGCGCACCTTGACCCACAGCTCCATAAAGACCTTGGAACCGGTGAGTTTTTCCAGCTCGACCCGGGTTTCACTGCCGATGCGCTTGATCAGCTCACCGCCGTCGCCTATCACCATGCCCTTGTGGGCATCGCGCTCGACCACGATGGTGGCGGCGATGCGGCGCAGATTGCCTTCTTCCTCGTACTTGTCGATGACCACGGTGGCGCTGTAGGGCAACTCGTCGCCGGTCAGGCGGAACAGCTTCTCGCGGATCAGTTCGGACGCCATGAACTTGTCGCTGCGGTCGGTGAGCGCGTCCTCCTCGTAAAGCCAGGCCTGGGCCGGCAGGTAGGGCTCGACGATCTTGAACAGGCGCTCGACATCGCCCGGCCGGGTGGCCGACATCGGCACGTATTCGGCAAAGGCATGGCGCTCCTGCATCGATTTGAGCCAGGGCATCACGTCGGTGCGGCGGGTGATCAGGTCGAGCTTGTTGGCCACCAGGAACACCGGCTTGTCGGGCGGCATCAGCGCCAGCACCTTGGCGTCGTCCAGGCCGAACTTGCCGGCTTCGACCAGAAACCACACCACATCCACATCGCCCAGCGCGGCGGTGACGGTGCGGTTGAGGTTGCGGTTCAGCGCGGTGCGGCCGCGCACCGCCTGGGTCTGGAACCCCGGGGTGTCGACGAACACGTATTGGGTCTGGCCCAGGGTGCGGATGCCGGTGATGCGGTGGCGGGTGGTCTGGGCCTTGCGCGAGGTGATGCTGATCTTCTGCCCCACCAGCGCATTGAGCAGGGTGGACTTGCCCACATTCGGCCGGCCGACGATGGCAATCGTGCCGCAGCGCTGGCCCGCCGCCCGGCTGCCGTCTGGAGCGGGGCCGGGCATGGCAGGCAGGGCAGGCGCGCCGGTGGTGTCGGGGGGTAGGGTCATGAGGTGGCTTCAGGCACTGAGCCGCCAGGGCGGCCAGGCAGGTTGGCGGGGTGGGGCCCGGCGCGCAATTCAGGCGCGCAAGGGGCCGTCGGGTGAATCATTGGCCAGCAGGCGCGCCAGCATGCGGCGCGCGGCCTCTTGCTCGGCGATGCGGCGCGAACGGCCTTCACCCAGCTCGGCCAGGGCCAGGGCCGGTACCGCGCACTCCACATCGAAGGTCTGCGCATGGGCCTGGCCCCGGGTGTTGACGATGCGGTAGACCGGCACCGGCAGTTTGCGCGCCTGCAACCATTCCTGCAATTCGGTCTTGGCGTCCTTGCGCCAGCTGTCGGCCTCACTGCTGTCGATCAGCTCGCCAAACAGCTTGCGCACCAGCCGGTCGGCGGCGGCCAAGCCGCCATCCAGGTAGATCGCGCCGATCAGCGCCTCCAGCGCGTCGGCCAGGATCGACGGCCGCTGTGCCCCGCCGCCACGGGCCTCACCCTCGGACAGGCGCATCACCTCGGGCAGGCCCAGGCCCAGGGCCGCACGGTGCAGGCTGTCCTCGCGCACCAGGTGGGCCCGCACCCGGGTGAGATCGCCTTCGTCCGACCCGACGAAACGCTCGTAGAGCAGGCCGGAGACGGTCAGGCTCAGCACCGCATCGCCCAGAAATTCAAGCCGCTCGTTGTGGTCGACACCGAAGCTGCGGTGGGTCAACGCGCGCTGCAGCAGGCCGGTGTCGGCAAAGCCATGCCCCAGGCGGGCCTGCAGTGCATCCAGTCGGGAATCAGAGGTCGGCAAGGTCAGCAATCCATAAGGCAGGCCGCAGCCCGGTGCACCCGGGCGCCACGCGCCAGGTCAGTGCGAGCGCCCACCGTACTTGATCAACAGGAAGGTCGGGCCGAACAGGGGGATTTCCTTCTCGTAGGCGAAGCTGATCACCACCCGGTCGTTCTCCTTGGTGATGTCGAGGTCGCTGCCGGCCAGCGAGACGATGGTGGCATCCACCTGCTTCTGCCGGTCAAAGGCCTGCCGGATCTCGGTGACGGTGGACGGCGGCGCTGCGGCCAGGCGGTTGACCACGCCCTGCACGGTGTAGGCCTCGCTGATGGTGGGGACTACCCGCACCAGCAGATAGCCCGCGAAGCCAAGCAGGATCGACCAGCTGAGCAGACCGATCAGGGTGATGCCGCGCTGATGGGCGATCGAGCGACGATGCGATGTCATGCTGCCCCGCTTGCAGAAGGCCGATTCAGTCAAAGGTACCGATGCGGCGCAGGTTGCCAAAGTTCATCCAGACCATGAAGGCCCGGCCGACCAGGTGGTCGTCAGGCACGAAACCCCAGAAGCGTGAATCCTGTGAATTGTCACGGTTATCACCCATCATGAAGTAGTGGCCGGCTGGCACCTTGCAACTCACGCCCTCGGCGGTATAGCGGCAGTTGTCACGAAAATTCACAAAACTGTCGAGCGGCCGGAAGATCGACGGCCGGCGTGGGTCGACCAGGATGCCGTGCGGCACCTTGCCCAGGGTCTCGGCAAACTTGGACGCATAGCGCAGGCTGTCTTCGTCGTAGTAGTCGCCCTGGGCCTGCACCGGCACCTTCTGGCCGTTCACGGACAAGGCCTGGCCGGTATAGACCACCTCGTCGCCCGGCACCCCCACCACGCGCTTGATGTAGTCGATGCGCGGGTCGACCGGGTAATGGAACACCACCACATCGCCGCGCTGCGGGTCCTTGTTGGCGATCAGCTTGGTGCCGGTGACCGGCATGCGGATGCCGTACTGAAACTTGTTCACCAGGATCAGGTCGCCCACCAGCAGGGTCGGCACCATCGAGCCCGACGGGATCTTGAAGGGCTCGAACAGGAAGGACCGCAGCAAGAACACCGCGCAGATCACCGGGAACAGGCCGGCCGTCCAGTCCAGCCACCAGGGCTGCATCAAGAGCTTGTCGCGGGTGCCGTCCACATCCCCGTCGACCCGGTTGATACCCAGCTTGCCCAGCTCGGCGCGGCGCTGCGCGTCCTGGGCCACGAAGGATTCGGCGGCGGCCAGCCGGCCCGGCGCGAAGTAAAAACGCTCGGCCAGCCAGTACAGCAAGGTTACCAGCGTCAGCACGAACAGCAGCAGCGAGAAATTGCCTATCCAATGGCCCAGCCACCAGCCAGCGCCATAGACGATCAGGACGCCGTACAGCACGGCGGTGAGTGCACTCATCATGGGATTCTTGGGCGGGTTAGTCTTCGACCTGGAGGATGGCCAGAAAGGCTTCTTGCGGCACTTCGACCGAGCCGATCTGCTTCATGCGCTTCTTGCCGGCCTTCTGCTTTTCGAGCAGCTTTTTCTTGCGGCTGATGTCGCCCCCGTAACATTTTGCCAGCACGTTCTTGCGCAGGGCCTTGATGTTCTCGCGGGCGATGATGTTGGCGCCGATCGCGGCCTGGATCGCCACGTCGTACATCTGGCGCGGGATCTGCTCGCGCATCTTGGCCGCCACCGCCCGGCCGCGGTACTGGCTTTGCACCCGGTGCACGATGATCGACAGCGCGTCGATGCGGTCGCCATTGATCAGCAGGTCGACCTTGACCACGTCAGCCGCGCGGTATTCCTTGAACTCGTAGTCCATGCTGGCATAGCCGCGCGACACGCTCTTCAACTTGTCGAAGAAATCCAGCACGATCTCGGCCAGTGGCAGCTCATAGGTCAGCATCACCTGGCGGCCGTGGTAGGCCATGTTCAGCTGCACGCCGCGCTTCTGGTTGGCCAGGGTCATCACCGGGCCGACATAGTCCTGCGGCATGTACAGGTGCACGGTGACGATAGGCTCGCGGATTTCCTTGATGCGGCCCAGGTCGGGCATCTTGGACGGGTTCTCGACCAGCATCACCTCGCCGTCGTTCAACTCGACCTGGTAGACCACGCTGGGTGCGGTGGTGATCAGGTCCTGGTCGAACTCGCGCTCCAGGCGCTCCTGCACGATCTCCATGTGCAGCAGGCCCAGAAAGCCGCAGCGAAAGCCGAAGCCCAGGGCTTGCGACACCTCGGGCTCGTAGCGCAGCGAACTGTCGTTGAGCTTCAATTTCTCCAGCGCGTCGCGCAGCTGGTCGTATTCGCTGGCCTCGGTCGGGTAGAGGCCGGCAAAGACCTGCGGCTGGATTTCCTTGAAGCCGGGCAGCGCCTCGGCGGCCGGGCCGGCATTGTTGGGCAGCTTCTTCTCGAGGGTGACGGTGTCGCCCACCTTGGCCGCCTGCAACTCCTTGATGCCGGCGATCAGAAAGCCCACCTCGCCCGCCTTCAGGCATTCGCGCGCTTCGCTCTTGGGCGTGAACACCCCCAGCTGCTCCAGCGGGTAGACGGTGTTGGTGGCCATCATGCGGATGCGGTCGCCCTTGCGCAGCACGCCGTCGACCACCCGCACCAACATCACCACGCCGACATAGTTGTCGAACCAGCTGTCGACGATCATCGCCCGCGGCGGGCCGTCGGCGTCGCCCTGGGGCGGCGGCATGCGGTGAATCACGGCCTCGAGGATCTCGTCGATGCCCATGCCGGTCTTGGCTGAGCAGGGGATGGCATCGTCGGCATCGATGCCGATCACGTCCTCGATCTCGGCCCGGGCGTTGTCGGGATCTGCATTGGGCAGGTCCATCTTGTTGAGCACCGGCACCACCAGCACGCCCAGGTCGAGCGCGGTGTAGCAATTGGCCACGGTCTGGGCCTCGACGCCCTGGCTGGCATCCACCACCAGCAGCGCGCCCTCGCAGGCCGACAGCGACCGGCTCACCTCGTAGCTGAAATCGACATGGCCCGGCGTGTCGATCAGGTTGAGCTGGTAGACCTGGCCATCGCGCGCGGTGTATTGCAATGAGGCCGTCTGGGCCTTGATGGTGATGCCGCGCTCGCGCTCGATGTCCATCGAGTCGAGCACCTGGGATTCCATCTCGCGGTCGGACAGGCCGCCACAGCGGTGGATCAGGCGGTCGGCCAGGGTCGATTTGCCATGGTCGATGTGGGCAATGATCGAGAAATTTCGGATGTGATCCATGCGTTGGAAATCGTTGGCCTGCGCTCTGGGCAAGACGGCCCAGCCGTCTCAGCGCAAGCTCACACAGCGCGGCGGCGTGATGGCGCGGTGCGCCTTGCTGAAGCTAAAAAAAAGGCACGTCCAAGAGGAGACGCGCCTTCCAACAAATGTTTGGCAACTGCTTGTTGGGCTTTCATTGTAGCCAATTCCGCCGGGCTGGAAACCGCGCCATTACCGCCAGCCCCCGCGTTGCGAGCTGTCCACATCAAAACTGTCAACAGCTTATCCACAGCGCAGGGCTGGCTGCAAGGGCCAAGCTGCCTGGGCGTGATGCAGTGCAGCAACGACGCTGAATCACTACCGACTGCAACAGATTCTAACTGCCTGTGTCTGCAATCACCGCCACTGCAGCACAACCAAGCGAGCGCACACCAACTTGGCACACGCCCCGTGCCGCCAGGCTATGGCCCAGCGATGCATTTCCTTACCGCACTTTCCATCATGCGGAAAGACCCGCTGCCTTGGTCGGGTGCCGGCCTCGCCCGGCCGGCCGTCCGCAGTCAGCGGCCGGGCCGAATCACCAGGTAGTTGACCCACTCGCCGCGCCGCACCATCACGCTGACCGCGCGCGCCTTTTCCACCTTGGCCGCCACCGCCATGAATTGCTTGAGGTCGGTGATCTCGGTGTTGTCCAGCGCCAGCACCACGTCGGCCTCGCGCAGGCCGGCGCGGGCCGCCGGGCCCTCGACCGCGTCGACCCGAACGCCGCCGCGTAGTTTGAGCTCGCGCCGCGCAGCCTCGCTCAACTCGCTGACCGTCAGGCCCAGGGCGGTCTTGCTGCCGGCAGCGGCCGGCGGCTCGGCTTGCGCGGTCTTGGTAGGCGCATCGGCTTCAAACTCGGCCACCGTGACCGCCACATCCCGGTAGGTGCCGCGACGGAAAACCTGCAGCACGGTCTTGCTGCCGGGCTTGGTCGCGCCGACGATGCGCGGCAGATCGCCCGACTTGTCGATCAGCTTGCCGTCGACCTTGGTGATGATGTCGCCGGCCTCGATGCCGGCCTTGTCCGCCGGCCCGCCACTCTCGGCACCGCGCACCAGCGCACCGGCGGGTTTGCCCAGGCCGATCGACTCAGCCACTTCCTTGGTGACCGGGGCTATCGTGACGCCGATGCGGCCCCGGATCACCCGCCCGCTGCTGCGCAGCTGGTCGGCTACCCGGCTGGCTTCGTCGATGGGGATGGCAAAGGAGATACCCATGAAACCGCCCGAGCGGCTGTAGATCTGGGAGTTGATGCCCACCACCTCACCGCGCATATTGATCAGCGGGCCGCCCGAGTTGCCCGGGTTGATCGCCACATCGGTCTGGATGAAGGGCAGGTAGTCGCCGGTGTCGCGGCCCTTGGCGCTGACGATGCCGGCGGTGACGCTGTTCTCCAGGCCGAAGGGCGAGCCGATCGCCATCACCCACTCGCCCACCTTGAGCCGGGTCACATCGCCCAGCTTCACTGCCGGCAGGCCGGTGGCCTCGATCTTGACCACCGCCACATCGGTGCGCTTGTCCAGGCCGATCACCCGGGCCTTGAATTCGCGCTTGTCGGTGAGCGTGACCAGCAATTCATCGGCGCCATCGACCACATGCGCATTGGTCATCACGAAACCGTCGGCACTGAGGATGAAGCCCGAGCCCACGCCGCGTTGCTGGGGCTCTTCATCGCCGCCGCCTCCGCCGCCGCCACCGCCGCGAGGCGGATTGCGCCCGCCGGGCAAGGGGATGCCGAAGCGGCGAAAGAACTCTTCCATATTGGGGTCGATGCCACCACCGCCGCCCGGGCCGGCATTGGCTCGGCCGCCGCGTTCCAGCGTGCGGATATTGACCACCGACGGCCCGACCTTCTCGACCAGTTCGGTGAAGTCGGGCAACTCGCCGCGCGCCTGGGCATTGCCCGCCAGGGGCAGCAGGCCGCCGACCAAGGCGCAGGCCAGCGCCGCACGCAAGGCCAGCCGTCGGGCCGACGCCGCAGCATGCCCGCTGCGCTGGATCGGGGACACAAGCAAACTCATCGCGACCATCACACACACCTTTGCACTGAATAAAAAAAAGCGCCCGGGCCGGGCCCGTGTCCGGGCCTTGGCCGGAGCTGGGTCAACGCCGACGTTCGAGCGCGGCTGGGAATTGTTGGGCGGTCGTCATCGGCACCTCGCCCACCACGGTAAACCACCAGTCGCCCTGCCGGCTGCTGAGCGTGTGGGTGGCACCCATGCTGGTCCCCATGGCCTGCTTGTGTCGCTGCGGGTCGAAGGGCTCAATGAAGACCGACACCTGGGTCAAGCCATCGGAGAACACCGACTGCAGCACCTGCACCGGCTTGGCCTGGGGATCGGCATCCATCAAGGGGCGCTTGCTGCAGCTGACCAGCGCAAACCCCGGCACCGGACGCCCGATCACCCAGCCTTCGGCTTCGAACTGGGTGCGCTCGGACGGCGCCCGCACCAGCTTGTAGCCATCGAGCCGCCGCATCGGGCCCAGCACCAGGTCGGCGGGCGCCTTGCTGCCAATCTGCACCTCGGTGAAGGCCGACGACTCCAGCACCTCGCCGGCCGGTCCGATCACATCGCTGCGCAGCAGCAGACCGGTCTCGCGATCGGCCCACAGCCGCTGGGCATAGCGCAGCTTGTCGCGCGGCTTGAGCAACAACACATCGGCCTCATGGCCGGCGATGCGGTCGCGCAGCCAGGGCGCGGGTTCGTAGTTGTCCAGGGCCAAGGCTGGGCCAGGCGCCAGGGACGGGAACTCGGCCACCGGATCGCGCGATTCGCTGCGCGCCTGCTTGTTGTCGGGCCAGAGCGTGAGCAGCTGATCGTTGTGGCGCAATTGCACCCGGGGCCGACCATCCAGCGCTTCGACCCGCTCGTAGCGATGGCGGCCATCGCAGATATGCACCATGCGCGAACTGGACACCGAACCGTTGGCACCCACCGTCATGGTGCCCTGGTAACTGAGGCTGGAGGCCGCCGCTTGAACGCGGCCCAGCCAGGCGGCCGGATGCGTTACGGCCGGGCTTTGGGCCGCGCTGCTGGTGGCCAGCACCAGCAGTCCCAGGCTCAGCCCGGCGCGGCCCCAGCCCGCCCAACCGGCCTGCCGCCCGGCTGAACGCCGGGCGCCGGCCGCACTGCCGTTTGCCGGCCCTGCCCCGGCTTGGCCTGCGGTCACGCTCACTTGGCCGCGTAGACGATCTGCACCCGATGGTCGGCGCCACCGGCGACTGCACCACCGTTGCCGAGCTTGCGGTGGGCGTCGAGGTAACGGTCCAGGCCGGCATCGCGCACCAGGCCACCGGCTTCGGCATGCACCACCTGGCGCAAACCGGCGCCGCCGGCCGGCGCGCCATTGAGCGCCATCTGGCCGCTGTCCTCAACCATGGGCGCCTGGCTGCGTGTAACCAGCACCAGGCCGGCCACCACCACGAAACCCAGTGCCACGGCCAGCGGCGCCGCCAGCCGGCCCGACCAGGCCGGTCGTTGGCCCGGCACAGGCAGCTGCGAGGCAAGCGGCAGCGCACGCGGCGCCAAGGGCACGGGCTCGTCCCGCATACGCGCCCGCAGCGCCTGCAGCAGGGCCGCATCGCGCCGCGGATCGCCGGCCAATTCGTCCGAACGCAGCACATCGCCGATCAACTGGTAGCAATGCCAGGTGGCCTGCTGGTCGGCATCCTGGTGCCAGCCCGCCACCAGCCCCGCCATCTGGTCAGCGGACAAATCATTGTCCATCAGTGACGACAGGGCCAGGCGCCCAGGGCGCGCGGGGTCGGACGGGGTCAAAGGCAGGGGGTCCATGGGATGCAAGCCTGGGTCGGGTGAGACAAAGGGGGCGCTGGGATCAGCGTTGGGACATCGGCCTGAAGCGGGGCGCGCTACCAGCGCCTGCCGTCGCGCGTATCGAGCAGCGGGCGCAGGCGCGCCGCGATGGCTTCGCGGGCGCGAAAGATGCGTGACCGCACGGTGCCGATGGGGCAGTTCATCAGGTCGGCAATCTCTTCATAGCTGAGGCCTTCAATCTCGCGCAGGGTGATCGCCTGCCGCAGATCGTCAGACAGGGCTTCGATCGCTGCGTTCACTGTTTCTGCAATTTCTTTGCTGGCCAACAAGGATTCGGGGGTAGAGCCGTCGCTTAGTTCGCGCCCGCCTCGGTAAGTTTCATCGTCCTCGTCGCTCGCGCCTGCCAGCGCGGACTCGGTCACCAGCGGGTCGCGCTTGAGGTCTACCAAGGCCTTCTTGGCGGTGTTGACAGCGATGCGGTAGAGCCAGGTGTAGAAGGCGCTGTCGCCTCGAAATTGCGGCAAGGCCCGGTAGGCCCGGATGAAGCTTTCCTGGGCGATGTCCTGCACCAGGTCGACATCCCTCACCATGCGCGCGATCAGCCGTTCCAGGCGGCGCTGGTATTTGATCACCAGCATCTCGAAGGCACGGCTATCACCTTGCTGGGCCCGCTGCACCAGCAACAGGTCGGTGTCGTCTACCGTCACGGCGGCGCGCCCGGGCCGGGCCGGGTGGCATGGGCCTGCAGCGCCACCCGCAGCAGGTGCCAGGCCGGGCCGGCCTGGCGCTGGCGCAGCACCAGCCAGAGGCGGGCTCCATTGGTCTCAGCCGCTTTCAGCAGCAGCCAGGGGCCCAGGTCCAGCGCCACCGCCAGCTTGGGCAAGATGCGGAAGGCATCGCCGGCCTGAGTGTCCGTGGTGATGACGGCCCAGGCTTCGCCGCTCCAGCGCAGGCCGGTCAACTTGCCAGGCAACAGGCGCCGCGCCACCCAGGCGCCGAGCCAGCCGGCCGGCAGCATCAGGGTCAGGGCCCAGACCCAGGGGTCGCTTGGCCAGCCCGGCAGCGCCGCCCCCCAGTAGCCCAAGGCCGCACCCGTCAGCGCATACAACGCGATGATGAGCATGCGCTCAGCCCTGCAGGCGGGCAGATCGGCCGAGACCGCCGGCGCGGCACGCATCGCGCAAGGGCCGCAGGATCACACCCGGCGCATGACCAGCGTGCCGTTGGTGCCGCCAAAGCCAAAATTGTTCTTCACGGCCACGTCGATCTTCATCTCGCGCGCCGTGTTGGCGCAATAGTCGAGATCGCACTCGGGGTCCTGGTTGAAGATGTTGATGGTGGGGGGCGAGACCTGGTGGTGCAACGCCAGCGCGGTGAACACCGACTCGATGCCACCCGCGCCGCCCAGCAGATGGCCGGTCATGCACTTGGTCGAATTGACCACCAAACGGTGAGCATGGTCGCCAAAGGCCAGCTTGATGGCATTGGTCTCGTTCAGGTCGCCGAGCGGCGTTGAGGTGCCGTGCGCATTCAGGTATTGCACCTCGTCGGCATTGATGCCGGCATTGCGCAGGGCCGCCCTCATCGACCGCTTGGGGCCGTCGACATTTGGCGCTGTCATGTGAAAGGCATCGGCACCCATGCCGAAGCCGGCAAGTTCAGCATAGACCTTGGCGCCGCGCCGCTTGGCATGTTCGTATTCTTCGAGCACCAGCACGCCAGCGCCCTCACCCAGCACGAAGCCGTCGCGGTCCTTGTCCCAGGGCCGCGAGGCGGTCTTGGGGTCGTCATTGCGGGTAGACAACGCACGCGCAGCCGCGAAGCCGCCGATGCCCAGCGGCGAAACGGTGCTCTCGGCACCGCCGGCCACCATCACGTCGACATCACCATATTCGATCAGCCGTCCGGCCTCGCCGATGGCATGCAGGCCGGTGGTGCAGGCCGTCACGATAGACAGGTTGGGGCCGGTGAAGCCGAAGCGGATCGAGATATGGCCCGAGATCATGTTGATGATCGAGGCCGGCACGAAGAAGGGCGAGATGCGCCGTGCACCGCGCGCCGCATACTCGATCTGGGTGGCCTCGATCATCGGCAAGCCGCCGATGCCCGAGCCCACCAGGCAGCCGATGCGCTCGGCCTGCTCCTCGTTCAATGCGTCGCCGGTGGGCAGGCCGGCGTCCTGAACCGCCTGGATCGCGGCGGCCATGCCGTAATGGATGAAGGTGTCCATGTGGCGGGCCTCCTTGGCGGGGATGTAATCCTCGACATTGAAGCCCTTGACCTCGCCGGCGAAGCGGCAGGACATGGACGCGGCATCGAACCGGGTGATGGTGTCGATGCCGGTGCGCCCGGCCACCAGATTGGCCCAGCCTTCGGCCACGCTGTTGCCGACCGGGCTGATCAGCCCCAGGCCGGTGATGACGACACGACGACGGGTCATTGCGGCTGCGGGTCAGGCCTTTTGGTGGTTCTGCGCGTAGTCGATCGCCAGCTGCACGGTGGTGATCTTCTCGGCCTCTTCGTCGGGGATCTCGATGCCGAACTCGTCTTCGAGTGCCATCACCAGTTCCACCGTGTCGAGAGAATCCGCCCCCAGGTCGGCCACGAAGGCCTTGTTGTTGGTGACGTCACCCTCGGGCACACCAAGTTGCTCGGCAATGATCTTCTTGACGCGTGATTCGATATCGCTCATGACTCCTCCAGGAGTGAAAAAATGCTCAAACGGCCCGGGATTCTACCGGTGGCGGGCGCGTCTGCCAGATTGCGCTGCCACCGCGCCGGTCGGGCTCGACCTCGGCGTTGGGGTCAGGCCGGCAGCCGCAAGCGCCGCCAGCCTGGGGTTTCAACTCATGAACATGCCGCCATTGACATGCAGTTCGGCACCGGTGATGTAGCCCGCCAGCGGCGACGCCAGGAAGGCCACTGCATGGGCAATCTCCTCGGGCCTGCCCAGCCGGCCCAATGGGATCTGACCGAGCAGTGCGGCCTTCTGCGCCTCGGGCAGGTCCGCTGTCATGTCGGTGGCGATGAAGCCGGGCGCGATGCAGTTGACCGTGACATTGCGGCTGCCCAGTTCGCGCGCCAGCGCCCGCGTCATGCCCGCCACGCCGGCCTTGGCCGCGGCATAGTTGGCCTGGCCGGCATTGCCGCTGGACCCGACCACCGAGGTGATGCTGATGATGCGGCCGAAGCGCTGCTTCATCATCGTGCGCATC
>JANNZD010000123.1:0-3574 GCA_031410435.1 Betaproteobacteria bacterium | reverse complement strand
GCTGCTCGACGAGATTTCCGAAGGCCTGGCGCCGGTGATCGTGCAAAAGCTCGCCGAGATGGTGATTGCCTTGCGCAAGCAGGGCTACACGATCGTGATGGTCGAGCAGAACTTCAGGTTCGCCGCGCCGCTGGCCGACCGATTCATGGTGATGGAGCACGGCGAAGTGATTCAGCAGTTCACGCAGGCCGAACTGCCCTCGCGCATGGACGAACTGCACGAATACCTCGGTGTCTAGCTCAGCACCTGAGCCACCCATTTCTCACCCCCTTTGTCCACAAGACTCCCTGGAGAAAACGATGAAATTGAAACCGATTCTTGCTGCCTGCGCCGCCACCTGTGCCGCGCTGGTCGTCGCAGCGCCCGCACAAGCCCAGATCTCGGGTGACGTGATCCGCATCGGCATCATCACCGACATGTCGGGCCTGTACTCCGACATCGACGGCCCCGGCGGCGTCGAGGCCATGAAGATGGCGGTGGCCGAGATGGGCGGCAGCATCAATGGCAAGAAGATCGAGATCCTGTTCGCCGACCACCAGAACAAGGCCGACGTGGCCGCCAGCAAGGCCCGCGAATGGTTCGACACCCAGGGCGTGGACATGCTGATCGGTGGCACCACGTCCAGCACCGGGCTGTCGATGTCGGCAGTGGCGCGCGAGAAGAAGAAGGTCTTCATCGCCGTCGGCCCGGCCACCTCGGCGCTGACCAACGAGCAGTGCAGCCCCTACACCGTGCACTGGGCCTACGACACCGTGGCGCTGGCCAAGGGCACCGGCGCGGCGGTGGTCAAGGGCGGTGGCAAGAGCTGGTACTTCCTGACCGCCGACTACGCCTTCGGCACCGCGCTGCAGAACGACACCACCAACGTGGTCAAGGCCTCCGGCGGCACCGTGGTGGGCTCGGTGCGGCATCCGCTGTCGGCCAGCGATTTCTCGTCCTTCCTGCTGCAGGCGCAGTCCAGCAAGGCGCAGGTGCTGGGCCTGGCCAACGCCGGCGGCGACACCATCAACTCGATCAAGGCGGCCAACGAGTTCGGCATCACCAAGACGATGAAGCTGGCCGGCCTGCTGATCTTCATCACCGACATCCACTCGCTCGGCCTGAAGACCACCCAGGGCATGTACCTGACCGATAGCTGGTACTGGAACAAGGACGCCGAGACCCGCGCCTGGAGCCGCAAGTTCTTCGAGAAGATGAAGCGCATGCCCACGTCGATCCAGGCTGCCGATTACTCGGTGGTGTTGAACTACCTGCAGGCGGTCAAGGCCATCGGCACCGACGATGCCGACAAGGTGCTGGCCCAGCTGCGCAAGACCAAGGTCAACGACGTCTTCGCCAAGGGTGGCTACATCCGCGAGGACGGCCGCATGGTGCACGACATGTACCTGATGCAGGTCAAGTCGCCCGACAAGTCGACCGAGCCCTGGGACTACTACAACGTGGCCGAGGTGATCAAGGGCGAGGCTGCCTGGACCACCAAGGCCGAGTCCAAGTGCGCCCTCTGGAAGTGATGCGCTGACCCCCTAGCGCACAGCACCCGGCACGCCATGGAGATCTTCGGCATTCCCCTGCAAGCCTTCCTGGGCCAGCTGATGCTGGGCCTGGTCAATGGCTCGTTCTACGCCATGCTGAGCCTGGGGCTGGCGGTGATCTTCGGCCTGCTGGGCATCGTCAACTTCGCCCATGGCGCGCTCTACATGATGGGCGCCTATGCGGCCTGGTTCAGCCTGGAGAAGTTCGGCCTGGGCTTCTGGGCAGCGCTGGTCATCGCCCCGGTGGTGGTGGGTGCGCTGGGCGTGGTGGTCGAGCGCACCATGCTCAAGCAGCTCTACAAGATCGACCCGATCTACGGCCTGCTGCTCACCTTTGGTCTGGCCCTGATCGCAGAAGGGCTGTTCCGCGACCAGTTCGGCGTGTCGGGCCAGCAGTACCCGGTGCCCGAGGCGCTGCAGGGCGCCACCAACCTGGGCTTCATGACACTGCCCAACTACCGGGCCTTCGTGATCGTGGCTTCGCTGGTGATCTGCCTGGGTACCTGGTTCGTGATCGAGCGCACCCGCCTGGGCGCCACCCTGCGCGCCGGCACCGAGAACCCGGCCCTGGTGCAGGCCTTCGGCATCAACGTGCCGCTGATGGTGATGCTCACCTATGCCGGCGGCGCCGGCCTGGCGGCGGTGGCCGGCGTGCTGGCCGCGCCGGTGATCCAGATCACGCCGCTGATGGGCAGCAACCTGATCATCGTGGTGTTTGCGGTGGTGGTGATCGGCGGCATGGGCTCGATCCTGGGCTCCATCCTCACCGGCCTGGCGCTGGGCCTGATCGAGGGCCTGACCAAGGTGTTCTACCCCGAGGCCTCGAGCATCGTGGTTTTCGTGATCATGGCCATCGTGCTGATGATCCGGCCGGCCGGCCTGTTCGGCAAGGAAAAATGACCCCCCCCGAAGCGCCTGCGGCGCTCCCCCCAAGGGGGCGGACGCCAGTGGCCCGGCTGAGCCGGAACCACGCCGTCAGCTTGCTTACGCCGTGTGAGGTTGAACAATCGCTATGACCGACATCCGCTCTGACATGCGCCACCGGCGGCACGCCCGCTGGGCCTGGGGCCTGGCCCTGGCCGTGCTGGTGGCCGCGCCCTTCATCGGCCTGTATCCGGTCTTCATGATGAAGGCGATGTGCTATGCCATCTTCGCCTGTGCCTTCAACCTGCTGCTGGGCTTCACCGGCCTGCTGTCCTTCGGCCATGCCGCCTACCTGGGCGCGGCGGCCTATGCCACCGGCTGGCTGATCCGCAGCGCCGGCTGGCCCACCGAGGCAGGTATTCTGGCCGGTGTGGTGGTGGGGGCACTGTTGGGCTTGGTGGTGGGCCTGATCGCGATCCGGCGCCAGGGCATCTACTTCGCGATGATCACGCTGGCGATGGCCCAGATGGTCTACTTCGTCTGCCTGCAGGCGCCCTTCACCGGCGGTGAGGATGGCCTGCAGGGCGTGCCGCGCGGCGCGCTGCTGGGTGGCCTGATCCCGCTGCAGAGCGATGTGGCGCTGTACTTCGTGGTGCTGGCGGTGTTCGTGGCGGTGTTCCTGGCCATCATCCGCATCGTCCACTCGCCCTATGGCCAGGTGCTCAAGGCGATCCGCGAGAACGAGCCGCGCGCCATCTCGCTGGGCTATGACGTTGACCGGTACAAGCTGCTGGCCTTCGTGCTTTCCACGGCCATTGCCGGCCTGGCCGGATCGCTCAAGACCCTGGTGCTGGGCTTTGCCACGCTCACCGATGCGCACTGGAGCCTGTCGGGCGAGGTGGTGCTGATGACCCTGCTGGGCGGCATGGGAACCTTTGCCGGCCCGGTGCTCGGCGCCTTCACCATCATCGGCCTGCAGGACTACCTTGCCGACCGGGTGGGCTCCTGGGTGACAGTGATCATCGGCGTGATCTTCGTGGTCTGCGTGCTGGCCTTCCGCAAGGGCTTCATCGGCGAACTGATCGCCTGGCAGCAGCGGCGCGGCAAGCCGGCTTCTTGAGGCCGGCTTGAGTTCGACGTCGGGCACCCGAGCCGAGCGGCCGGAAGGGGCTCGTTGC
>JANNZD010000122.1:0-15057 GCA_031410435.1 Betaproteobacteria bacterium | reverse complement strand
TTCGACATCACCGCGCATGGCGTGGACAGCGTGCAGGCCCAGCACCTGCAGATCGAGGCCATGAAGCTGGCCTTTGCCGATGTCTACCGCTATGTGGCCGAGCCGGCCGCCATGCAGGTCTCGGTGGCTCAGATGCTGGACCCGGCCTACCTGGCTGGACGCGCCAGGCTGATCGACCTGCGCAAGGCCCAGGTCTTCGACGCCGGCAGCCCGGCCGACCTGCACCGGCGCGGCGGCACCATCTACCTGACGGCGGCCGACGAAGGCGGCATGATGATCAGCTTCATCCAGAGCAACTACTTGGGCTTTGGGTCGGGCGTGGTGGTGCCCGAATTCGGCCTGAGCCTGCAGAACCGTGGCCACGGCTTCAACCTGGATGCCGCCAGCGCCAATTGCGTGGCGCCGGGCAAGCGGCCGTTTCACACCATCATCCCGGCCTTTCTCACCCGCGCCGGCCAGCCGCTGATGAGCTATGGCGTGATGGGTGCCAATATGCAACCGCAGGGCCATATGCAGACCCTGGTGCGCATGCTCGATTTCGGCCAGAACCCGCAGGCCGCCTGCGACGCGCCGCGCTGGCGCTTCAACGAGGGCCTGGCCATCAATGTCGAGGCCCAGATGGACCCGGCCACCGCCCAGGGCCTGGTCGACCTGGGCCACCGGGTGGAGGTGCTGCATGACAGCTACCAGGATTTCGGCGCCGGCCAGTTCATCTGGCGGCTGGGCGACCCGGCCTTCGAGGGTTATGTGGCCGCCAGCGACCCGCGACGCGACGGCCAGGTGGCGGGTTTCTGACGCCAGTCTGGGCTCAGCTCAACCCAGACTGGCGTCGATGGTGCGAAGCGTCAGCTGCGGGTCCAGCGGCTTGGTCAGGAATTGCGCGGCGCCGGCATCGAAGCATTCATCGATGCGCTGGGGCCGGCTCTCGGCCGACACCACCACCACCGGGGTGTGGCGCATGCGTGAATCGGCCATCAGCGTGCGCAGCAGGTCCATGCCCGGCCGGTCCGGCAGGTCCAGATCGAGCAGCACCAGGTCGATGTCATGGGCCAGCTCCAGGCCCTCGGCAGCGCTGCGGGCGCAACTCAGGGTGATGCCGGGCCGGCGCGCCAGCAAGTCGCGCATGGCCTGGATGTCGGCTTCGTTGTCCTCGATGTAGAGCACGCTGCCGATCACCACCTTGGACCCCAGGGGCATGCTCTGGGTCACCACGGTGCGTACCGCCTCTCCCGAAGGCCGCTGCAGCCGCAGGCTGAAGGTCGAGCCTTCGAGCGCGCGGCTGGTGACGCTGAGCTGGCCGCCCATCATCTCGCTGAGCTTGCGGCTGATCACCAGGCCGATGCCGGTGCCCTGGCTGGCTGGCACGCCGCCCAGGCCGGGCTGGTCGCGGCCCAGCCGATTGAAGGGGATGAACAACTCGGCGATCTGGGCCTCGCTCATGCCGATGCCGGTGTCTTCCACCTCGATCAGCACCTCGCCCACCGCACCCGGCCGGGTGCGCAGCATCACCCGCCCGCCGGGCCGGTTGTACTTGATGGCATTGCCCAGCAGATTCAGCAGCACCTGTCGCAGGCGTGTCGCGTCGGCCATCGCGCGGTCGGCCTGGGGTGACAGCGACAGGTTTACCTGCACGCCGGCCTGCAGCGCGGCCGGCTCGACCAGGGTGGCGGCCTCCTGGGCCAGGTCGGCCAGCGAGACCGGCTCCAGGGTCAGGCGCAGGCTGCCGGCCTCCATGCGCGACAGGTCGAGTACGTCATTGACCATGTCCAGCAGATGCCAGCCCGCCTGGCGGATCTGCGCCAGGCCATGGCTCTGGGCCGGGTTGCCCAGGCCGTCGTCGTCCTCGCCGGCCGCGGACTGACCCAGCATCTGGGCAAAGCCGACGATGGCATTCAGGGGCGTGCGCAGCTCATGGCTGAGATTGGCCAGAAACTCGCTCTTGGTGCGGTTGGCCACTGCCGCCTCGTCGCGTTCACGCTCGGCTTCGCGCAGGCGCAGCACCTGGGTCAGGTCCTGCAGCGCGCCCACCGTGGCAACCGCATGGCCATGGGCATCGTGCAGGGTGCGCAGGTTGGCGGCCACCTGCAGCACCCGGCCGTCGGGCGTGATGTAGCGCTGGCGCCGTGCCGCCGCGCCGCCCACGGCCACGGCGGTGCTGTCCTCGGTCTGCACATCGGGCAAGTGGAAGTCAGCCAGGGGGCGCCCCAGCAGGCTGCTGGCGGGGCAGCCCATCATGGTGCAGAAGGCCGGGTTCACCTCGATCAGTTTGCCGGCCGGGTCGACCACGGTGACGCCGATGCTGACGCTGTCGAAAATCGCCCGGAAGCGCTGCTCGCTCACCGCCAGCGCGGCCTCGGTCTGGCGGCGCTCGTCAATTTCAGTTTGCAGTGCCAGGGTGCGCTCGCGCACCCGGTCCTCGATGCGGCGCAGCCGGCCGGTGAGCGCCAGCAAGAGCGCCGCCAACATCGCCGTGCCCAGCACCGCCGGCAACGCCAGCAGCCAGACGGCCGTGAAGCGCCGGCTGTCGGCGCCGGGCGGCTCGGTGACCAGCAGGTCGAGGCGCCGCTCACCCACCGTCAGGCGCGACAGGGCCCGCCGACCGGGGGCCTTGGCGGCGTCTTGCTCGCAAGCCGGTGCGCCGGCGATGCGCCGGGACGCCTCGCGGGGGTCGCTGCCCACGTCGGTGATGCAGATGCGCAGGTTGGGGTCGTCCAGATCGGGCAGGGCCGGCGCCAGCAGCCGGGCTGCATCCACCACCAGGTAGACCACCTGCCGGCCCATCGACCCGGCCGCAGCCGGCACCGCCTGCAGGATGACCAGCGATGACAAGGCGGCAGCGCCTGTGCGGTCGGCTGCAGCGGGCGCGGCCCCGGCTGCGGCCTCGCTGGGCGCCATCGGCAGCAGCACCGCGGTGCCCAGTTCCAGGCTGTGGTCCAGGGCCTTTTTCAGGCTCTCGGGCAAGCTGATCTGGTGGTCGGGCCCGCCAGTGCTGCCGGGCAATCCGCCGCCGGATGCGGCTTTGCCTTGCACCTGGTGCAGGCGCCAGGCGCCGGCCTCGGCGCCCGCGACTGACCGGCGGTCCAGCCAGCCGGCGCCCTGGAGCCCGGCCAGGCGCGCCATCCAGGCGGCCGCATTGCGTTCGAAGGCGGCCAGCGGCGGGCCGTCGCTGCCGGCCGATGCCACACCGGCCAGCGCCAGCGCGGCGTCCTGCGGGCTGGCCAACAGTTGTTGCAGACGTTGGCGGCGTGCGCTGGCATCACGCTCGAAGGAGCTCAGCAAGCGGAAGTCGTCGCGCCGCGCCACCTCATGGAAGCCGGGCAGCATGGCCAGCACCAGTAGGGCCAGCGGCAAGGCCACCTGGCGCCGGCGTGGCCGCCAGGGCGCCTGCGGCCGGGCCAGCCAGCACAGCAGGATCGGTGCGACCACCACGATGCCACCGGTGTCGGCGATGAGCCGGCCCAGGGCCTCCGACCATTGGGGGCGCGACAGCGGCTGTGCCATCGCCGCCTCCAGGCCCCAGCGCGCCAGCGTGCCCGCCACCGCCCCCACCAGCGCCGCGGCTGGAGCGGCCAGCAGCGCGAAACGGCGCAGCCGGTGCCAGGTATCGAACTGCAGCCACGCGGGGTCGGCATCGCGCCGCATCAGCGCCAATACGGTCATCACCTGCAGGCCGAGTACCACCGCCTCCAGCAGGGCCGGCGCCAGCGGGGTCTGGATGGACAGCTCACCCAGGGTGATGCCCAGCAGGGCTGCGGGCAAGACCTGGCCGCCGCGCGCCAAGGTAGCCGCGACCGCGACCCCCAGGGCCATGGACAAAGGCGCCAGCGAATCGGTGCCCAGCAGGTAGCGCGGCAACAGGGCCTGCAACAAGCCACACAGCAGGGCCAGGGCCGCGTTGCGCAACAGCATGCGGAACACGGAAGGGACCGGGGCCAAGGACTCTGTTTTGTTCATATTGCGCGCTTGTCCCCCGAGTATGCGCAAGTTCTGCTTGGATGATAGGGGGGCTTGTATCGTGTTGTTTGCGTCGCGATCCCCAAGATGGGGGCTTGCCATCGGGCGATGGGCGCAGGCCGTCGAAAGCGTTTCTACAATCCGGCATGGCGCTTGTTCCTCCCACCGTCCTTGCGCCATCCGCGGCCAGCACGTCGGCCGGCGCGCTGGCCGAAGCGGGCGACCGGCCGGCTGCGGTCTGGTCGGGGCCCTGGTTTGCCATCACCGGTGCGGTGGCCTTCTCGGGCAAGGCCATCATCGTCAAGCTGGCCTACCGCCACGGGGTGGACGCGATCACGCTGATCACCTTGCGCATGCTGGTGGCATTGCCGTTCTTCCTGGTGATGGTGTGGTGGTCCGGCCGGGGCCGGCCGGCCCTGAGCTGGCACGAAAAGGGCACCGTGCTGATGCTCGGCTTCCTGGGCTACTACCTGGCCAGCCTGCTGGATTTTCTCGGCCTGCAATACATCAGCGCCAGCCTGGAGCGCTTGATCCTTTACCTGTCGCCCGCCATGGTGCTGGTCTTGTCCTGGGCATTGCACGGCCAACGGGCGCGCCTGCGCCAATGGCTGGCGATGGCGGTGGCCTATGCCGGCTTGATGCTGGTGTTCGGACATGAGGTGCAATTGGGCGGCAGCCGGGTCTGGCTGGGCGGCGCACTGGTGCTGGGCAGCACCTTGAGCTATGCGCTCTACCTGCTGTACAGCGGCGCCGCGGTGCAGCAGATCGGCGCGTCGCGCCTGACCGGCTGGGCCAGCAGCGTAGCCTGCGGCTTGTGCCTGGCCCAGTTTGCGGTGTTGCGGCCCTGGGCCAGCCTGCTGGACTGGCCGGCGCCAGTGGGCTGGTTGTCCTTGCTCAACGGCACGGTCTGCACGGTCTTGCCGGTCTGGCTGGTGATGCGCGCGATCGAGCGCATCGGCCCGGCGCTGACCTCGCAATTGGGCATGGTCGGGCCGGTGTCGACATTGGCGCTGGGGGTATTGCTGCTGGGCGAGCCCTTCACGCTCTGGGTTGCCGGCGGGTCGCTCTGCGTGCTGGCCGGCGTCGCACTGCTGGCGCGGACAAGGTAGCCTTGCGTTTGTCCGGGGCCGTGCGCCCCGGCCGCATCAACACACGGAATGGGAGACCGACATGGACTTGGGCATTGCGGGCAAATGGGCGCTGGTGTGTGCAGCCAGCAAGGGTTTGGGCAAGGGCTGCGCCGAGTCGCTGGCGCGTGAAGGCGTCCACCTGGTGATCACCGCGCGCGGGGCCGAGGCCCTGGAGGCCACGGCCGCAGCGCTGCGCAGCGCCCACCCCGGCATCGAGGTGCGCGCGGTGGTGGGCGACATCGCCACCCCGGCCGGCCGGGCTGATGCGCTGGCAGCCTGCCCGCAGGTCGACATCCTGGTCAACAACGCCGGTGGGCCACCGCCCGGGGATTTTCGCCAGTGGGACCGCGATACCTGGATCGCCGCGCTGGACGCCAACATGCTGACCCCGATCGAGCTGATCAAGGCCACGGTGGACAAGATGGCCGAGCGCGGTTTCGGCCGGGTGGTCAACATCACTTCGGGTGCGGTCAAGGCGCCGATCGACTTTCTCGGCTTGTCCAATGGCGCGCGCAGCGGGCTGACCGGTTTCATCGCGGGCCTGTCGCGCCAACCACAGCTGGCCGGGCGCGGTGTCACCCTGAACAATCTGTTGCCGGGTAGTTTCGACACCGACCGTCTCAAGAGCGGGTTCCGGGCCAATGCTGCCAAGGCCGGCGTCACCGCCGAGGCCCTGGCCGAGCGCCGCCGGGTTCTGGTGCCGGCCCAGCGCTTCGGCAGCGCCGAAGAGTTTGGCGAGGTCTGCGCCTTTCTTTGCAGCCGCCAGGCCGGCTACATGACCGGCCAGAACATCCTGCTCGACGGCGGCGCCTACCCCGGCACCTACTGAGCGCGCGGCACAGCCTGCGCCGTCTGCAAGGCCAGGGCGTCGGGCGCCCCTACACTCGCGGTCCCTGTCCTGGAGCCCCGCCGCCGTGTCCGACCGCATCGCCGTTGTGCCGCAATACCTGATGCCTAAATTGGCGCTGACCCGGCTGGCCGGCCGGGTGGCGCGCTGGCAGGGGGGCGAGCGCACCACCGCGCTGATCCGGCGCTTCGTGCGGCGTTACCGGGTGGACATGGCCGAGGCGGCCGAGCCGCGCATCGAGGCCTATGCCAGCTTCAACGATTTTTTCACCCGGGCGCTGAAGCCGGGCGCGCGCCCGCTGGCGCAGGCCGACCTGCTGTGCCCGGTGGACGGCGCGATCAGCCAGTTCGGCCGCATCGAACGCGACCAGGTCTTCCAGGCCAAGGGCCATGCTTACAGCACCACCGCGCTGGTGGGCGGTGACGCGGCGCTGGCCGCGCCCTTTGCCGACGGCCATTTCGCCACCCTCTACCTGAGCCCGCGCGACTACCACCGCATCCACATGCCCTGTGCCGGCAGGCTGCGCCGCATGCTGCATGTGCCGGGCGACCTGTTCTCGGTCAACCCCACCACTGCGCGCGGCGTGCCGGGCCTGTTCGCGCGCAACGAGCGGGTGGTCTGCCTGTTTGACGACGCCCAGGGCCGGCCCTTCGTGCTGGCGCTGGTGGGGGCCACCATCGTCGGCAGCATGGCCACGGTCTGGCATGGCCTGGTCAACCCGCCGCGGCCGGGCGTCGTGCGCGAT
Organism: Betaproteobacteria bacterium; assembly: GCA_031410435.1. GTDB lineage: Bacteria > Pseudomonadota > Gammaproteobacteria > Burkholderiales > Burkholderiaceae_C > Pseudaquabacterium. Next base: position 8,381 of record JANNZD010000122.1, on the reverse strand, counting down.
TGGTCTTATGACGCGGGCGCGGTGGCGCTGGCCCAGGGCGCCGAGATGGGCCGTTTCCTGCTCGGCTCCACGGTGGTGATGCTGTTCCCGGCCGGGCCGTTGGCCTTCAACCCGGCCTGGGCCGCGGGCGGCGCGATCCGGATGGGGCAGATGATGGGTGGGCGGGGCTGAGCGCTGCGCCAAGGCGGCGCAATTCGGCGTCGCCGGGCAAATTGGCCAACGTCGCCCGGCGGCCGAAACCGCCCGTGGCGCGGCGGCGGCGCAGCCGAATCAACCGCCCGACAAGGCGCCGGCCCGGTCGGGCGCAATGCCTTGCAGGTGGCCGGTGTCGTCCAGCCGGTGCACCTGGTGTGGCGCAGTGGCGTCGGCCACCGTCAGCGAGGTGTTGCCCAGGCGCTCGGGCGGCGCCACGCCCACGGGCAGCCGCAGCGGCCCGCGGTGCAACCAGTCGCGGATCACCAAGCCATGCGTGACCACCGCCAGCGGCCCACCGGCCAGGGCCTGGTGACGGCAGATCTCGGCCCAGGCCGCGCTGCAGCGGGCCTGGAACTCGGCGCGCGATTCACCCCCGGGCGGCGCGGCCTCGGCTTGCAGCGGGTCGTGGTCCAGGTCGTCATAGCGCCGGCCGCGCAAGTCGCCGAAGTTGCGCTCATGCAGCAGCGGCGTGGTGGCCACCGGCAGGCCGCAGGCGCGGGCGATGGCCTGGGCCGTCTGCAGCGCCCGCGGCAGGTCGCTGCTCAGGATCGCGGCCAGGCCGGCCCCGCGCAGCTGCTGGGCCAGGGCCTCGGCTTGGGCCTGGCCATTGGCCGACAGCGGGGTGTCGGCCGGCTGCAGCACCCGCGCCACGTTCAGCGGGGTCTCGCCATGGCGGATGATCAGCAGGGTCATGGTCGGGCCGGCCGCCGGCGTCAGCGCACCAGGTTGACGCCGCCGTCCACGGTCAGCGTGGTGCCCACCACATAGTCGCCGGCGCGGCTGGCCAGGTAGATCGCGGCGGCGGCCATGTCATCGTCCACGCCCACCCGGCGCGCCGGGATGCGCGCGGCCACCGCGTCACCATGGTCGCGGGCGTCTTTGTTCATCTCGCTGGCAAAGGCGCCGGGGCAGATCGCGTTGACGACGATGTTGTCCTGGATCAGGCGCAGCGCCATGCGCTTGCTCAGGTGGATGAGCCCGGACTTGCTGGCGGCGTAGCTGTAGGTCTCCTGCGGGTTGACGGTCTGGCCGTCGATCGACGCGATGTTGATCACCTTGGCGGCCTGGCCGCCGGCCGCACCGGCCTTGAGTTGGGCATGCAGGGCCTGGGTCAGGAAGAAGGGCGACTTGAGATTCAGGTTGACCACCTTGTCCCAGCCGCTTTCCGGGAACTCGTCGAAGGGCGCTCCCCAGGCCGCACCGGCGTTGTTGACCAGGATGTCGAGCTTGCTCTCGTGCGCGCCGAGGGCGGCCACCAGACCGGCGATGCCGGCCGCGCTCGACACATCAGCCGGCAGCGAGACGCAGGGCCCGATCTGGTTCAACTCGGCTGCGGTGGCGTCGCAGGCTGCGGCCTTGCGCGCCGAAATGTAGACCGTGGCGCCTTGCTGCAGGAAGCCGGTAGCGATCATGCGGCCGATGCCGCGTGAGCCGCCGGTGACCAGGGCGACGCGGCCTTCGAGGGAAAAGAGTCGGCTCATGGATAGGCTCCGTTAACGGTTGGGAAAGGGCGATCAGGCCTGCGCCAGCAGGGTTTGCGAAACCGTCCACAGGCGCTGCGCGCCTTCGGGGTCGGCCACATGCGGGGAAAAGCCCGAGATGCGGTTGCTGGCCGGCTGCGGCAGGCCGACGCCGCAATCCTCCAGGTAAAGGCCGCCGCGGCCGGCGAGCTCGGGCGCGGTGGCGGCCCAGACGCTGGTGGCCGCACCCTGGGCCGGGGTCTTGAACAGGTCGAGCGGCGTGCCGTCGGGCTTGAACCAGCCCATCGCCGCCATCTCCTCGTGTGGCAGGTATTTCTGCAGCCCGGTCATGATGCCGCCCGGGTGCACCGCATTGGCGGTGATGCCATCGGCGCCGTGGCGCAGGTGCAGGCCCAGCGCCATCAGCGCGTTGGCGCTCTTGGCCTGGCCATAGGCCAGCCATTTGTTGTAGTCGCGGCGCTCGAAGTGGATGTCGTCGAAATCCACCCCGCCCAGCTTGTGGCCGGTGGACGTAAGCGCCACCAGGCGCGACGGCGCGCCGGCCTGCAAGGCCGGCAGCAAGGCGGTGGTCAGCGCAAAGTGGCCCAGGTGGTTGACGGCGAATTGCGACTCCCAGCCCTGCGCCGTACGGGCCAGCGGGCAGGCCATGATGGCGGCGTTGTTGACCAGGATGTGCAGCGGTGCAGCGCCCCAGTCGGCGGCAAAGCGGCGCACGCTGGCCAGGTCGGCCAGGTCGAGCCGGGCCACCTGCACCTGGGCGTCGGGCTGGGCGGCGCGGATCGCCTGGGCTGCGGCCTCGCCTTGGGCCAGGTTGCGCACGGCCAGCGTCACCCGGGCGCCGGTGGCGGCCAAGGCGCGTGAGGTTTCCAGCCCCAGGCCGCCAGCCCCGCCGGTGACGATGGCCTGGCGGCCGGGCAGGCGCAGGCCTTGTACCACCTCGAGGGCACTGCTGCGGGCGCCGAATGGGGGCTGGGTCATGGCCGGGTCAGCCAAAGCTGCTGGCGCTGGCCATGCGTGCCATGCGCTGGGTGATGTCGAAGAAGCCGGCCACGGTCTCGTCGATGATCTGCTGCACTGTCTTGACGCCGTGGATCAGGCCCACCGACTGGCCGGCCAGCGCCGGCGCGGCATCCATGTCGCCGCCGAAGTACACCTCCCGGATGCCCTTGAAGGTGTCGGCCGGCATCAGGCCGGCGTCGTGGATGGTCTGCGTGAACCCGGTCTTGAGGGCCCGGATACAGGGGGTGGACTTCTTGTTCAGCACCCAGGTACCGGTGGCGTCGGCGTCGACGATGGCCTGCTTGTAGTGGGCATGCACCGGGCTCTCAGTGCTGGAGACGAAGCGGGTGCCCATCTGGATGGCTTCGGCCCCCAGCGCGAAGGCCGCGGCCATGCCACGGCCGTCGACGATGCCGCCGGCCGCGATCAGCGGCACGTCCACCCGCTCGCGGATGGCCTGCAGCAGCACCAGGGTGCTGACCTCCTCGGGGTTCTTGAAGCCGCCGCCCTCGCTGCCCTCGACTACCAGGCCGTCGATACCGGCGTCCACGCATTTCAACGCGGTATCAAGCGTGGGCACCGCGTGATAGACCTTGATGCCAGCGGCCTTGAGTGGGGCGATGAACTTGGCCGGGCTGCCGGCCGAGGTGGTGACGAAGCGGATGCCGCTGTCGCAGACATAGCGCAGCATCGCGTCATCCTTGAGGAAACGGATCGGCAGGTTCACGCCGAAGGGCAGGCCGCTGGCCAGCATCGCAGCGATCTCGCGCTGGCAATTGGCGGTCTCGCCGGAGGACGTCTCGATAATGCCCAGGCCGCCGGCGCGCGAGACGGCCGAGGCCAGGGTGCTGCGGGCGATCCAGCCCATCGGGGCCTGCACGATGGGGTAACGGGCGCCGGTGTCGGCGAGCACGCGGTTCATGGGTGGGCTGCCGGGGCAGGGCATCGAGGGGAAGGCAGTGTCAGGGGCCCGGTGCGGTGCGGCAGTCGCCTAGGTGCCACCCGCCCCGGCCGGCAACTGCCAATCGCTGAGCAGGTCGGCCGCATCGGCGCGGGCATGGCGTTGGGCCCTGCGGGCGCTGCCGATCGAGACGAAGCACACCGCCTGTTCGTCGCCAGCCAGGGCCATGGCTGCGGCAAAGCGGGCGCTGCGCACCGCGCGGCCGCTGGTCAGCATGGCCGCATAGCCTTGGCCATGGGCACACAGCAGCAGGTTCATCAGCGCCGCGCCGAGCGTGACGGCGCGTTCGGTGAGCGGTACCTCGGGGTCGTCGGGGGTCGAGCGCAAGACCGCCAGCAAGAGCGCCGGCGCTCGGTAGGCCTTGTCGCGGCTGCGCGCCCGGTCGTCGGCATGGCAGGCCGGGTCGCGGTCGAGCGCACAGGCCTCGAACAGCGCCGCCAGCGCATCGCGTTGGCTGTCGGCAATGCGGATCAGCCGCCAAGGCCGCAGGCCGCGGTGGTCGGGCGCGCAGGTGGCGGCTTCGACCATCTGCAGCAGTTGGGCGGTAGTCGGGCCCGGCGCCTGCAGCCGCTTGGGTGCCACCGAGTGGCGGCTGGTGATCAGCGCCTGCACCAGAATGGCCAGGTCGGCGCTGCCGTCAGCGGGCGGGACAGCGGGCGGGACAGCGGGCGGGTCGGCGGGCGGGTCGGCGGGCTGGGGCGGCGGCGGCATGGCGGCGGATTGTGGCGGCCCGGGCCTGGTCAGGGCGTGCTGGGGGCTGCGGCGCCGCAGTTCCAGCAGGTGTCGAAGGGCCCGTCGATGACCTCGGCACAACCGGGGCAGGCCCAGCGCCGCTCGGGCGGGTTCTGCAGCTGATGCAGCAGCTGCCGGGCGGCGGCGGCTTGTGACCCGTCGGCCAGCCACAACTCGGGCAGTGCCTGGTCGGGCGGGATCTCGCCGGCGATGCTGCCGGCATAGGCACGCTGCACCGTCACCGCAAAGCCTGCGCCGCTGAGCATGTCGGCCCACAGCGTGGCAATCGCCAGGTTGGGTGCCTGGGCCAGGCGCATCATGGCCGGGCCGCCGGCGCCGGCCTTGACGACACCCCGATGCCCGCCAAGATCAACGCAAAGGCAAGGCCGTGGTAGGGCTGCGGCCATTCGCCCAGCAGCGCCGCCGACAGCAGCGCGGCAAACAGCGGGGTGAGGTTGCCGACGAAGGTGGCCATCGCCGGGCTGGCCTCGGCCACGCCCAGGCCCCACAAGCGGTAGGCGATCAGCGACAGGCCGATGGCCACGTAGAGCAGCGCGGCCACCAGCCAGGGGCTGAAGTGCAGGGGTGAGGTGTGCGGGTGCAGCCATTCACCCAGGCCGGCGCCGGCGGTGGCCCAGGCCAGGCCCATCGCGATCTGGATGCACAGGAACTCGGCCCAGTGCCAGGCCGGGCGTTGGTCGCCGCGCAGCGACGGCGGCGGCCGGGCCAGCCACCAGCTGTAGACGCACCAGCTCAGGATGGCCAGCAGCATCAGCAGGTCGCCCGCCACCAGCTGCACCCGCAGCAGCGCGGCCCAGTCGCCGCGCGCCAGCACCACCGCCACGCCGGCCAGTGACAGGCCCGCACCCAGCAGCTGAGCCCGGTGCGGCCGCACGCCGTAGAAGCCCGCCCCGATGGCCATGGCCCACACCGGCGAGCTGGCCGAGATCAGCGTGACATTGAGCGGCGTGCTGGTCTGCAGCGCCAGGTATTGCAGCGCGTTGTAGGCCCCCACGCCAGCCAGGCTGAGCAGGGCCAGCGGGCGCCAGCGGGCGGCGATTTCGGCACGCCGCGCGGCGCTGGCAAACACCCGCCAGCCCAGTGGCAGCAGCAGCAAGAGGGCCAGGCCCCAGCGGCTGGCATTCAGCCACAGCGGCGGGATGCTCTGGATCGCCAGCCGGCCCACCACCGCATTGCCGGCCCACAGCAGCGGCGGTACCGACAGCATCAGGGCCAGGCGGGGGGTCAGGCGCATCGGGCAGGCGGGGCGTGGCCAGGCATTGCCTCATTGTGGCGGCTGGCGGGGTAGGCGCCGGCGGCTGGCGCGGGAGCATCCCCACATCGGCAGGGCGCACCCGCAGACGTTAACCTCGGTGCCCCGACAAGACCCGCCGACAACGGCCCCCACAGGAGACCCCAGCAACCATGTCCCAGACCATCCAGATCCAGCAATTCGGCGGCCCCGAGGTGATGCAACTCGTCGACCTGCCGGTCGGCGAACCCGGGCCGGGCCAGATCCGCATCCGCCACCAGGCCATCGGCCTGAACTACATCGATGTCTATCAGCGCACCGGCCTCTACCCCAATGCCTTGCCGCTGAGCCTGGGCATGGAGGGCGCCGGCATCGTCGAAGCGGTGGGCGAGGGCGTCACCCACCTGGCCGCCGGCGACCGCGCTGCCTATGCCAGCAACCCGCCGGGCAGCTACAGCCAGGCCCGGGTGATGCCGGCGATGACGGTGTGCAAGCTGCCCGAGGCGATCAGCTTCGAGACCGGCGCGGCGATGATGCTCAAGGGCCTGACCGCGCAGTACCTGCTCAAGAAAACGCTGCCGGCCGAGGGCCTGCAAGACGGCGACTTCGTGCTTTTCCATGCCGCAGCCGGTGGCGTGGGCCTGATCGCCTGCCAGTGGGCCAAGGCCCTGGGCCTGCAGCTGATCGCCACCGCCGGCAGCGCTGCCAAGTGCCAGCTGGCGCTGGACCATGGCGCGGCGCATGCCATCAACTACCGCAGCGAGGACTTCGTTGCCCGCGTCAAGGCCATCACCGGCGGCCAGGGCGTGAAGGTGGTCTACGACTCGGTCGGCAAGGACACCTTCGAGGGCAGCTTGAACGTGCTGCGGCCCTTCGGCCTGCTGGCCAGCTTTGGCAATGCCTCGGGCCCGGTGCCGCCTTTTGCGCCGGGCATCCTGGGCGCCAAGGGATCGCTCTACCTGACCCGGGGCACGCTGTTCACCCACATGGCGAGCCGCGAGGCCACCCAGAAGATGGCCGACGACCTGTTCGCGGTGGTGCAGAGCGGTGCGGTCAAGATCCGCATTGACCAGCGCTACCCACTGGCCGAGGTGGCGCGCGCCCACACCGAGCTGGAAGCGCGCAACACCACCGGCTGCAGCATCCTCGTGCCCTGAGCGGCCCGCCCGCCGCGCCAGCCCGATGGCGTGGCGGACCAACTTGATCCAACGCAAGTGCGGGGCCTGTTGAGGCCCCGCTAGTCCTTCAGGACTAGGGCCCAGCGGCAGCGGTACACCTTCTGCCGCGCCGCGGCTAGCCACCGGGTGGATGTTCGGCGGCCACACGCCGCGGGACAGTCTCGTCATCCCTTCGACGAGTCTGTCCCATGGCCCCTGTTGCTGCCCCCCTCCCGCGCCAGGCCTGGTCGGTGCTGATCGTCAGCACCCTGGCCTTCACCGTGTGTTTCATGGTGTGGATGATGTTCGGCGTCATCGGCATCCCGCTGAAGAAGACGCTGGGCCTGAATGCCACCGAGTTCGGCCTGCTGATGGCCACGCCGGTGCTCACCGGCTCCTTGATCCGGGTGCCGTTGGGCATCTGGACCGACAAGTACGGCGGCCGCATCGTGATGACGCTGCTGATGGCCGCCACCGTGCCGGCGATCTGGCTGATGAGCTATGCCACCGCCTTCTGGCACTTCCTGGTGATCGGCCTGTTCGTCGGCCTGGCCGGCGGCAGCTTCTCGGTGGGCACGCCCTATGTGGCGCGCTGGTTTCCCAAGAACCGCCAGGGCATGGCCATGGGCGTCTATGGCGCCGGCAACTCGGGCTCGGCCGTCAACAAGTTCGCCGCGCCGGCGCTGCTGCTGATCGGCGGCTGGACCCTGGTGCCGCAGGTCTATGCCGCAGTGATGCTGGGCACGGTGATCCTGTTCTGGTTCGGCAGCAGCAGCGACCCGCGCCATCGGGTGCCGTCTAGCACCAAGTTCAGTGACCAGCTGAAGATGCTGAAGGACCCGAAGGTGCTGAAGTACTGCCAGTACTACAGCATCGTCTTCGGCGGCTACGTGGCACTGGCGCTTTGGATGGTGCAGTACTACGTGGGCGAGTTCGGCCTGTCGATCCAGGCTGCGGCGCTGCTGGCGGCCTGCTTCTCGCTGCCGGGCGGTGTGCTGCGCGCGGTGGGCGGCATCCTGTCGGACAAATACGGCGCGCACCAGGTCACCTGGTGGGTGCTGTGGGTGTGCTGGATCTGCCTGTTCCTGCTGAGCTACCCGCAGACCGATTTCACCGTCCTCACCGTCAAGGGCCCGCGCAGCTTCCACCTCGGCCTGAGCGTCGTTACCTTCACCGCGCTGATGTTCGTGCTGGGCATCGCGATGGCCTTCGGCAAGGCCAGCGTCTTCAAGTACATCGGCGACGACTTTCCGCAAAACATCGGCACCGTCAGCGGCATCGTCGGCCTGGCCGGTGGCCTGGGCGGCTTCGTGTTGCCGATCCTGTTCGGCGCGCTGATGGACCTGACCGGCATCCGCTCCAGTGCCTTCATGCTGATGTACGGCGTGGTCTGGGTCTCGTTGATCTGGATGTACTGGACCGAGGTGCGCCAGACCGAAATGATGGGCAGCAAGGCCCCCGCATCACCGCTGTCGCGCAGCTTCGCGCGCTGACGAATCCCAGGAGACACGCATGACCAACCGTTCCATCGAAGCGGCGTCGGGCCGCCGCGCCGGGCCGCCCCAAGCAAGGCCCGACCCTCTCGGAGGGTCGGTCGCCGTAAC
>JANNZD010000121.1:0-38839 GCA_031410435.1 Betaproteobacteria bacterium | reverse complement strand
CCGCTCAGCGTGACCGTGCCCGCCGTCGTCTTATTTGCTCCCGCACTGCCCCCCAGGATCGATGTAACCGACCCGGATTGCAGCTCGAACGCCGCCGTGCTGGCCAGCACGCCCGTGCTGCCGCTGATCGTGCCGCCGCCTTGGAGCGTTACAGCCGCCACGGTATCGCTGCGGGTGGCCATCGCCAACTCGGCCGTCGCACCGTTGACCACCACCGTGCTGGCGTTGGCCAGCACGTTGTCTGCGCCCAGCGCCAGCATGCCCGCCGTGATCGTGGTCGCGCCGGTGTAGGTGTTGGCCCCGCTCAGCGTGACCGTGCCTGCCGTCGTCTTGTTCAGCCCCACCGCTCCGTCCAGCACCGCGCTGGCCGAACCCGCTTGCATGTCGAATGTCGTGGTGCTCGTCAGCGTGCCATTGCTGATCACCCCACCCGTCTGTTGAACTCCGGTCACGGCCTGGCCGAACCCACCCAAATCCAGCGCGCCCCCGCTGACCGCCAGGGCCCCGCTGATGGCGTTGGTCTTGCCCAGTTGCGTAGTGCCGCCAGTGATGCTGACGGTGCTCGCCACCAATTCGCCAGCAGCGGAAAAGTTGGTGCTACCGGCAATCGTGACCGTGCCGGCGGTGATGGTTGCTGCCACCGTATTGGCCGTCGCGCTGCCATTGTTGGTCAGCGACACCGTGCCGGTCGCGCCCAAGGCCGCATTCACGCTCACTGCGCCCGTGTTGTTGGCGCTGCCGCCAGCATCGTTGGCAGACAGGTTCAATGCGGTGACAGCGGTCACCGGCGCGTTGATCGTGATGTTGCGGCCGGCTTGCAAGGTCAAAGCATGGGGTGTTGCCGTTGGCGCCACGGCATTGCTGACCGTGATGTCGAGGTTGGCTTGCAGTACAACGTCAGCCGCTACCAGTTGGGAGCTCAAGGTAGCGACCAAAGGGTTCGCGTCAAAGCTCTTGATGGTCACGCTGCTACCTGCGCCGCCGAAGACATAGGGGCCAGCAAAGTCAGCCCCGCCCGTTGAGATGACGATGTTGTCCGGGTCCAGCAGCAAGCTGCCAATCCTGCCTCGGCCCGCACGCAAGTCGGCAAAGCCGTTGTAGGACAGATTGCCCTTGCCCGACACCTCGGCCGCGCCGCCATCACCCCCCAAGCCGCCACCCTGAGCACTGATCCGGCCGCCAAACCGCGTGGTCTTGTCCGACCAAACCACCACTTGGCCCCCATCCCCGGCCGAACGTGCATCGGCACGCAACATGGCATCCGGCCCAACGCTGGTGTACTGCGCCTGCTGCCCGGTGCCGCGGCCTTGGAAATCGCCGCCCACGTTCACGCGCCCGCCGCCCGCGCCACCCGAGGCGTCAATGGTGGCCGACCCGAACAAGCCCACCCGGTTTCCGCGCAACTGCACCGCGCCACCCAGGGCAGCGTCACCCAGGCCCTGGACCAGCAAATGACCCTCGACCACCGTGTCGCCGGCCAGCGCCAAGGGCGCGGCAGACGCATCGCCGTTGACCAGGCCTTTGGACGCCACCTGCACGGCGCCACCGCCGCCCACGCCGGAGGCATCCAGCAGCGCAGCCGCCGCCACGCTCACCGTCTGCCCCGACACCGAGATTGACCCGCCGCGCTCGCCCGCAGCCAAGCCACTGGCGTCGATGCGGCCCGAGATCGCGGTCAGCCCCTCGGCCCCGCCATCAATGACGATGCGCCCCTCCCGCTTGCCTATGGAGCGCGCCTGCACCACGCCATCGAGATTGAGCACCGTATCGGCAAACCCGGCCCGCGCCGCCGCGCGCAGCTCCGCCGTGCCGCCATCGGCACGCAGCGTACCCAGCTGATTGAGCCTGGCCACCAGGCTGCCGTCGTTGCGGGCGTTGAAGAAGATCAGGCCGTCGCCTTCCACATCCACCTGCACGTCGGTGGCCGCCGCCAATCCGATGCGGCTGGCGGTGATGCGGCCGGTCTGGGTCAACTCGGGTGCCACCAGCACCACGCTGCCATCGATGGCGTTGATCTCGCCTTCGGCGCGGATCGTGCCGGCGTCGCGGCCCAGGCGGCTGAGCAGCAGCCGGCCCGACGCCGCGTCCTCATTGCTGATCGACAAGGTGCTGGCCAGCAAGCCGCCCACGTCCACCCGGCTGTTGGCGCCGAAGACGATGCCGCGCGGGTTGATCAACCAGACCGTGCCATTGGACTGCAGGCTGCCGAAGATCTGCGACGGGTCACTGCCCACCACCCGGTTGAGCAGCACCGATGCCCGGTCGGGTTGGCTGATCACCACCCGCTCATTGCTGCCGATCGAGAAACTGGTCCAGTCGATGCCCGCCCGCTGGGTGGACTGCTGGATGTTGAGCAGGGTCGGGCTGGCCTGCTTGACATCGGCCTGGCCAAAGCTAGCCTGCGCGCCCTGGGGCAGGCCGAAGGACGCCGGCGCCCCGGCGGCAAGGGCGACCGCGACACTGACAGGACGCAAGAGAAATTGGTGGACGGGCCGGCGCAGCGACTGGGGCAACTTGGAGATCATGGCACTCACCTCGTCTGTGCCGCAGGCGGCACCGATCGGAATCAATTGAAGAACTTGGTCGCCACCAGGTACATGCGGGGCGTGCGTACCAGGGTGTCGCTGCGCGGGGTGCCCGATACCGGTGTGGCCAGGCTGAAGCGCAATGCATATTCACCTGGGCGCACCCAGGACACCCCCAAACCTACACCGCTGAACACGCCGGTATTGGGCAAGGCGCCTGCGGTGGCGGGTGACAGCTTGTGCCGGTAACGCACGAAACCGAGATCGACGAAGGCGCTGGCCACCAACTCGCTCGAAATGCGGCCAAACCAGGCTTCTGGCGGCAGCAAGCGCGCCTCCAGGCTCATCACCAGGCCTTCGTCGCCCGTGCCCTCGCCGGTTGCGAAGGCGCGTACGCCTTCCGGGCCGCCCAGGCGGAACTGCTCGGTGGTGTCGAGGTTGGCCAGCGCATATTGGCCGCGCACGGACAGATAGGCCAGCACCTTGCCGGTCTTCTTGTCGAACATCGACGGAATCATGAACAACAGATCCTGCAGGCGCGAATAGCCGAAGGTCAGCTTGGTGAAGTTGACCGCATCCTCCAGCCCGCCGGGGCGGCCCTCGGGGTATTTCACGCTGCCGGTCAGCAGGCTTGCGTCATAGGTATTGACCCCGCCACCCAAGGCCGAATCGCGGAAGTCACCGGTCATCCCCAGCGTCACGGTATCGACGGACTTCTGGCTCTTGCTGTCGGCAGCGTCCTGCCGGTCTTCGTACTGCTTGTGTTCGACCGACAGGACCGTGAACAAGTTCAGATTGCGCGACCGGATCACCGGGTACAGCCCGTAGGCGGTGGTGGTGATGGCCGAGCCGTTCAACTCGAGCGGGAAGGTGACCTTGTCCAACTGGTACTTGACCGCCGACAAGGACCCGCCCACCTTGAAGCCATCGTTGCCCACCGGCGAGGTATAGCCCAGCAGGCCGAAGGCCAGGCCCTGGGTGGTCGACGTCAGCACATTGGCGGTGAAGCCATCACCCCGCCCGAAGGGGCTGTTCATCTGCACCAGGCCACCCACGCGGTATTCACCCAGGAAGCGCGAACCGTTGATGTCGGCCTCGGCCTTGCCCGACCAGATGCTCTCGGCCTCGGGCGTGACGACGATATTGGCAGTGCCCGGGCGGCTGCCGGCCTGCACATCGAAGCGCGCCTTCAAGCCGCGCAGGTCGTTGACAAGAAACACCACACGTTCCACATCCCTGACCAGCAGGATGCTGCCGGGTTTGAGCCGGTCCAGGTAGGCCTGCACCACCTCACAGCGCACCGGCAGGTCCTTGGCCGGCTTGGCAGAGGCCTCGGCGCCGGTCTCGCAGCCCTTGTTCGGGACACGGCCTGGCCAATTCAGGATCACCCGGTCGAGACGGCCTTCCAGCACTGCAATGCGAACCACCCCATCGCGGAAGTCCTGCTCGGGCACATAGGCATAGCCCAGGTAATAGCCCAGCTGGCTCTGCAGGAAACGGGTGATCTCGGCCTTGGCATTGCTGAGGTCTTCAAAGCCCTTGTTCTTGCCGACATAGTCCTGGGTCAGATCAGCCAGCCGGGCCTGCAGCGCCGCTGGCGCCGAGGCGTCCAGCTCGAACCGAGTGATGTCGATGCGCACATCGTCGTCGGGTTTGCCCAACTCGCGTGGCAGGGCCGAGGGCGCTGCGGGCAGCTGCGCGGTCGAAGGCGGTAGCACTCGGTTCGGCGACAAATCGGCGCTGGACGGCACCACCGACGGCGTGGTCTGCGCGCCAACGGCCACGCTCCAGGCCAATGCCAACCACCCCGCCATCCGCGGCTTCGCGGCCCATCTCGCATGTCCCATCCCGACCTCGCTTGTTCACCCTCGTTGTGCGCCGATAGTAGCGAAGCCACACTGCCGGCGCTACCGGCTTGTCACCGACGTTGATGAACCTTTGATGAAGCGGCCGCACCCGCCCGAGCCTCGAAATGTCGACCCCTGCTCGGTCCGCGCCCTGTCGCAACCCGATCATCAATGAAGGGGGTTCTCAGCAACTCGCAAGCCTGAGACACTGCGGCGCTCCGGCCCGCCCCTTGCACCTGCGCGATGGTCTTATCGCCCCCGCGCTGATCCCAGAATCGCCCTGTCAATGCCCGCTTTCGAATCCGAAGACCGCAAGGTATCGCAGTGGCTGGCGCCGCTGGCCGATGAATCCGCACCCTGCGGGCCTGACCTCGAATATGACAATGAATTTCTGGCGCTGAACCAGTCCGCCACGGGCAAACCCGAATCGACATTCGGCCCCGCGGAGCCCCCGGATTGGCGCGCCGTGGTCGACCAATCCGAAAGCCTGCTCGACCGATCGCGCGACCTGCGCATCGCCATCCTGTGGCTGCGCGGCAAGCTCCACCTCAGCGGCTACGGTGCACTGTCCGTGGGCCTGCGCCTGGTCAACGGCTTGATCGAACAGCTCTGGGAGCATGTTCACCCCTTGCCCGACCCCGATGACGGCGACCCCTATGCCCGGGTCAACGCCCTGACCACGCTGCGCGAGACCGAAGGCCTGATCGGCGATCTGCGAGACACCAAACTGGTGCAGGACCGCGCGGTTGGCGAGCTCACCATCCGCAGCGTGCTGCTGGCGCTGGGTCAGATGCAAGCCGGCGAGGGCGAATCGGCGCCCGGCAAGGACCAGATCACCAGCATGCTGCGCGCTGCGCTCGAGCGCTCACCCGAGCTGCGGGCCCAATGCCAGGAGGCGGTCACCAACGCCCGCCAACTGATCACGCTGGCCAATGACAAATTGGGCAGCGATGCCGCGCCAGACCTGCGGCCGCTCTACGCCCTGGCCAATGGTGTGGCCGGCCTGCTGCCCGGCGAGGATGGCGGAGACGACGCTCAGCAATCCGACCCCGCCGACGGTGATGCCAGGGCGCCGGCAGGCCAAGCCGCAGACGGCGCCAACAAGCGCAGCCTGTCGGGCAGCATCAACTCCCGAGAGGATGCGATTCGCGCGATCGACCTGATCTGCGCGTATCTTGAGAAGGCTGAGCCGACCAACCCCGCGCCCCTGTTCCTGCGCCGGGCGCGTCAGTTGATCGGCCACAACTTCCTGCAACTGATCAAAGCATTGGCACCCGAGGCGCTGCAGGGCGTCGCCGGCATGGTCGGCATCGACCCGGACGCTATCGAAAGCCCTGACGGCTATTGACGCGGCCTGCCATTTCAGGGACAAGCTGTAACTTTTCCACCCGCCACCCCATCCCGCCGTACAGGAGCCCAGAACATGAGCAGCAGCCAGAAATTCATCGCACGAAACCGTGCGCCGCGCGTGCAGATCGAGTACGACGTCGAGCTCTATGGCGCCGAGAAGAAGGTGCAGCTGCCTTTCGTGATGGGCGTGCTGGCCGATCTGTCCGGCAAGCCGGCCGACCCGCTGGCCCCGGTGGCAGACCGCAAGTTCCTCGAGGTGGACGTCGACAATTTCGACGCCCGCATGAAGGCGATGAAGCCACGGGTCGCTTTCCAGGTGCCCAATTCGCTCACCGGCGAGGGCAATATGAGCGTGGACATCACCTTTGACAGCATGGACGATTTCTCGCCCGACGCCGTGGCGCGCAAGGTCGACTCGCTGAACAAGCTGCTGGAGGCGCGCCAGCAATTGCAGAACCTGGTGACCTATATGGACGGCAAGGGCGGCGCCGAGGAATTGATCGGCAAACTGATGTCCGACCCCGCCCTGCTCGGCGCACTGGCATCGTCCGCCAAGCCTGCCGACGCTTGAACCCCGCCATCCCAGACCGTCCCCGAACAGGAGCCCCCATGGCAGAAGCACAAAGCAGCAGCGCATTGGCCAGCGTTGCAATGGAGGGCAGCGATCTGGCATCGCTGCTGCAGAAGGAATTCAAGCCCAAGTCCGACGACGCCAAGAGTGCGGTCGAGCAGGCCGTCCAGACCCTGGCACAGCAGGCGCTGTCCCAGACCCAGCTGATCGGCAGCGATGTGGTGGCCTCGATCGAGGCCATGATCGCCGCCATCGACAAGAAGCTGTCCGACCAGATCAACCTGATCCTGCACCATGAGGATTTCCAGAAGCTCGAAGGTGCTTGGCGCGGCCTGAGCTATATGGTCAACAACACCGAGACCGACGAGAACCTGAAGATCCGGGTAATGAACGTCTCCAAGGCCGAACTCGGCAAGACGCTCAAGCGCTACAAGGGCACCAACTGGGACCAGAGCCCGATCTTCAAGAAGGTCTATGCGGAAGAGTTCAGCCAGTTCGGCGGGCAGCCTTTTGGCGCCATCGTGGGCGACTACCACTTTGACCAAAGCGCGCCCGATGTCGAACTGCTGGCCGAGATGGCCAAGATTTCTGCAGCCGCGCACTGCCCGTTCATCTCCGGTGCCTCGCCCAACCTGATGCAGATGGATTCCTGGCAGGAGTTGGCCAACCCGCGCGACCTGACCAAGATCTTCAGCACCCCCGAGTACGCCGCCTGGCGCTCGCTGCGCGAGTCGGAGGATTCCAAGTACATCGGCCTGACGATGCCGCGATTCTTGTCGCGCCTGCCCTACGGGTCAAAGACCAACCCGGTGGAAGCTTTCAATTTCGAGGAAGACACCGGCTCCGCCGACCACGGCAAATACACCTGGTGCAACGCGGCCTATGCGATGGCCACCAATATCAACCGCTCGTTCAAAGAGTATGGCTGGTGTTCGCGTATCCGTGGCATTGAGTCTGGGGGCGCGGTACAGAACCTGCCCACCCATTCCTTCCCCACCGACGATGGCGGCGTCGACATGAAGTGCCCCACCGAGATCGCCATTGAAGACCGCCGTGAAGCCGAATTGGCCGGCAATGGCTTCATGCCGCTGGTGCACCGCAAGAACAGCGACTTCGCGGCCTTCATCGGCGCCCAATCCTTGCACAAGCCTGCTGAGTACGACGATCCCGATGCCTCGGCCAATGCCAAGCTGGCCGCGCGCCTGCCTTACCTGTTCGCCACCTGCCGGTTTGCGCATTACCTCAAGTGCATCGTGCGCGACAAGATCGGCTCATTCAAAGAGCGCGACGAGGTCGAGCGCTGGCTGTCCAAGTGGATTTCGCAGTATGTGGATGGCGATCCGATCAATTCGTCCGAGAGCACCAAGGCCTCGCGGCCGCTGGCTGCGGCCGAGGTGGTGGTGGCCGAAGACCCGGCCAACCCGGGCTACTACCAATCACGTTTCTTCCTGCGGCCGCATTACCAGCTGGAAGGCCTGACGGTCTCCCTGCGCCTGGTCTCCAAGCTGCCGTCAGCCAAGGGCGGTTGATCCGCCTGCAGTCGATCTTCAATCCAATCAACCCCAGCCGACTGCACGGCTGGGGGCGCCTGCCAAGATGGGCGTTTCATGCAGTATCCCTAGGCCCGAGACGGGTCTGATTCATTAGGAGTTTGTCATGGCAATGGACATGTTCATCAACATGGGCGCCAAGATCAAGGGCGAGACCCGCGACAAGGCGCAAGGCCCCAAGGGCGACATCGATATCCTGGCCTGGAGCTGGGGCATGTCGCAATCGGGCACCACCCATACTGGCGGCGGGGGCGGCGCAGGCAAGGCCAATTTCCAGGACATTTCGATCACCAAGTACATCGACAGCGCCTCGCAGGCCCTGATGGGCGCCTTGGCCAAGGGCTCGCATATCGACAAGTGCGTCTTGCTGGTGCGCAAGGCGGGTGAAGGCCAGCACAAGTACATCGAGATCACGATGGAAGAGGTCATCGTCACCTCGGTCAGCACCGGCGGCTCGGGCGGTGAAGACCGGCTGACCGAAAACGTCTCGCTCAATTTCGCGACCGTCGCCTTCGAATACTTCAAGCAAGATGCCAAAGGTGCCGTCAGCAGCGCCGGTGTCTTCAAGTGGAAGATCGCCGAGAACGTCGCGGGTTGATGCAGGCCGAAGCCCGCCGCGCCACTGTCCACACCAGGGCCGGCTGGCCTCGGCAGCCTGGCACGCTGCCGGGCCGGGTGATCGGGGTCGTGCGCAAGCCCTGATTACCCATTGATCCTGCTTTGCCGGGCCGTATTGCCGGCATGGCATGCAAATCCAAGAGCACCCTTTGCTGCAGCGGCTTTGATTCCAGCCCGCCTGGCATGCAGAGCTTGACGTAAGCGAATCACCCTGTTGGGCTGCGCAGATGCTGGGTCGGCGTGGGCGGCTATCAGGGGCAAACCCAAGGCAGACCGACGATGGCAGATACCCGCGCCGCAGAACAAGCGCTCAAGGACGGCGACGCGCTACGCGCCCTGAAGCTGCTGACCGAACAAGTCCGCACCCATCCGCAGGATGCCAAGCTGCGGGTGTTCCTGTTCCAGTTGCTGTGCGTGCTGGGCCAATGGGACCGCGCCTTGAACCAGCTCAATGTCTCACTGGAACTTGACGCAGGCACCTTGCCGATGGTGCAGACCTACCGCGAGGCGATTGCCTGCGAAACCCTGCGCATGCAGGTGTTCACCGGCAAGAAGGTGCCGATGCTATTCGGCGAACCCGAAACCTGGGTGGCGCTGCTGATCGAGGCGATGTTGCGCGAGGGCCAGAATGAACCCGACGCGGCGCGCCGGCTGCGCGAGCAGGCCCTGGACCAAGCCCCGGCCACGGCCGGCATGGCCAACGATCAGCCCTTCGCCTGGATCGCTGACGCCGACGGCCGCCTCGGCCCGACACTGGAAGCCATCATCAACGGCCGCTATTACTGGCTGCCCTGGAACCGGCTGGCCAAGGTCGACATCGACCCGCCCGAGGACCTGCGCGACGCGGTCTGGATGCCGGCCCATTTTGAATTCACCAATGGCGGCGAGGTGGTGGGGCTGATCCCCACCCGCTACCCTGCTACCCACCTGGCCGCCGGCGACTTGTTGACCCTGTCGCGCCGCACCGATTGGCAGGAGCGCTCGCCAGGCGAGTTTGTCGGCCTGGGCCAGCGCCTGATCACCACCGATGCCCACGAGTACGGCTTGATGGACTTGCGCACCGTGGTGCTTGAGCACGCAGCCGACTGACCCGCCGCCTGGCCCGTCAAAACATGGCTACGCCGCGCGCGCAGGACCGCCTGCAACCGGCCTTGCTGGACCGGTTGACCGACGACAACCCGGAGTCGAGGGCCGAAGCCAGCGAGGCCCGCGTGATCAACCGCAGCCGTCTGCGCGACATGGTGCTGCGCGACCTGGCCTGGTTGTTCAATGCCTCCGCGCCAGGCGAGGGTTTTGACTGGGACCCGGTACCGCATGCCCGCAATTCGGTGCTGAATTACGGTTTGCCGGCACTGTCGGGTTTGTCCACCTCGGGCCTGGATCTGGTGCGCCTGCAATCCCGGGTCAAGCAAGCCATCATCGAGCACGAACCGCGCATCCTGCCCGACACCTTGTCGGTCGAGGTAGTGACCTCCAATGCCCAGCTGGACCACCACAACCTGATCGGCTTTCGCATCAGCGGGCAGCTCTGGGCCCAGCCTGTGCCACTCGAACTGCTGCTGCACACCGATATCGACCTCGAAACCGGCCGGGTTGCGGTGCGCGAGCTGGACCGCTGATCGGCGGCTGACCCATGGATCCGCGCCTTCTGCGCTACTACAACGAGGAACTGCGCCACCTGCGCGAAATGGGCGCCGAGTTTGCGCAGCAATTTCCCAAGATCGCAGCCCGCCTGGGCATCGAGGGGCTGGAGGTCACCGACCCCTATGTCGAACGCTTGCTGGAGGGTTTCGCCTTCCTGACCGGACGGGTGCAGCTGAAGTTGGACGCGGAGTTTCCGCGCTTCACCCAACGCCTGCTGGAGATCATCTACCCGCAGTTCCTGGCGCCGACCCCGGCGATGTTGATCGCGCAGTTCAACCCCGACCTGAACGACCCGTCGCTGGCCACCGGGCTGACCTTGCCGCGCGGCAGCGTGATGCACGGCCAGCCCAGCAAGGCCGGCACCACCGCCTGCGAATTCCGCAGTGCGCAAGACCTGACGATGTGGCCGCTGGAGCTGACCCAGGTCGAATACTTCACCCACGCAGCCGACCTGCCCATGGCGGCCGTGCCCGAGTGGCGCAAATACCGCTCCGGGCTGCGCCTGCGGCTGCGCACCACCGCCGGCCTGGATTTCTCGCAGATCACGTTGCAGAACCTGCGCCTGCATTGCACCGGGTTGGACGACGTGGCCTTCCGCCTGCACGAACTGCTGGGCAACCACACCTTGGGCATCCTGCTGCTGCCCACCCGGCGCCCGGCCGCCTGGCATGAGGCGATCGACGGCGAATGTGTCGATCTGGTGGGCTTCGAAGACGATCAGGCGCTGCTGCCCGAGACCCTGCACGGCTTTGAGGGCTACCGGCTGCTGCAGGAGTATTTCGCGTTTCCGCAGCGCTTCCTGTTCTTTGACCTGGCCGACATCGGCAACGCGTTGCGGCGTCATGCCGGGCAGGAGATCGACATCGTGATCCTGTTCACCAAGCTGGACAACGCCTTGCTGCAAGCGGTAGATGCCGCCAGCCTGGCGCTGCACTGTGTGCCGGCCATCAACCTGCTGGACCGGCGCTGCGACCGCATCCATGTCGAGAACGAGGTCAGCGATTTCCACATCGTGCCTGACCGCACCAGACCGATGGATTTCGAAGTGCATACCGTCACCGAGGTGTTGGGCTTCGGCTCGGGAACGCTCAATGAATGGCGCTTTCTGCCCTTCTACAATGCCTTCCACACCGAGCAGCACGGTCACAACGCCTATTACGCCACCCAGCGCGAGCCGCGCCTGATGTCGCAGGTGCAGCTGCGCGACGGGCCGCGCACGGCCTATATCGGCACCGAGGTCTACCTGTCGGTGGTCGACGCCCAAGAGGCGCCTTTCTCGGCCGAATTGCGCCAGATCGGTGTGCGCGCGCTGTGCACCAACCGCGATCTGCCGGTGCTGATGCCGGTGGGCAATGCCCGGGGCGACCTGACCCTGGCCGAGACCGCACCGGTCAAGACCATCCAGGTGATCAAGGGGCCGTCGCGGCCGATGTCGGCGATGCGCGAGGCCAACCTGAACTGGAAACTGATCAACCAGTTGTCGCTCAACCACCTCTCGCTCACCGATACCAATGCCGAACAGGGCGCCGCCGCGCTGCGCCAGATCCTGCAGCTCTACGCACCCAGCGGCGATGCCGGCGCACAGCGCCAGATCGACGGCTTGCGTTCGGTGCGCATGCAGCCGGTGGTGCGGCGCCTGCCCATGCCCGGGCCCATCACCTTCGGCCGCGGCGTGGCGGTGACGATCGAGGTGGACGACCTCTCCTTCGAAGGCGCCAGCGCCTTCTTGCTCGGCTGCGTGCTGGAGCGTTTCGTGGCCCGCCATGTCTCGATCAATGGCTTCACCCAGTTGCGCCTGCACTCGGCCAACCGGGGCGACATCCTCAACGGCAGGCCGCGCTGCGGCACCCGGCCCATCCTGTGATCGACGACCCCGACACCCCGACCGATGCCGCGCTGCTAGGGCTGGCGCCTGGCTTGGCGGCGGCCACAACCACGGTTCAGCCCTGGGCAGACGCCGCCATGCCGGCGGCCCAGCCCGCTTCGGCCGACCCCGCCCTGGCCCCGCCCGCCGCAACCCAGCCCGCCGCCGTCAGCGCCGCCACCCGCGCCGCGCTGCGGCCAGATCCGCTGATCGACGTGGCACGGGCCCCGCACCGCCATGCCTTTCTGCATGTGATGCGCCGGGTGGATGCCCACCACCCCGACAAACCCCGCCTGGGCACGGCCCGGCGCCCGGTGGACGAGCCCATCCGCCTGGGCCAGGCCGCCGATCTGTCGTTCGCGCCCAGCGAGCTGGCAGCGGTCAACCTGCAAGACCGCAGCGGCAAGCCGCGCATCGAGGTGCGCTTCTTCGGCCTGTTCGGCCCCAATGGCCCGCTGCCGCTGCACCTCACCGCCTATGCGCGCGAGCGCCGCATGCACAAAGCCGACGAGACCTTCGGCCGCTTTGCCGACCTGTTTCACCACCGTCTGCTGCTGCTGTTCTACCGCGCCTGGGCCCAGGCCCAGCCCACGGTCAGCCTGGACCGGCCCCAGGAAGATCGCTTTGCCGACTATGTCGGCTCGATGATCGGTGTGGGCGGTGCGGCCTGGCGCCAGCGCGACGCCGCGCCCGACCATGCGCGCCTGGCCTTTGCCGGCCTGCTGTCGCGCCAGGTGCGCAATGCCGACGGCCTGGCCCACCTGCTGTCGGGCTACCTGGGCATGCAGGTGCGGGTGGAGCAATTCGTCGGCCGCTGGATGCCTCTGCCCCAAGCCGAACGCAGCCGCATCGGCCGGCGCGCCGCGTCGCGCCGCATGTCCACCTCCCAATTGGGGGTGAGTGCGGTGCTGGGCCAGGCGGTATTCGACCGTCAACACCATTTCAGGGTGCATGTGGGCCCGCTGACACTGAGCGCCTTCGAGGCCTTGCTGCCTGTGGGCCGGGCCCTGCCTGCGGTGCAGGCCCTGCTCAAGCACTATGTCGGCCTCGAATTCGGCTGGGACCTGCGGCTTGAGCTCGACCGCGCCCAAGTCCCGGCCTGCCGCCCTGGCCGCTATGGCCGGCTGGGCTGGACCACCTGGCTGGGCCAGCCGCCTGCCGGGCGACCCGCTGCGCTGAACCTCGTCCCGAACCCCTTGACCACCTGAGGAAGTACAACCATGGCTGAAATCAATCGCGTTACCCTGTTCGGCAAGCTCAACGCCCCGGCCTACAAGGCGGTGGAGGGCGCCACCGTGTTCTGCAAGCTGCGCGGCAACCCCTATGTCGAGCTGGAGCACTTTCTGGCGCAACTGCTGCAGGGCCAGGACTCTGACTGGCACCGGGTGATCAAGCACTACCAGCTCGACATGTCGGCGCTGGCCAAAGACCTGACTGCCGCGCTCGACCGCCTGCCCCGTGGCGCCACCAGCATCAGCGGCATTGCCGAGAACATCGCCGACGCCATTGAGCGCGGCTGGGTCTACGGCACCCTGCTCTACGGCGACCATGTGGTGCGCAGCGGCTACATGCTGGTCGGCATGCTCAAAACCAAGAACCTGCGCAATGCGCTGGTGGCCATCAGCCGCCAGTTCGAGAAGCTCAAGGTCGACGATCTGTCGGACGCGCTGCCCAAGATCACCGCCGGCTCGCCCGAGGACGGCCAGGGCGCCAGCGATGGCTCGACCGGCGGGGCCGGCGGTGCGGCCCCCGGCGAGGCCAGCGGTGCCATCGCCCCGGCGGCCATGGGCAAGCAGGAGGCGCTGAAGAAATTCACCGTCGACCTGACCGAGCAGGCCCGCAGCGGCAAGATGGACCCGATCGTCGGCCGCGACGACGAGATCCGCCAGGTGGTCGACATCCTGATGCGGCGGCGCCAGAACAACCCCATCCTGGTCGGCGAGGCCGGCGTGGGCAAGACCGCGGTGGTCGAGGGCTTTGCCCAGCGCATCGCCCGTGGCGATGTGCCGCCCAGCCTGAAAGAGGTGGAGCTGCGCGCGCTGGATGTGGGCCTGCTGCAGGCCGGTGCCAGCATGAAGGGCGAGTTCGAGCAGCGCCTGCGCAGCGTGATCGACGAGGTGCAGGGCAGCCCCAAGCCCATCATCCTGTTCATCGACGAGACCCACACCCTGGTGGGCGCCGGCGGCGCGGCCGGCACCGGCGACGCCGCCAACCTGCTCAAGCCCGCGCTGGCCCGCGGCACACTGCGCACCATCGGCGCCACCACCTTTGCCGAGTACAAGAAGCACATCGAGAAAGACCCGGCGCTCACCCGCCGCTTCCAGACGGTGCAAGTGGACGAGCCTGACGAGCCCAAGGCCATCCTGATGATGCGCGGCGTGGCCAGCACCATGGAAAAGCACCACCAGGTGCAGATCCTCGATGAAGCGCTGGAGGCGGCGGTCAAGCTCAGCCACCGCTATATCCCGGCGCGCCAGTTGCCCGACAAGAGCGTGAGCCTGCTCGACACCGCCTGCGCTCGGGTGGCCGTCAGTCTGCATGCCACGCCGGCCGAGGTGGACGACAGCCGCAAGCGCATCGAGGCACTCGAGACCGAGCTGCAGATCATCGGCCGCGAGCAGGCCATCGGGGTGGACATCGGCAAGCGCCAGACCGACGCCAACGAACTGCTGAGCGCCGAGCGCGCGCGCCTGGCCGCACTGGATGCCCGCTGGGCCGAGGAGAAGACCCTGGTGGACGAGCTGCTGGCGCTGCGCGCCAAGCTGCGCGACGGCATCAAGCCGGTGGAGGGCACCGGCAGCAAGCTGGAGGCCGCTGCGGCTGCCGAGGCCGCCGCCGAAGGCCTGAGCGCCAGCGACCGCGAGGCCGAACGCCTAGCCATGCTGGCCCAGTTGCAGACCGTGCAGGACAAGCTGAGCGCGCTGCAGGGGGAGACCCCGCTAATCCTGCCTACGGTGGACTACCAGGCGGTGGCCGCAGTGGTGGGCGACTGGACCGGCATTCCGGTGGGCCGCATGGCGCGCAACGAGATCGAGACCATCCTGAAAGTGGCTGACGCGCTGGCCCAGCGCGTGATCGGGCAGGACCATGCGATGGAGATGATCGCCAAGCGCATCCAGACCAGCCGCGCCGGGCTGGACAACCCGAGCAAGCCGATCGGGGTGTTCATGCTGGCCGGCACCTCGGGCGTGGGCAAGACCGAGACCGCGCTGGCCCTGGCCGAGGCGCTGTACGGCGGCGAGCAGAACATGATCACCGTCAACCTGAGCGAGTACCAGGAGGCGCACACCGTCAGCACCCTGAAAGGCGCGCCCCCCGGCTATGTGGGCTATGGCGAGGGCGGCGTGCTGACCGAGGCCGTGCGCCGCAAGCCCTACAGCGTGGTGCTGCTCGACGAAGTGGAAAAGGCCCACCCCGATGTGCACGAGATGTTCTTCCAGGTCTTCGACAAGGGCTTCATGGAAGACGGCGAGGGCCGCTTCATCGACTTCAAGAACACCCTGATCCTGCTGACCACCAATGCCGGCACCGACCTGATCGCCAGTCTCTGCAAAGACCCCGACCTGATGCCCGACCCGGAGGGCATGGCCAAGGCGCTGCGCGAGCCGCTGCTGAAAGTTTTCCCGCCGGCGCTGCTGGGCCGGCTGGTGACCATCCCCTACTACCCACTCAGTGACGAGATGCTGGGCAAGATCGTCAAATTGCAGTTGAATCGCATCAAGAAGCGGGTCGAGGCGCGCTACAAGATTCCCTTTGACTATGGCGAGGATGTGGTCAAACTGGTGGTGTCACGCTGCACCGAGAGCGAATCGGGCGGACGGATGATCGATGCCATCCTCACCAACACCATGCTGCCCGACATCAGCCGCGAGTTCCTGACGCGGATGATGGAGGGCAAGGAAATCCAGGGGGTGACAGTGGGCACGGCCGAGGCCAACTTCAGCTACACCTTTGCTTGAGGCACAAGCGTATGAATTCGGCCTGCTGGCTGCTTGGCCGCGGCTCGGGGCGCTACCGGCCGATCCAGTTCTCAATATTGTTGAATTGAAAGGGAAACAAAATGCCATGTTATCAATGGGATGACGTTACCAACGCGAAATGCATCCGGACTGTGGTCAAGGATGGCCTGTGTCAGCATCACCTCGATGCTTTGGTCAGTGACAAGCCGTCGGATACGCCGGTCATATCGCCCGTAGCAATAAAATGGACACCCCAGGAGATCAAGAAATCCTTTGGCGCCATTACAAAGCATGCCGGAAAATCAAACTCTGACTACTATTACGTCAATGGTGCGGTGGGGATGCATGTACATGTCTACCCCGGCGGGGTGCATGTAAAAGTCGGGAATGACAAACCCAAGTTTTTATACAATGGGAATTTTCAGAAAGACAAATGGGACGAGGGCGTATCGCTCGTCAAGGCGAGGGGGGCTGATTTGCAGACAAAACTGCTTGGCGCAATGGCGCTGGCCTTGGCAGAATCCCCAATGGCCGAGGTCGAGGCGAGCGTGATCATCAGCGCCCTGAGATAGCACCGAAAATGCCTGCGAACAAGCTGCTGCAATACCTTCCTCTGGGATTTCCAGGAGAACCAGAGCAGCCCTGCTTGCAGGTTCGGTGTGATGCATGGGCCGAGGGGCCAGCTGCCTTGGTGGGCGCCAGTTTCGACCCCAGCAGGGCTTGCAGGCAAAGCGCACAAGCGGCGCTGGCGCGGGTGGCGCCGGCCAGGTGAGCAAACTTGGCCTGTCAAGCCAAATGCCGTTGGAAATATGCAGGCAGCAGCGCAAGCTGGCCATGACATCTTCAGTGGCACCGAGGGCGCCCGTCGGTCACTGGGTCCGGA
This sequence comes from Betaproteobacteria bacterium, assembly GCA_031410435.1. Lineage (GTDB taxonomy): Bacteria > Pseudomonadota > Gammaproteobacteria > Burkholderiales > Burkholderiaceae_C > Pseudaquabacterium. The sequence continues at coordinate 22,028 of JANNZD010000121.1, read as the reverse complement.
TCAGCAGCCTGGTGATGCTGGCGGGGTACTTATTGACGGCGCAAGGGACAGCAATGGCAAAGATGGTGATCTTTTCGCCCATCAACGGCAAGGTCTTGCTCAACGGCAGCCCGGTGGCCGGCGCAGTGGTCGAGCGCGACTGGAAATGGGCCTGGAAGGACGAGACCGGCAAAGACCGGGCCAGCACCACCGCAGACGGGCAGTTTGCACTGCCGCTGGTCGAGCGCGGCTCACTGCTCGGGTCCTTGCTGCCGCACACGCCATCGGTGCGCCAGACCATCCTCATCAAGCATGAGGGCAAGACCTACAAGGCCTGGATGTTCGACAAGGAAGACTACAAGCTCAATGGCGAGTTGCAGGGCAAGCCGATCCGCCTGACCTGCCGGCTCGAGACCCAGCCCACGCGCCGTGGCGATGTCTTCGGCATCTGCGAACCCGAATAGCGGAGAAGCCCGGCATGCCTCTGCTCACACCCACCCAGGCCGCGGCCATCGCCCGCGGCGTGTACCGCCTGCGTGAAGACAGCGTCAGCACCGTGGTGCAGGAGCGCGGCCAGTTGCTGGGCTGCGAGGGCCTGTTCGCGGCCAGTGACAGCGGCCGCTTCGAGGCCAAGTCCGGCGGCCTGCTCTGGAAGAAGCTGTCGGGCTTCGGCTTCGTCGCCATCGGCGAGGGCATGTTCTCAGGCGATCTGCTGATTGCCACCCGCGGCACCCAGACCCAGCTCGACTGGCTGAGCAACTTCAACGTCGCGATGCAGATGGGGCCGTGCGGGCTGCCGGTGCATGCCGGCTTCAACGAGATCTGGAAGGGCTTTGCCCCCGAGGTGCGTGCCATGCTCAAGGGCCGCAGCCCGACCCGCATCCACTGCGTGGGCCACAGCCTGGGCGGCGCGCTGGCCACGCTGAACGCCGACCTGCTGAGCGAAGGCAAGGTGGCCGAGGTGGTGCTCTACACCTTTGGCTGCCCGCGCACTGGCGACGGCATCTTTGCCCGGTCGCTGACCCAGCGCCTGGGCGCCAAGCACATCTTTCGCGTCTGCCACCCGGCCGACCCGGTGCCTATGATCCCGCTGTTCCCGTTCTGGCACCTGCCCTTCGGCGGCGCCGGGCTGAGCATCGCCAACAGCGCCAATGCGCTGGTCTCGATCGACGCCCACTTGATGCCGCCTAGCTACATCCCCGGGGTGCACGACAGAAGCTGGGCCAACCTGGGCCATGGCGGCACGCCGGCCAACGAGGCCCAGCAGGTCAAGGGCTGGCTCGAGCGTGCCGCCGAGGGCAAGGGCGGCTTCGTGATGGGGTCGGCCAGGCTGCTGTCGATGATCGGCCGTGCGCTGGCCTGGCTGATGGCCCAGGCTGGCAAGCTGGTGATGGGCAGCATCGGCGTGGCGGTGGCCGCCAGCGCCACCGTGCTTGACCAGCTGGCCTGGATGCTGGGCCAGGCCGCGCAGTTGTCCAAGGAAGTGGGCATCCAGATCAAGGGCCTGATCGGCGCGATCTTCAGCTTTCTGGGCCGCAAGGCAGTGCAGACCGCCAACGTGACGGCGGCCTTCCTGCGCTGGGTGCTGGAGCTGTTGTTCAGCTCGCTGCGCACGCTGGCCCAGCGCGCGCTGGGCATGATCGGCTGAGCCAGGCCGGGCCCGACCATGCTGTGCACCTGGAGCCAATGCAGCGGTTGCGACAGCCTGGTGCGCGCCGGCGACGCCACCGCCGCGCGGCAATGGGTGGGGCGCTTCATCGGCGACGAGGTGACGATGGCGAGGCTGCGCCAACTGGCGCTTTCGGTTGGGGCAGAGGCATCGCCACAGCTGTGCGATGACCAGGCTCTGGCCGATCGCATCACGGCCGGCATCACCGCAGGGTCGATTCGGGTCTGCGGGCCGGCCAAGCCGGTGACCCTGTATGGCTTGGCGGTGGTGCGGGCACCGGCTGCGGCGCCTGCCCCGCCGGCGCCTTCGCCTGCGCCGCCGCGTGCGGCGCCGGTAGCAGCGCCGCCGCCGGTGGAGACTACCTTCGGGTCGGATCTGGACGTGGCGGCGATGGTGGCGGTGCTGCGCGCGGCAGCGCAGGACGGGGTGCCCTTCTGCGAGGAATGCGCCAAGGCGGCAGCCAAGCGTCAGCTCGAAGCGGCGTCGGCGGCATGACGCCCGAACAGCGAGAGCAGATCCTGCAGGCGCTGTGGCCCGAGGGCGCCAAGTCCAAGCTCAGCGTCTGGGGCATCCTGGACTGCGCGCGCGATCCAAAGATCTATCTGGCGCTGCTGGAGTCGAAGCTGGAGTTTCGCTGCCTGTACAGCGGCAAGTTGCCGCGCGAGCTGGAGATGGTGGCGCCGCATTTGGTGGAGTTGTCACCCACCAACCGGCTGATCAGCCGCTGGCTCGACGAAGGGTGGGGCCAGTCATGGGGCGTGATGCTGAAGATTGCCGACGCCGCCAACTTGCGAATCCACTTACGGAAATTCCTCAAGGTCCGGGACGAACAGGGGCGGTCGCTCGTCTTCAGGTACTACGACGCCCGTGTGCTGCGCGCTTACCTGCCAAGCTGCCTACAGGGCGAGTTGAAGGCGGTGTTTGGGCCGATCACAGCGTACATCGTCGAAGCGCAGGATGGCAATGGACTGGTCGAGTACCGTTTCGATGGCCAGAAACTTCATAAAAATCTGTTCGCCGGACTCCGTTTCGGTCAATGAGATCGGGGCATCGCCCCGGTGCCCGACAGGGCGCTGATGCTCGAGCCAAGCCGTGAATGGGTCAAGCTGACCCGCATGGATCCGAGCCCACGGCGCCGAAAGCGATGTGAATTCGCCTGGATAAACGCTTTCAAGGGCAGTCGATATCGCATTGCAGTCAGCGAATCTTGTGCAACTGCGTGGCAGTGGCGACGTAGATGTTGCCTTCGGAGTCCACCACCGGTGGCGAGACGATGGCGCTCGGCAACTGGCACTGGAAACGCTTGCGTCCGTCGGCCTCGACGAGAAAGAGGGTGCGGTTGCCAACTACCAGTATCGAGCCGTCGCCCAGCGAGGTGCCATGTGCGAGGCGAAAGGTAGAGAGCAGGCGCCCGTCCTTCACGACGAAGCTGCCGTCGCCTTCGGTGGCGCCGTGGCGCAGCACATCGCTGCCGGCATCGAACTGCCAGGCCAGCTTGCCCGAGTCGAACGCCAGCACGCGGCCGTCGGTCAGCGCAAAGACGCGGCCGTCCTTGCCGCGTATTGGGGGTTGCGTAGTCAACCATGCGTCCTGTCCCTGTGGGTCCACCCAGCGCCAGGTCTCAGCCCCGCGCACGTCCAGCTTGACAAGCGCCTTGGCCCCACCTGCGGTGCCGGCCACGACCAGAGCGCCGGCGGAGTCCGCGCTCCAGGCCTGCGCCGTGTCGAGCGGAATGCGCGAGCGGGCCGGTGTGTCGCCGCTGTTCAGTGTTGACAGGTCGACCCTCGTCACCTGCGTCTTGGACTGCGCGACCAGCCAATGGCCGGTCTCCGGCACGAAAAGCGGCGGCAGCGCGACGATGCCGTAGAACTCGTTGACCCAGTCGCTGGTGCGATTGCCATAGGTCGACCGCGCCGCGCTGATGTGGGGGTCGTACGCCACTGCGGCATCGTCGGACAGGTCGTAGCGCGGATCCGGCATGTCGACTGCCGTGATGTAGTCGAGCTTGCGCGGCCACAGCAGCATCAATACATGCTCCTTGGTCAGCACCGCGGGCAGCGAACTGCCGCGCAAGCGCCACTCGCCCGCCGCGTCGACCGCATTCAGCATCAGCCCGGCGGTCGTGAAATAGCCCAGGCCGTTCGCGATGGCCACCGGCGAGCCCGACTGCTTGTCCTGCTCCCAGAGCTTGCGGCCGTCGGCGGTGAAGAGCGCGAAGGACGCGGCCTGCGCGACAACGACTGAGCTGCCGAACAGCAGCAGGTCGAGCCGCCCGCCGGCGCGCTTCATGCCCAGCTCGCGCGACCACAGCAACTGGCCCGATCCGCGCGCAACCGCGGGAATGTGCGAGTCCTGCCGCGGACTCGAGAATGCGGTGGGATAGAGTGAGTCAGTGGTCATGGGGCCGCCCTTGCGCGGTTGCGAGGCCGCCGGGCCTCCGTAGATGAACGCGGCCGAGACGAGCAGTGCCCCGGCCGCGAGGGCTTGCCAGCCCTTGCGGGTCATCGAGCCGGCCTCCGGAAGCGCTGGTCGGCAGGTGAGGTGGGAAGATGGCGCATCGTCGTTGGTACCTGCCGATCATGGGATCGTCGCTCCGGTCAGCGTGCTGCCAAGCTTGCCGTGGATCCAGTCGCTCAGCTTGTTGAGGTCAGCCACCGCGAGCTCGGCGGTCGGCGTCTGGTTCTTGCGGGCATTTCGATCGTCGCTGAGGCGGCCGAGCAGGTAGCGCACCAAGGTGTTGCCGTCGACGTTCTTCGAAATCTTGACCGTCTGCGCGGTCGGCCCGAAGCCTTTCGAGTCGGCGTTGTTCACCTCCAGTGTGAGGTGTGCCGCGCCGCCGCCGGGCGCCAGGCCTTCGGTGATGTCGAAGAACTGCGGGAACACGCGGACATAGATCTTGCTGAACTTGTCGCCCGGACGTTCGAGGCGGAACTTGCCGGTCTTGTTCTGACCCTCGACCGCGACCACGATGATCTTGCTGATCGAACCCATCAACTGCTTGCGAAACTGCGGTGCGGGTGGCGGATTGGGCGGCGCCACGGGCACGGCTTCCCATTCCTTCAGGCTGCAGTCGCTCTTGGCGACGCGCTTGGCCAGTTCGTCGGCTTCCGCGCTGCCGGCCTTGTGGGCGTTGGTACATATCTCGTTGCCGCATTCGTCGCCAACCGCGTAGTCGGTCCCCTTGGTGTACGCGCCCTTGGCGGCCCCGACAGCCTGCCAGTTGCCGCCGTCGAAGGCGCCGCCGCTGACATTGGCCGTCTTGCATACATAGCGACCGCCCCCCTGGGTGACGACGTCACCGACCGCGAAGTTGCTGCCGTTGGCGGCCCACGCGCCCCGATCGGCACCCTTGGCCTGCCAGAAGGTATCGACCTTGGCGCCGGTCTTGAAGTCACTGCGCACAACATAGCTTTGGGCGTCTTTCTTCAGCAGCGATCCGGTCGTCACGTCGCTGTCGTCGGCCCAGTCCTTGGCCTCGGACAGGTCGAGCGCGATCCACTTGGCCGAATCGGTGGCGAATTCGGCCGACGCGGTGTGGGCCTCGATGCAAACGTGGAAACCGGCCTCGAAGTCGGCCACGTTGCCGACCGCGTAGGCGGTGGCGGCAGTCCAGTCCTTGGGCGCCGGCGTGAGCCCGGGGCAATACTTGACTGCGATGCGGATGTCGATCACCACCATCGCATTGCAGGTGCCGCCCGGCAGCGTCGCCGCGAACTCGTCATTCCCGAGCGCGTAAAGGTGCAGCGCCGCGCGGCCTTGCTCGCCGAGGTCAACCGTGTCGTCGGTGAAACGCGGCGTCCAGTAGGCGGTCTGCTCGTCGGGCAATTCGTAGATCAGCTTGGCCTTGCCTGCCGCGGGTGGCCAGGTCGGATGAAAGGCCTTGCCGCCGATGAAGGGGTTCAGCACGCCGCCGGTCTCCGCAGCTGCCTTCATCCAGCGGGCCCGACCCCACAGCGAGCGCAGCCGCACCGCCTCGTTGGTGCTCATCATCGAGCGCTCGTCGCGGTTCAGCGGCACGCCCTTGTAACGCTGCTCCTCCTTGAAGCCGGCGACGACACCGTATTCCTCGACGGTCAGGTAGTCGTCCCACAGGCCGACCACGGCATGCCCGAGCTCGTGCGCAAACGCGTTCTTGTACTTGCCCGCGAACTGGTAGTCGACGTAGTTGTCCTGTGCCGAGGGGATGGTGCCTCGCGGGCCCTTGCCTTCGTCGCGGTAGGCCGACTCGCGCATGTACATGATCGTGTCGGTGGCGTTGCTGCGACCGGCGTCAGCGCAGATGCCCACCCAGGCGTTCTGTGGGCCGCCCACCCGCCTCATGGTGCCCGGCGGATCCTCGATGTCCTTGGCCTCGAACAGGAAGAAAGACTTGATGATGAAGGTGATGCCTTTGTCGGCCTGCTCGTACTGGTACTTCTTCTCGTTCCAGCGGACCATGGCGTTCTTCAGGCCGTCCTTGCGGTAGTTCCGGGCATGTTGGGCCTGGTTGATGATCGGCTTCGTCGCGTCGTCCCAGCCTCCCGGCTTCTCGGTATGCAGGGAGAAGGCGCGAATCGAGAAGTGGCTCAGCATGATGCCGAAGACGGTGGCTCCGTCGGTGTCGGCGTAATGCAGGAAGTAGTTGTTGGAACCGCGCGTACGATGGACATAGCCTGCGGCCACGTCGCCCGGGCTGCTGAAGGCCTTTTTCGCGGTGACTTCGGCATCGTCAAGGCGGGCCGCGCGGGCGCCACAGGTCGCCTTGTTCGCCTTGGACGCAGACTCGGTCCTCTTGTCCCACACGTCGTGCAAGCCGCTGCAGAACAGCACGGCCCGCACATTGGGCGGGTGGTCGATGATGAAGTTGCGGTACACCTCGGCCGCAGCCTCCTTCACGAACAGCAGGTCAGAGTGGTAGACCGCATCGGCACGGGGCTTCCAGACCTTCACCAGACGCTCGTCGGCGCGATCCAGGTGGAGGATGGTGAAGCGCGAGTACTTCGTGCGGTCGATCTCGCCGTTGACGGCGTTGCGGTCTTTCACCACCTGGCCGCCGTCGTTCTTCGTCAGCACGATGTCGTCCAGCGAGAAGCGCAGAGGCTTTGCCTTCGCGTGCGACTCGGCGATCTCATCTTCGGTCAACTCGTCGAAGAACTTGCCGGCAAGGGCGGTCAGTCGGGTGTAGTAGTTCCAGTTCTTCCACAACTTGGGCAGGTCGTAGTACTGGTCGCGGTCCTTCGACGGCTTGCGGCGTGCGTCGCCTGTCGAGATGGTCTCGAGCGTGCGCGCGCTGGCACTCTTGGCTACCACGAAGCGGTTCTCCGCGGCGAACTCCAGCAGCATGCTGTTGGTCAGCCGAGGCAGGTCGACACCAGCATCGGTCTTCGTGATGATCCACGGGACACACTGGCAGGCAGCGGTCAGGCTGTCCTTGTCGATGATCCAGTTGCTGATCACGTCATGCGTACCCGCCGTCGGCGCGACTGGCGCGCCGGCCGGGTCGGTGCTGCGCGCGGCCAGCAGCGCGATCTGCGGGATCGCGATCCGATTGTTGGCGTGGTCGGTCAGGTACTTCCGATCAAAGTACTCGATGCGCACGTACTGCAGTTTGGGCTTGAGCGTCAGCTCCGTCGGCGCGGCCTGGGTGCCTAAGCCGTCCTCGGGAATCAGGATCTTGCCGTCTGCCGGGATCAGCGGCTGCCCGGCGTTGACCGCCGTCCACTCGGACTGCGCAAGCGCCCATGTCTTGGGCAGCGAGAAGAACTGCCGCCCGTCGGTACTCAGCTTCTCCAGCGCCGTCGCGTCCGGGTCTGACACCAGCTTGGCGTCCGGTTTGTCTTTCTCGTGGGTCAGCAGACGCACGTTGGTCGAATCGAACTTCAGCGTGAAGTTGGTCTTCGCATCGCTGTCGACCTCGAACTTGATGTAGCCCTTGTCGTCAAGCACCTTGACGTCCAAGTTCGTGCCGTCGTTGAACACCACCTGGGCCGGGAAGTCCTTGGGGAAGTGCCGGGCCGTGCCGTCCGGGTCCACATATTTCAGGCGCAGGTGGATGATCAGACGGACCCAGAAGACGTACTCGTCCGGGTTGTTCAGCATGTTCAGCGGGTGATGGCCTTCCGCGCTCTCGAGCACGAACTTGGCTTTGGCCGTGCCGTCGAGTTCGACCTTGAGCTTGTAGGTGTCCTCGCGCAGCCGCGTGAAGAGCGACTCACCGACGCCCGAGGTATTGATGTCCGGCGTAGCGAGCGTGTTGCCGGCCTTGCTGCCTGCGGCCGTCACCTTCGCGTGGGCGACGCCGCCCGCCGGCTTGTGGCGTCGCCTGACCACGACCTTCAGCTTGGTCAGCGGATCGAGCATGAAGACGTAGAACTGGTTTTCGCCGGAGGCAATGGACTTGGTGATTTCGGCCGCCGCAACGCCGATCGGGCGGGCATAGCGGTCCTCCAGCCCGGTGAGCATGATCGAGGCCGTGTGATCGCCCGGATCCAGCTTCTCGTCGACACGAAAGCCCGTGCCATTGGTGCCGCGTGTCTTGCCGTCGAGCACAGCGACAACACCCTGGACGCCACGCCCGCTGCCGGTCTCCTGCACATGGATCGTCGCGGTGCAGGGCCACTCGCAGGGCAACACGCCCTTCTTCGCCTTCGGTGTTTCCGCATGCAGGCACTGCATGCATTTCGGCACGTAGTACTTCGAGTTGCACTTGGGGCACTTGGCCATTCCTCACTCCTTGTTGCCTGTATTTTCGGCCGTCGAGGGCGTCTGCGCAGCGTCGTCCTGGTCCTCATCCTCGTCGCCCCCTTCCCCGGCCGCGGCGGGCGCGGACAGCCCGCTGAGCTGATCGAACAGCGCTCGCGCCGCGCACTCGCGCAGCACCCGCTCCCGCTTGTCGAGCAGGCGCGGCGGATTCAGCGGATGAGCGTCGTCACGCACCAGTGCCTCGGCGAACTCGATCAGCTCGCTCTCGGTGTCAAGACCGCGCTGTTCACAGCCCGCGGCGGCCTGGGCGATCAGGACCTTCAGGTAGTCATCCGACGCGGCGCCGAGCTCGGCCGGGAACTTGTACCGCAGCAGCCCGATCACGCTCGCACCCAGATCGTCCTGGAAAGCGGCTTGCATGGCCTGCATCTGGGCGTTCCGGATCGTCAGCATCTCTGTGGCTCCATCGCAAGCGTCGCTCCCTGGCGGAGCCACAACGGCACTGCATATTAAGGGCGGAAGCCTGGCTCAAGCCATGGCGGCGGCGCCGAATCGAGCGGTAGGCGACGGACGGTGATTTTGACGGCTGTCCGTTCTATGCGTGCAGGCGGTTCGTCGAGTCGTCGCGCCGGGGCCAGCGTCCGTGCGCGGCCAAAAGCGACGCGTCGGCGCGGATGGCGGAAACGTACTTTTGATCGCGCCACCAGGCGCGATCAAGCCCCCCGGCGATGGTTCTTGCTGGCAGCCTTCAGTGACCCCAGGCTGAGGCACGACAGCGTACCCGGCAGATGTGCAAGGCCAGCCTTCAATTGGGGCTGCGATCCTCGAACTGGATGCCCTGTTTCGAATTCTCCTGCCTTGGTGCGCCCGCCGGCCAAGCTGGCGAACAATGCCGCCGATGGTGCGCCCGGGGGGCAGCAATCACCCGCAGGCGCCAGCATCCACTAGGGCCGGGAACCAAGACCTGAAAGTGCCCCGGCCGGCTGCCCCACCCCCTGAAACCGCATCACCGTCACCGCATTGCGATGCCGGTGGCTCATCACCGGCATCAGCCCGGCGGCCATCAGCAACTCGCCGGCGGCCTCGCCCAGGTATTGCTCGGCACAGGCCTGCAGCTCGCGCTCGCCGTCCTTGACATAGGTATAGGCCGGCAGGTCGCCGATCTCGCGCTCATCCCCCGGCTCGAAATCCCAGCCCTTGGCGCTGAAGGCCCGGCCGATCAGCAGCGCGCAGGCCAGGCCGCCATTGCCCCACAAAAACTGGCCATGCACCGGCGCGGCGCCGAATTCCTCGAACGCGAAGGCCGCCACCGGGTCGCTGCCCTTGCCATAGGGCAGGCGCAGCAGCAACCGGGGTGCGGCCAGGCCGATCCAGGGCGCCACCTCGCTGTGGCGCAGCGTATTCCAGCCGGCCAGCGCGGCGGCATCGTCGCCGGCCAGGGCCGGGTCGCCCGCGGCCAGGAATGGCCCACCCGCCTGTGACGCCAGCACCCCCAGCGCGGCCAGCAGGCCGATGTCTTCCACCGACGGCCCGAAGCTGTACAGGCCGGTGATGACTGACCAGCCCTGCCCGCCCGGCTGGTTGCGCCAGCGGTCGACCAGGGCCTTGTAGACGCCGGTCTGGTCGATGCGGCCCTGCGCGGCCACCACGTCGTCCAGCAGCTCGTCGCGGCTGGCGTCGAACAGGTGCAGCTGCAGCTGCTCGTCCAGCTCCAGGCTGCTGATCAGCCACTGCAGGCCGCGCCAGGCCGATTCCAGCTGCTGGAAGGCCGGCGCATGCAGCAAGGCGCGCATCTGGTCGGTCACCGCGGCATCCACTGATTTGATGAGGCTGGCCTGCTGCGGCGCGATGTCGGGCACGATATGCGGCGCCACGATGCGGCAGATCAGGGCATCGATGCTGGCGGCTGCGGTGCTGGGTGCCGCCGCCGGCTGGGCCGCTGCTGCGGCGGGCTGGGCCACCGGGTTGCCGCCCAGCAGTTGCGCCAACAGGCCCCCGTCGGCGGATGCGGGCGCCGCAGAAGCTGCTGGGGCCGGGCCGGGCGCGGCCCTGCTGCCCTGGCCCAGCTCGGCAGCAGCCTGGGCAAAGCGCGCCGGGTCGGCCAGACGCTGACGCATCTCGCGCAGCGCGCGAAAGACATCCAGCCGCGCATACAGGCTGTCGGGGTGGAAGTCCTCGATCTCGGCAAAGTCCACCTCGCCACAGGGCAGCAGGGCGCGCGGCATCAGGCGCCGCATCACGGTGTCCAGGTTGTCAATGTCCACCTTCAGCGTGGGCCGCTGTGCCAGGGCCGGCCGCGCGGTCGCGCTCTGGCCGCTGAAGTCGCCGATCACCAGCAGGCGCATCGGCCCGCGATCGCTGATGCTGCTGATGCGCGGCCCATCCTGGCGGCTTAAACTGAGATTGAACTCCATGCGTCCGGGCATCGGCAGGCTCCAGTGGGCAGATCCATGGCGGCCATCGGCCCCGGGGTTGTGGTGGGTTTGCGCTGCCGGCCAGTTTGCACTGCCTGCACCGTCCCGAGCAACAGGAACTTGCATGACCACACCCCCCCTCGTCGCCGCCGATCCCCAGACCAGTGCACTGCAGCAGGCCATGCAGCACCAGCAGCACGGACGCCTGGATGAGGCCGAGCAGGCCTACCTGCAGGTGCTGGAACATGCACCGCAGCATCCCGATGCGCTGCACCTGCTGGGCGTGTTGCATGCCCAGCGGCGAGACTTTGCCCAGGCCCAGGCGCTGATCTGGCGGGCCATCGCGGCCAAGCCGGATGAGGCCATGTACTACAACAACCTGGCCAATGTCTGTGTCGAGCGCGGCCAGCGTACCGAGGCCGAGGCGTTTTATGTCAAAGCCATAGAGCTCGATGGCGGCCGCCTGGATGCCGTGAGCAACCTGGGCCTGCTGCTGAGCAAGACCGGCCGCGCCGAGGACGCCGAGCGGCTGCTGCTGCGCGCGGTCGAGCTGGCCCCCGGCAACCCCGATTGGCGCCAGAACCTGGCCAATCTCTACCTCAAGATGGGGCGCGAGTCCGATGCCCTGCAGCAATGCCACGACGGCCTGGTGATCGCCCCGCGCAGCCGGGTCTTGCGCGCCCTGCTGGCGTTGGCCTACACCTCCTTCGGTCATGCCGAGCGCGCGGCCCAGGTGTTGCGCGAATGGGTCAAGTCGGCGCCCGACGACCCCTACCCGCGCCACCACCTGGCCGCCGTCACCGGCGAGCAGGTGCCCGAACGGGCCGAAGACCGCTACGTGGCCAGCGTCTTCGATGGCTTTGCCGCCAGCTTCGATGCCAAGCTGGCCGATCTGTCGTATCAAGCACCCGCCTTGGTGGCCGCCGAGGTGGCCCGCCTGATGCCGGCGCCTGCCCGCAGGCTCACAGTGCTGGACGCCGGCTGCGGCACCGGCCTGTGCGGGCCCTTGCTGGCACCTTATGCCAAACGCTTGATCGGCGTCGACCTGTCGGCCGGCATGCTGCACCGGGCCGGCGACCGCGAGGTCTACGACGACCTCTACCAAGGTGAACTGGTGGCCTTCCTCAGCCACTGCGGGCTGCGCTTTGACCTGCTGGTGTCGGCCGACACGCTGTGCTATTTCGGCACGCTGACGGGTTTTGCGGCGGCCGCCGCCCAGGCCCTGGAGCCCGGCGGCGCGCTGGTCTTCACCGTCGAGGCCATCACCGACGCAGCCCCCGAATCAGGCTACCGCTTGCAGGGGCATGGCCGTTATAGTCATTCGGATCACTATGTCAGGTCGGCGCTGCAGGGCGCCGGCCTGCAAGAGCTCACGCTGCAAGCCGTGATCCTGCGCAACGAGAACACCAAGCCGGTGGACGGCTGGTTGGTCTCGGCCCGGGCGCCGCGCGGTCACTGAATCGGAATCGAGGATCTATGGCGCAAAAGCCGCTTCAGATGGCGCTCAAATCGGGCGCAGGAGACAAGCTGCGCTTCCTGTCGATGTCGGCCCAGGAAGAAATATCGCGCCTGTTCGAATACCAGATCATCGCCGTGTCGGAGGACGGCGCGATCGCAGCCGACGATCTACTGGGCAAGCCGGTGGCCGTTTCGCTGGAGTTGGGCGACGGCAAGACGCGTTGGTTCCATGGCATCGCCACCTCCTTCGGCATCGAGGGCGGCGACGGCCGCAGCGTCAGCTATCGCCTCACCGTCCGGCCCTGGTTGTGGTTGCTGACCCGGTCCGCCGATCTGCGTATTTTTCAAGACAAGTCGGTGCCCGACATCATCAAGGTCATTTTCGATGAGTACCAGGGGGCGGTGAAGCTCAATCTCACCGGCAGCCACAAGCCCCGCACCTATTGCGTGCAATACCGCGAGACTGACTTCAACTTCGTTTGCCGGCTGATGGAGGAAGAAGGCATCTTCTTCTGGTTTGCCCACACCGAATCCAAGCATGAGCTGGTGCTGGCCGACAGCCCCAGCGCCCATGCAGCCTCGCCCGGTTTCGACAAGGTGATGTTCCGCGTGCATCAACAGTCGCTGGACGAACAGCCCGCCATCCACGAATGGCATATGCGGCATGAGATCCAGTCCGGCAAGATGGCCTTGCGTGACTACAACTTCGAGAAGCCGAGCACCGACCTCACCGCCGCGCCGCCCGAGCATGCGCGCAAACACGCCGAGTCCAAGCACGAGGTCTACGACTATCCCGGCCTGTATGCCGACAAGGCGGCGGGCATGGACATCGCCAAACTGCGCCTGGAAGAAGCCGCATCGCGTTTTGGCCGCTTCACCGGCCAGGGCAACACACCTGGGCTGGCCGCAGGCGCCAAGTTCGCGCTGATCGACCACCCGCGCAAGGACCAGAACGCCGCCTATGTGGTGCTGGCCACCCAGATCGACATGCGCCAGGCCGCCTACGAGACCAGCGCCGGCGCCGAGTCCGGCTTCCTCTGCCGCTTCACCTTGCAGCGTTTCGATGAGCCTTTCCGGCCCGCTCGCATCACCCGCAAGCCCAGCGTGGCCGGCCCGCAGACCGCGTTGGTGGTGGGCGGTGGCGCGGCTGGCGACATCGAGCCCGACAAATACGGCCGGGTCAAGGTGCAGTTCCACTGGGACAGGCTGGGCAAGAAGGACGCCAACAGCTCCTGCTGGGTGCGGGTGGCCTCGCCCTGGGCCGGCAATGGCTTCGGCATGATCGCGCTGCCGCGCATCGGCCATGAGGTGGTGGTCGATTTCCTTGAAGGCGACCCCGACCAACCGCTGATCACCGGCCGGGTGCACAACGCCGAGAACATGCCGCCCTACGAGTTGCCGGCCCATGCCTCGGTCAGCACGGTCAAGAGCCGCAGTGTCAAGGGCGCGGTGGACGGCTTCAATGAGCTGCGCTTCGAAGACAAGAAAGACGGCGAGTACGTCTGGATGCAAGCCCAGAAAGACCGCTTCGAAGTGGTCGAGGAAACCCTCAAGAGCCAGATCGGCAAGGATGAACACCGCACCGTCAAGAAAGACCGCAAGGAGCTGATCGAGGGCGAGTACCACCTCACCGTGACAAAAGGCGTGAAGCAGAAGTTCGACGCCAAGTTCAGCGTGGATACCGCCGAGGACATCCTCTTCAAGGCCGGCAAGGGCTTCAGCCTGAAGACCGGCAAGGACATCGCGGTCGAGTCCGGCACCGCCATCTCGTTCAAGGCCGGCACCGACGGGCACCTCAAGGTGGGCAAGAACCTGGGCGTCGACGGCGGCATGAATGTCCATATCAAGGGCGGCATGAATGTGGTGATCGAGGCCGGCATGCAGGTCACCATCAAGGCCGGCCCCGCGTCGGTGGTGTTGGGGCCTGACGGGGTGTCGATCACCGGGCCGATGGTCAAGATCAACTCGGGCGGCGGGCCCGGCTCGGGCAGCGGCGCCAGCCCGGTGGCGCCCACCGCGCCCGAGGCGCCGCAAAAGCCCGAAGCCCCCAAAGACCCCTTGAAGCACCGTTGAGTCGGGCAACACTGCCCCCTCCGGCCGCCAACGTCGCCCTGTTGAAGCCGCACCCTCCCGCATGCAAGCTGAAGACACCCTCGCACTAGAGGCCCAGGCCTGGCGCGATTTCGTCACCCAACTGGCCGACCACCTGGCCGGCCGCTGGCCGGCCATGCCTGAGCGCCTGGCCGACCGCTACCCGGCCTTCATCGACCTGGCGGTGCAGCAGGCGCTGGACCTGGGCCTGTGCCGGGCGGCCAGCGTCGCCCGCTTTGTCAACCTGTGGTTCGTCTGGGGTCCGGCCTTCCAGGACAAGCCCGGCTTCGACTGGGCCCCGCCGCTGCTGGCCACGGCCAGCCGCAATGAGTGGCTGGCGCTGCACCAGCTGGTGCAACGCTCGCTGCAAGAGCTGCAACGCCTGCCCGGCGCCCGCATCGAACCCCAGGCCCTGATGGCGGCCGATACCGCCGTGCTGGAGACTTTCGGCCCGCTCGGCCGGCACGGCCAGATGCGCCGGGCCGAGCCCCTGCCTGCGCCAGCCAAGGCCTGCGATCTGGAGGCCGCCGACATCCGCCTGCAGGACGAGGGCGCGCACCAACAATACCGCCTGGGCCCGGGCCAGGAGTGGCACCGGGGTGCCGCCGCGATACCCGGCGCGCTGCGGGTGGACGGCGGCCATGCCATGCCCAAACTGCTGGCCGCGCTGTCGCCCCTGGCCAGCCAGGGCCAGGCTTTCCGGCTGCAGGTGCGGGCACGCCACATTGCCGGTTGCGAGGTCGACAAGCACCCGGCGCTGCTGTTTGCCGGTCCGCATGGCCAATGGTCCTGGGCCGGCCACGAGGCAAAGGCGGCCAGCTGGCCCCTGGCCCCGCGCGAGCCCGCACCGCCAGCCACCGGGCCGGGCACCGCGATCGCCGAGGAGACCTCGCCCGAGTTGCAGCGCCTGGACATCGAGACCTGCGGCCTGCGCGACCAAGGCGAGGCCCTGGGGCCGCAACAGGTCACGGTCTCGGTCTGGCCGGCCACCCAATGGTGGATCGAATTGCAACGCAGCGTGCCCGAGCCGCAGGCCTTGCTGCCGGGCAGCCGGGCCTGGTCGCCCGGCAGCACCCGCTGCCGGGTTGAGCGCGACGGCGCCGCCCAGGATGCGATGCCGCTGCGCCGGCAGTTCGAGAGTGGCCTGGACGGCGCGGTGGCCGCAGCCCTCAAGACCCTGGGCGACGCCTGGCAGGCATTGCCCGGCCTGGCTTCGCCCAGCCTGGACGCCGAGTTGGGCCTGCTCACCGGCCAGGCCAGCCTGAGCTGGGGTTGGCACTTCGGGCCGGGTGGCCTGGATGGACCGGCGCTGATGCGGGTTCTGGGCCAGCTGGCCCTGGTGGCCTGCCAGGCCGATCTGCAGCTGCGCGGTGAATTGACAGCGCTGGATGTCCAGACCGGCTGGCTGGCCGAAAGCCGCAGCAAGATCGGCTTGCGCTTTGCGGGCCAGTGCGCGCTGCAGCAGGCACTGCTGCGCGACTTGCCGCAGCCACCGCTGGCCGATCTGCTGGGTAGCGCGGTGGCGCGCTGGCGCTTCCCGGCCGAGATCACCCTGGACCCGCTGGCCACCGACGCGGGTAGGCTGCTGCAGCAGGCCGGCCCGGTGACCGGCGCGCTGGTGGGCGAGGCCGGCCTGCGCCCACGCACCACCGGCGGCAGCGGCTGGGAATGGTTTGCCGCCTTGCGCATCGAGCCGGTGTCGGTGCCCCTGGCCCTGACCGACCCGCTGCTGGGCAGCCTGCACCAGACCCTGCCGGTGTTGCCGGCGCTCACCTTGCTGAACTGGAACCTGGGCTGATGGAACGCTTGCTGGTCTTGCGGCTGGACGTCTCGGGCTGCAGCGCCGAGGCGGTGCTCAATGGGGTGCCGCTGGTGCGGGTGGGCGGCGCCCAGACCGTGGCCACGCTGCCGGTGCATGAGTACTGGCTGGCCGGCAACAATGAGGTCGAGCTGTTGATCCACCCGGCCGCGCCGGGCGCTGCGGCGCAGCCCGAGCCGCGCCTGTCCGACGGCCAGGCCTGGGCCACGCTGCGCCTGCTGCTGCCCAGGGTAGGCAGCACGGCCAACCCGGCGAATGCGCGCACTGTGGCCCAACTGGACTGGGCCCCGCCCGCCGATGAGGTCTATGAAGCCCCCGCCAGCGTGCGCAAGCTGGTCGACCTGCCGATCGCCTTTCCACGCTGGCGCTGGCTGGACGCGCCCGCCGTCACCGAGACGCCCGCGCTGAAGAAGGACGCAGCGGCCTTTTTGCTCGAGATCGCACTCGGCCTGGCGCGCGGCAACCCCGAACCCCTGATCCAGGCCTCGCGCTTGCGCCTGGAAGAGTTGGCCCAGGCCTACCAGCGCCCGCTGGCCGACGATGTGGCCCGGCTGCGCCAACAGGTGCAGCAGCTGCACGCCGCGCAACCTTTGAAGCCGGCGCTGCCCGCCGCTGGCAGACTGCTGCTGCGACCGGTGGCCGGCGCCCGCCTGCTGGAATGCCTGACCCCCGACGGCCAGCCCCTGCTGCAGAGCCCGGTGGCGGGCGGCGGCCTGATGTGCTGGCCGATCCGCATGGCCGCTGTCGAAGGGCGTTTCTATGTCTTGCGCTAGTGTCTGGCTGCAGCCGTCCCCCACCCCAGCCCGCCCAGGAGCCCTTCGATGATCGTGCTGACCGTGCTCAGCTACAGCGGCGTCCCGGCCGAGGGGCTGTCGGCCCGCTTCGATGAGCTGGGCGGCAGCATCGGCCGCGCCGACAACAACCAACTGGTGTTGCCCGACCCTGAACGCAGCATCTCGCGCCTGCACGCCAAGGTCATCTTCCGCAGCGGCCAGTACGCCATCGTCGACAACGGCAGCAACCCGATCGGCGTCAACGGCGCGGCGGTGCCGGCCGGGCGCGAACAGATGATCCGCCCCGGCGACGAGGTGCAGATCGGCAGCTACCTGTTGAAGGTGTCCGAGGCGCCGGCCGCCGGCGCCGCCTCGGCCAATCCCTTTGCCGACCTCTTCGGCGACGGTGCACAGGGCCTGGCCGGCCCGGTGGCGCCTGCGGCGGCCAGTGCCTGGGCTTCGCCGCCCCTGGTGTCGGCCGCGCCGGCAGCGGGCGGGTGGGCCGCGCAGCCTGCAGCCGGGGGCATGCCGCCAATGCGCAGCCCGGCCGCGCCTGCTGCATTCGGCACACCCGCAGCGGCGCGCTGGGATGCCCCCGCAGCGGCCTGGCCCGCACCGGCCGCGCCGGCAGCGCCGGCCCCCGCAGCACAGGCAGGCGGTGCCGGCGTGCTGGGCGACGATTGGGATTTTCTGGCCCCGGCGCCCAAACCGGCGGCCGCCTTCGGGGCGCCGGCGGACACACTGGGCGGCTTCCCGGCACCCGCATCGGCCGGCTCGCCCCTGGGCCTGTCGATGGGCCCGGGCGCCGTGGATTCACTCGACAGCCTGTTCGGCCTGGGCAACACCCCGACCAGCGGCGACCCGCTGGGCGCGGCGTCGGCCCAGGCCTTCTTGATGCAACCCAATATGGCGGCCCATGCCGACCCCTTGCAGGCGCTCGGTCGCCAGGCCGCCGACACCGGCGCCAGCCAGTCGGATCATGTGTCGGAGCTGAACACCCCGATGCCCCTGCCCCGGCGTGCCGCCACGCCGCCGCCGGGCGGGGCTGACCAGGCAGGGGCAGCGCTGCCGGCATCGCCTCCGGCCAGCATGCCGGCCGGTGCCATCTTCAGCTGGGACGACCCGCCGCGTGATGGCCGCTTGGTCACCTTGCCTGGGATGGCGCGCGCACCGGCTGCGCCGCCTGGCCAAGCCCCGGCCGGCACGACGCCGGCGCCATTCGCGGCGTCATCCGCGGCGTCATCCGCGGCGCCATTCCCGGCGCCATTCGAAGCGCCAGTCAAGGCGGCACCACGCATGCCGGATCCGCTGGCCGACCCCCTGTTTGGCGCGCTGTTCGACCCACCGATCAACCCGGTCTCGACGGCCCGACCGGATCCGCTCGTCGACCCGCTGGCCGATCTCTTGTCCGCAGGCTTGCCGGCGCCGCAGGCGGCGCCATCGGTCCCGCTCGGCCTGTCGATGCCGGCCCCGTCGCCTGCCGCCTTCACCGTGCCCGCTGCCGCCAACGCGCCGGCCCCGGCGCCGGCCGCCCCGTCCGCTCCCCTCTGGGATGCGCCGGCCCAAGGGCCCGCCTCGGCCTCTGCGTCGGTCGACAGCAGCGCGCTGCTCGACGCGTTGAAGCGGGGCCTGGGCGTGACCGGGCTGCGGCTTGACAGCCTGAGCCCCGAGCTGATGTTGCTATTGGGGCAACTGCTGCGCGAATCCACCCGCGGCGCGGTCGAGTTGCTGGTGGCGCGCGCTGCGCTGAAACGCGAAATGCGCGCCGAAATGACCATGATCGTGGCCCGCGAAAACAACCCCCTGAAGTTCTCGCCGTCGGTGGAGGTGGCGTTGCAGCATCTGCTGTCGGCCACCGCGCCCGGCTTCATGCCTGCCGCCACGGCGGTGCGCGACGCCTTCGACGACCTGCGGGCCCATCAACTGGGCGTGATGGCCGGCATGAAGGCCGCGCTGGAGGGCGTGTTGCAGCGCTTCGACCCGCAGCAACTGGAGTCCAAGCTCACCACCCGGTCGGCGATCGACAGCCTGATCCCGTCCACCCGCAAGGCACGCCTGTGGGAATCGTTTCAGCAGCTCTTCAGCCAGTTGTCCAGCGAGGCACAGGACGACTTCGACGAACTCTTCGGCAAGGCCTTCCTGCGCGCCTACGAGGCGCAGCTTGATCGCATGCACGCCGAACCCGGCCCGAGGTGACGACGATGTTGGCGCTTGAAGTAGCCCTGCTCACGAACCGCGGTGGCCGCAACTACAACGAGGACGCCTGCGGGCATTGGCATTCCGACCGTCATCTGTGCTGCGTGCTGGCCGACGGCGCCGGGGGGCATGGCGGCGGCGACATCGCGTCGAAGATCGCGGTCCAGGAACTGATCGGCCGCTTCTCGCGCGAGCCCTCGCTCGACGGTCAGGCCCTGGCCGCCCTGGTGCGGCACACCAACGAGGCGCTGATCGGCCAACGGGTGGCTGGCACGCCGCGCCAGGACATGCACAGCACCGCCGTCTGTCTGGTTATCGATTTTGTCGACCACCTGGCGCATTGGGCCCATGCGGGGGACTCGCGCATGTACTGGCTGCGCGCCGGCCGGGTGCATGCGCGCACCCGCGACCATAGCCTGGTGCAAGCCCTGGTCGATGCCGGCGTGCTCACCGAGCAGCAGATGCAAGGCCATCCCAAGCGCAGCGAGCTGCGCTCGGCCCTGGGCATAGCGCCGGAACAACTGGAGGTCACCGGCAGCAACGGCGAAGACGCGGTGCAGGCCGGCGATGTGTTCATGCTGTGCACCGACGGCCTCTGGGAATACATCGCCGACGATGTGCTCGAGCGCACCCTGGCGGCCGCCCGCACCCCGCGCGACTGGCTCGATGCGCTGTCCACCGAAGTGATCGCCGCCGCCGGCCACAAGACCAGCCACGACAACTACACGGCCTTGGTGGTCTGGACCCGCCCCGCCTGATCGCTTGAGAAGGATTTTCAGGAGTCAAACATGGCCATCCACACCTGCACCGGCGCAATGATGAAGTGCGCCATGGGCATGGCACCTTCCACTTTCAATGCCACGCCCAAGATGGTGATGACCGGCAACATGCCGGCCGGCAACATCATGGATTTCGTGCCGATGATGAACATCCCGCCCTTCGGCACCTGCATGAGCATGGCCAACCCGATGGTGGCAGCGGCCACGGCCGCCGCGCTGGGGGTGTTGACGCCGATGCCCTGCATCCCCGTGCCGGTAGGGCCGTGGAAGCCGGGCGCGCCCACCGTGCTGGTGGCCGGCATGCCGGCGCTGAACAATTCGTCGACCCTGAACTGCGCCTGGGCCGGGGTGATCACCTTCATCACGCCGGGGCAATTCACCGAGATGATTCCATGAAAAAGGCCCGCTGAGCGCGGGCCTTTGCGCAGCCTTTGACCGGGCTGCCCGGGCTGACGCCGCCTTGCGCCAGGATCAGTCCTTGGCTTCGGCGCGACCGATCTCGACCCGGCGGTTTTCAGGCGAGAACGGATCCTTGGCGTTCTTGGGCACATTGGCACCCACGCCCACCGGCTTCAGCATGGCCGGGTCAGCGCCTTTTTCAACCAGGTACTCGCGCACCGCCTCGGCACGCTTTTGCGACAGGGCCAGGTTGACATTGGCCACGCCCGAGGCGTCCGCATGGCCTTCGATGCGCACCACCTTGCCGGTGCCGCGGCGTGACTTCAACACGTCGGCAAAGACCTCGAGCTGCTTCTTGAGAGAGTCAGGCAACTCAGCCGAACCGACCTTGAACGAGGTGGCGGGCAGCGAGTAGCGCATGCTGGGCTTGAAACCCATGCACTTGAAGCCGGCCGCTTTCAACTGCTCGCATTCGTCTTCCGGAAACAGGCCTTCGGCGACGGTCTTGGCGTCCAGCCCGGCCTGTGCGGCATCCACGACATCGGCCGCGCGCACAGCCGTGCCTGCTTGGAGAAACGCAAAACCCGCCACCAGCAAGGTCGCCTTGATGGGTTTGATGAAACGTGTCATTGCAGCACCTCTATCACTCAGCTACCGACGCCCGCTACCCTCGGTATGATTTTGCTCGACACCCGTGCGGGTCGATGCCCGCCCTGTGGCCCAGGTCAGGCAGATAGCGGACTCTGCCTGTTTTGCAGGCTTGCATATTAGCGTCAAGTTGCTTTCTGCAACATCCCCAAGCCTGGGGAGTTTGCACGGGTCGGCATCAGGGTGACTTCTTGGGTGGGCGCGTGTATCGTTCGGCCGGGCCCGGCCCTGTTGCAGCGCGCTGCGGGCCCGCATCAAAACCCGTCGGGCTGCGGGTACAACAAGCCCGAAAATCAATGCCGCCGCAGGCGGCCCCCACAGCCCCACCGCCCCGAAGGCCCCAGGAACCGCGCCCCGATGACTTGGCACAACAAGGTGATGTGGACGGAGGGGATGTTCCTCCAGCCACAACATTTCCAGCAGCAGGATCGATACATCGGCAGGCAATTGGAGGGGCGCCTGTCGTCCACCGTGCCCTGGCCCTGGGGATTCGTGGCCTTGCAGGTGGATGACGCCGCCCTGTTGCAGGGCCGGGTCGTGGTCAACAACGCGCGCGGCGTCTTGCCCGACGGGCAGGTGTTCTCAGTGCCTGGCGACGACCCTGCGCCGCCCGCCTTCGAGGTGCCTGCCGACGCCCGCGACCAGGTGTTGGTGCTGGCAGTGGCGATGGCCCGCCCGGGCGTGGCCGAAAGCGATGTCGAGGCCGGCGAGACCTCGATGCCACCGCGCTACCGGGCCAGCAATATCGAGGTGGCCGACAGCCATGCCACCAGCCTGCGCGAGGCCCCTTTGCAGATCGGCCGGCTCAATCTGCGGCTGATGCTGGCGCGCGATGCCAACGAAGGCTACACCACCGTCGGCGTGGCCCGCATCGTCGAGCGCCGCGCCGACGGCAGGATCAGCCTGGACAGCGGCTACGTGGCGCCGATGCTGCATGCCACCGCCCACGCCGTGCTGGACGGATATCTGCGCGAGGTGCACGGCATGCTGCACCAGCGCGGCGAGGCCCTGGGCGTGCGCATGGCCCAGCCGGGCCGCTCGGGGGTGGGCGAGATCACCGATTTCCTGCTGCTGCAGGTGGTCAACCGTTTCCAGCCGCAGTTCGCCCACCTGCAACGCCTG
>JANNZD010000120.1:0-19136 GCA_031410435.1 Betaproteobacteria bacterium | reverse complement strand
CGGTGGTGTCATTGCCCGGCGTAGATTGCGTGACACCGTCCCAACGCACGATGCCGGTACCACTGGCCAAAGACGAAGTGCTGAAATCCATCACGCCGCCGGCGACCGTCATATCTAGCCGGCGATTGCCCTGAATCACGTTGGCTGAGCCATTGTTCTTGAGGTCGGCAATCATCTCGCGGAAGCCACCCAGGATGGTGGCATCACCCGCAGCGCCCACCTGCGACGAGCGCACGAAGCCGTTGACCGTGTTGTCTGAGACCGTGGCTTGATCGGTGGAGAACAGGTCGATGGTCCTCATGGTTGCGGCGTTGGCGCCACCAACCAGCGTGAGGGCCGCGACAGCGACTGCACTGAGCGTCTTGAACATTGCGATTCCTTGAATGAGTGGTCTGAAGGGCGCGTTGCTAGAAGCCACGAAGCCGCCCGGTTGAGAAGACAGTAGCGAATTCCATGCCAATGCGGCCGACATCAATAAAATCAAAGGCTTAGCAGGCTCCCTGTCGAACTAGGGGGTTGATCAAGGCGGAGCTGTAAAATTTTCCGACAAACCCGGGCAGCAACCCGCCGCGCGGAGGCGCTTGGAAAGCGTGAGAAAAGTCACGATCGATCGCGGGGCCGTTGGGCTGGCCCTGATGGGTAACAAGCATCGCAAGCTGTTTCGACCGGTATGCTCGTCAGCTCGTCAGCTCGTCCGCTCGCCCATGGGCACAAAGCGTCGCATCTACACATGCACATCCCAGACGTCGATTGACGCTGGCACTTTCCCCACTCATGAGAGTCCCCATGGTCTTGCCCGCATTCCCCCCGGCCTTGCTGGCGGTCGCAGTCAGCGCGATCCTGGCTGCCTGCTCGCCCGGCAAGCCCCCGGCCACCATCGAGTCTGCGCAGGCCCGCCTGGCCGCCGGTGAACCGCGCGCGGCGGCGATCGAACTGCAGGGTGTGCTGCAAGCCACACCGACCTCGGGCCAGGCCCGCATGCTGCTGGGCAAGGCCCTGCTGAACCTGGGGGACGCGATCGGCGCCGAGGTGGAGCTGAAGAAAGCCCGTGAGCTCAAACACCCGGATGCCGAAGTCGTGCCGCTATTGGCCAAGGCCATGGTGGAGCAACAGCGCCACAAGCAGGTCATCGACCAATTCGGCGCGCTGGATCTGAAGGATGCCGCGGCCCAGGACGAGTTGAACGCCACCCTGGCCAGCGCCTGGGCCCGCCTGGGCAAGCGCGACAAAGCCCGCAGCCTGGTGGATGCGGTGCTGGCCAAGTCGCCCGACCATGTCACAGCCTTGCTGTCTTCGGCGCGCTTGCATGCCACTGGCAGCAAGATCGACGAAGCCCTGGCCGAGGCCGGCAAGGCCACCACGCTGGAGGCCAACAACGCCGATGCCTGGCTGACCCTGGGTCAGATCCAGCTGCTGGGCAAGCGCGACACGGAGGGCGCTGCGGCGTCCTACAGAAAAGTCTTGACACTGCGCCCGGCCGCAGCCGGCGCCTACACGACCCTGGTGGCGATTGCGCTGCTGAAGAACGACGAAGCGGGCGCGCTCAAGCTCTACCGCGACATGGAAAAGGCCCTGCCCCGGCATCCGCAGACCCGGGTGGTCGACATCCAGCTGGCGCTCAAGCGCAAGGACTACCCCCGGGCCAAGGAGGTCGCGCTCGAACTGCTGAAAATCGCACCCGACAACGCCGATGTGCTGAACCTGGCCGGCATCGCCGAGCTGGAAATGGGCCGGGTGTCGCGGGCCATCACCCATTTTCAGCGCGCCATCTACCTGGCACCCGAACTGCCAGCGCCCAAGGTGGGCCTGGCCCACGCCTACCTGCGCGGCGGGCAGCCCAAGCGCACGCTGGCGCTGTTGGCCCCGATGCTGGCCAAGAACCCAGACGACATTGGCAGCCTGACGCTGGCCGCTGACGCCGAATTGCAGGCCGGCAATTCCGAACGCGCCGAGGTGCTGTTCCAGCGCGCGCTGAAAGCCCGCCCGGGCGACCCGCAAATCCGCACCTCGCTGGCCTTGACCCAGATGACTCAGGGCCGGGCCGACGCCGCCTTGACCGAATTGCGCAGCATCGCCAGCACCGACCAAAGCACGGTGGGCGACCTGGCGCTGATCAGCACCATGATGCGCCAGCGCAATGTGCCCGCCGCGCTGGACGCGATTGCGGCCCTGGCCAAGAAACTGCCCGCCAGCCCGCAGCCCGACCTGCTGCGCGGCCAGGTGCTGCTGGGCAAGGGCGATATGCCCGCCGCGCGCGCCAGCTACGAGGCGGCACTGAAGAAAGAGCCGACACACATGCCGGCGATCCAGGGCCTGGCCGCGATCGACCTGCGCGAAGGCAAGCCCGAGGCGGCCGAGGCCCGCTTTGCCGCCGCGCTGGCCGCCGACCCCAAGAGCACCGCCGCGATGATGGCGCTGGTGGACCTGAAATCGCGCCGGCCCGCCGCCGCCGAGGAGGTGAGCAAGCTGTTGGCCGATGCGATTGCCGCCAGCCCCAATGACCCGGCGCCGCGCCTGAAGCAGCTGCAACTGCTGCTGCTCAAGCGTGACCGCAAGGGCGCGCTCGGTGCGGCCCAGGCCGCCGTCAGCGCGCTGCCGGACAACACCGAACTGCTCGGCATCCTGGGCAAGGTGCAGCTGTTGGCCGGCGATGCCAACCAGGCCGTCAACACCTTCGGCAAGCTCGCCGCGCGCGACCCGCAATCAGCCCAGCCGGTGATGTACCAGGCCGAAGCCTATGTGATGCTCAAGGACAACACAGCAGCCGAACGCGCCTACAAGCGGGCGCTGGAACTGGCGCCCAATTCGGTGGAGGCCCAGCGCGGGCTGATCGCGGTGAGCGTGCGTGCCAACAACCCGGCCCGGGCGCTGGAGGCGGCCCGCGGCATCCAGCGCCAGAACCCCAAGCTGGGCCTGGGCTATATGCTGGAAGGCGACATCCAGGGCAAGTTCAATGACTGGGCGTCAGCGGCCAAGGCCTACCGCGCCGGCCTGGACAAGGGCAACTTCGTCGGCTTGTCCGAACGCCTGCACCTGGCCACCGCCAAGAGCAAGGGCGATGCCGCTGCGCAGGCCTTTGCCAGCGACTGGATCAAACAGCATCCCGAGGATGCCGGCCTGCCCTTTTACCTGGGCAACCAGGCCATGGACGCCGGCAACCTCGAGCGCGCCGAGTCCTACCTGGCCCAGGCCGTGAAGGCCAACGCCAAGCTGGTGGCACCGATCAACAACCTGGCCATGGTCAAGATCAAGCTCGGGCGCAGCGATGCGCTGGCCACCGCCCAGCAAGCCTATGCCCTGGCGCCTGACCGGTCGGAGCCGATCGACACCCTGGTACAGGCGCTGCGCCAGGCCAAGCAGGACGCCAAGGCGGTGGACCTGCTGCAGTCGGCGCTGGCCAAGACGCCGGATAGCCCGCTGTTCCGGTTCAACCTAGCGCAAATCCATGCCGATGCGGGCGACAAGCCGGCGGCACGGCGCGAACTGGAATTGTTGGCAGCCTCCCCTGTGGCGTTTGAGCGCAAGGCCGAGGCGGACGCACTGCTCAAGCAGGTATCGCAATAAAGCGGCGGGGCGTGGTGCCAGACGTGGGCATTTACCGATTCGCACGCACCATGTCGCAAGGCCGGCCGGCTGCCAGCGTGCGGCCCTTCTGACCTGGCGCTAGACTGCCGAAGGCAGCCTGCCCTGCCCCGGCGGCGCGGCGCGCGGGTTGGGCACCGAGCCCGCCGGCCAGGCCCGATCCGGGTGAATTCGCCGCAGCCTGCAACCGGAACTGCATCTGCACCTGCCTCTCAGCCCCAGGACGCCCCATGCCCGAACCGGTTGCCATCCTTTGCGGCATCGAAAAAACCTACACCATGGACGCGGTGAGCGTGCCGGTGATCAAGGGCGTGGATATCCTGGTACGGCCCGGCCACTTCACCGTGCTGCTGGGGCCGTCGGGCAGCGGCAAGACCACGCTGCTCAACATCCTGGGCTGCATAGACCGGCCGGACAAGGGCGATGTGGTGGTGGCGGGTTGCGCGGTGAACGAGCTGAGCGACGACGCGCTGTCGGACTTCCGGGCCCGCAACATTGGCTTCGTGTTCCAGAACTTCAACCTGCTGCCGGTGCTCACCGCCTACGAGAACATCGAGTACCCGCTGGTGCTGGCCGGCATGGCCCCGGCGCGGCGCCACCGGCGGGTGACCAAACTGCTCGAGGCGGTGGGCTTGAGCGACCGCGCCCACAACCGGCCGGGCCAGTTGTCGGGCGGCCAACGCCAGCGCGTGGCCATCGCCCGGGCGCTGGCGCGCAAACCCAAGCTGGTGATTGCCGACGAACCCACCGCCAACCTCGACAGCAAGACCGGCGCGGCCATCCTGTCGCTGATGCGCAAGATGCAGGAGCGCTACAAGATCTCCTTCATCTTCTCGTCGCACGACCGCGACCTGATCAGCGCCGCCGATGACCTGATCTTCATCCGCGATGGCCAGATCCAGTCGATCAAGCGCAAGGCCACCCCAGTGGACGAGCCCGAGCAGACCACCGAATCGGCCGAGTTCGAGAGCACCTTGTCCGAAGCATGATGCTGCTGTCGCTGGCTGTCCGCAACCTGCTGCGCAACCGCAGGCGGTCGATTTCGACCCTGCTGGCGCTGAGCATAGGCGCGGTGGCGGTGCTGCTGTTCGGCGGCTACAGCGCCAACATCAAGTACAGCATGCAGACCGGCTATGTGCGCTCGGGCGGGCATCTGCAGATCCAGCACAAGGATTTTTTTCTCTACGGCAGCGGCAATCCGGGGGCCTACGGCATTCGCAACCATGACAAGCTGTTGCAGGCGATCCTGAGCGACCCGGTGCTCAAGCCCATGGTGACGGTGGCCACCCCGACCCTGCAATTCGGCGGCGTGGCCGGCAACTATGCGGCCGGGGTCTCGCGCACCGTGATCGGCAGCGGCCTGGTGGCCGCTGACATCAACCGCATGCGCCTGTGGAACGGCTTTGACCTGCCGATGGACACCGCCCGATCGGTGCTGGAGGGGGCCGGCTCGGACGCCGCGATCGTGGGCGTGGGCGTGGCCCGCGTGCTGCAGTTGTGCGAGGCCTTGAAGGTGCCCGACTGCCCCAAGCCCGAGGCCGAGAAGCCCGCCGGCGGGGCCGCCCTGCCCGATGACATTGCCGCGCTGGCAGCCCATGAGGCGCCGCAGGCATCCCAGCGCGGCAAGGCCACCATCGAGCTGCTGGCCACCAACGCCGGTGGCGCACCCAATGTGGCCGCGCTGAATGTGCTGCAGACCGAGAACCAGGGCTTCAAGGAACTGGACGAGGTGGCGGTGATCGTGCAGTTCGCGCAGGCCCAGCAGCTCGTCTTCGGCCGGGCCCCGCCCAAGGCCAGCGCCATCATGGTGCAGCTGCAGCAGGGTGATCAAATGCCGGCGGCGATGGACCGGATCAAGGCCCTGCTGGCCAGCGCTGCGCCGCGCCAGCCGCTGACGGTGCTGGACTTCGAGATGCTCAACCCCTTCTATGTGCAGACCTTGCAGCTGTTCGACGCCATTTTCGGCTTCATCTTCGTGCTGATCGGTGCGATCGTGCTGTTCACGGTGAGCAACACCATGAACACCGCAGTGATCGAGCGCACCAACGAGATCGGCACCCTGCGCGCGGTGGGGCTGCGGCGCGCCGGTATCCGGCGCATGTTCGTGGCCGAGGGATTGATGCTGGGGGCTGCCGGGGCCCTGGCCGGTGCCTTGCTGGCGCTGCTGATCGCCGCCGTGGTCAACCACCTCGACCTGACCTGGCTGCCGCCGGGCAGCGCCGAACCCTTGCCCCTGGTCCTGCGCGTATGGAGCGAAAAGCGCATGCTCTTCGGCACCACCCTGGGCCTGATCGTCATTGCAGCAGTGTCGGCCTGGTTGCCGGCCTACCGTGCCGCCAACCTGCATGTGGTGGACGCCTTGAGGCATACCTGATGAACCCCACCCTGACAAACCCGCAGCGGCGCCGGGCCAGCCTGGCCCTGGTGCTGGGCCCGGTGCTGGGTCTGTTCGCAGGCAGCGTGTCGGCGACCCCGACCGCCCAGGCCATGCTGGCGGCCAGCGACGCGATCCGCAACCCCGGCCAGCCCTTCCGTGTGACCGTGACCCTGACCGAGTTCGAGAAGGGCGTGCAGGTCGAGACCAGCACCCTGACCAGCTACTCGCGCACGCTCGACGGCGGGGGCCAGTTCTCCAGCCTGCTGCGCTTTGTGCAGCCGGCGCGCGATACCGGCAAGCTGATGCTCAAGAACGGCAACGACTTGTGGTTCTTCGACCCCGCCACCCAGGCCAGCGTGCGCCTGTCGCCCCAGCAAAGGCTGCTCGGCCAGGCGTCCAACGGGGATGTGGTGACGGTCAATTTCGCCAAGGACTACCAGGCCGTGGTGGCCGCCGAGGAGACCCTGCAGGACGGCGAGCGCAAGACCCGCAAGGCGGTCAAGCTGGCCCTCAGCGCCAACAGCCCCGACGCCACCTACAGCACCATCGACCTGTGGGTGGACGCCGAGACCTATGCCCCGATCAAGGCCCGCTTCAATGCCGAATCGGGCCGCATGCTCAAGACCGCCTACTACCGCCGCTTTCAGCCCCAGCTGGGCGCCGAGCGGCCCACCGAGACGGTGATCATCGACGGCGTCAACACCCAATCGGTGACACTGGTGAGGATGAGCGACTTTGCCGCGCGCAACATCCCCGCCACCTG
Source organism: Betaproteobacteria bacterium (assembly GCA_031410435.1). Classification (GTDB taxonomy): domain Bacteria; phylum Pseudomonadota; class Gammaproteobacteria; order Burkholderiales; family Burkholderiaceae_C; genus Pseudaquabacterium. The sequence goes on along the minus strand of JANNZD010000120.1, from coordinate 12,414 downwards.
GTTCACGCGGGACTACATGGCCCGATTTCAGCCGGAGTGATACCTGTGACGATACGTTCCGTGAAGACCCTGGGGGCCTGCTTGATCGGCAGCGCCCTGGCCTGGCCGCCGGCCGCCCTGGCCGCCGACGACAACGACGCGCTGGCGCTGGAGGCCGCCCCCGCCGCCCCGGCCAGCACCAGCGACAAGCCGCTGCGCCTGTTTGCGGAAGGAGCGGTCGGGCGCATCAGCCAGCGCCTGGGCGAACCGGGGCTGGACAGCCGGCGCGCCTCACTCGACCTGGTGGCCCGGTTCGCGCTGGCGCCCGGCTGGCGCGCGGTGCTGTCCGACCGGGTCGACCACATCATCCCGGCCGACGGCGTCAAGCCCGACACCCTGAACAGCCTGCGCGAGGCCTATGTGAGCTGGCAGCAGGACGGCGGCGGCCTGATCCTGGAACTGGGCCGGATCAACCTGCGCCAGGGGCCGGCCTACGGCTACAACCCGACCGACTACTTCCGCGGCGGCGCACTGCGGGCGGCCACCACCGCCGACCCCTTTGCGCTGCGCGAAAACCGCCTGGGCACGGTGATGTTGCGGGCGCAGCGGCTGTGGGCCGCCGATGCGCTGTCGCTGGCCCTGGCCCCCAAGCTGGCCGACGCGCCCAGCCAGGCCGCGTTGAGCCTGGACCTGGGCGCCACCAATGCGCGCAACCGGGCGCTGCTGTCCTGGAGCCACAAGTTCTCGGACAAGCTGAGCAGCCAGCTGTCGGCCTACGCCGAACAAGGCGGCTGGCCCCAGCTGGGCGCCAGCGGCACCGCGCTGCTGTCCGAATCGACTGTGGCGCACCTGGAGCTGTCCAGCGGGCGCACCCTGCCGCTGATCGGCCTGGCCCCGGTGGTGCAACGGCGCCAGCATGGCAGTGCCGGCCTGACCCACAGCCTGGCCGGTGGCTGGTCCTTGACCGCAGAGTACGAATACAACGGCACCGCACCGGCCCAGGCGGCCTGGGACGCGCTGGCGACCGCGGGTGGCCCGGGCGCGCTGCTGGCCTACCAACAGGCCGCCCAGGAGCGCCAGGACAACGCGGCGCGCGGCGCCTGGCTGGTCTACGCCAGCAAGAAGGACGCGCTGACCAAGAACCTCGACATCACCGCCCTGGTGCGGGTGAACCCGAGCGACCGCAGCAGCCTGTTCTGGGCCGAGGCGCGCTACCACCTCGGCAATGCCGACCTGGGGCTGCAATGGCTGTCGACCCATGGCAGCGCGTTGAGCGAATATGGCGTGCTGCCCTACCGGCGCCAGCTGCAGTTGTTGGGCGCCTGGTACTTCTGATCCGGCCGGGCTGGGCCGGATCAGCCCGGGCCCGGCACAGGCCGCAGCAAGCGGTCGACGGCGGCGTCAAACACCTCGGCCGGCGGGCGGGCGGCGCGCATGCCCACCTGCAGCGCACGCGCGGCGGCCAGCGCCTGGGGTGATGCCAGCAAGGCCTGGCAGGCCTGGCGGATAGGATCGACGCCAAGCCGGTCGGCACGCAGGCATTGCCCGGCCTGGGCCGCCACGACCGGCGCCATGTTGAGAAATTGGTCCATATTGGACGCCAGGCCCAGCACCGGCACACCGGCGCGCAGCGCCTGCTGCACCGCCAGGCTGCCGCCATTGCAGACCACCAGCGCCGCCCGGGCTGCGGCCTGGTCGCCCGGCAGGTAATCGAAGACCCGGACATTGGCCGGGATGCGCGCGGGTGCCGGCTTGCCGGCGGTGGCCGCCATCACCCGCACCGGCAGGTCGGACAAGGCCTGCAACACTTGATCCAGGGCCCCCTCCGGGCCTGAACTGCCCAGCGCCACATAGACCAGGGGCCGATGGGCAAGCTCTGGCGAGGCCGCCGAAGGCGCCGGCCAGGGCCGGTCGGGCGACCAGGCCAGCGGCCCGATGAAGCTGCAATGGGCAGGCGCCTGCGGCAGCGGGTAGAGGGCCGGATCGTCCGCCACCAGCAGATGGTCGGCATCGGTGTAGACCCGGCGCAGGTCATGGCCCAGGCCCGGCATCCCGTGCAAGGCGCGCAAGCGGTTCATCGGCCGGCAGTGCAGCCGGAAGGCCAGCGGCCTGGCCAGCGCAAACAACGGCCGCGCCAGCGCGATCGGCAGCAGCCGGGTCAGCGGCAGCACCGGCAAGGGGAAGCGCGGCGGGGCATAGGGTGTCCAGTAGGCGTTGGCGATGCTGAGGTAGGGCACCCGGGCCAGCCGCGCACTGACCGACAGCGACAGGCGGAAATCGCCCACCACCAGGTCGGGCCGATGGGCGCGGATCAGGGCCAGGTCGTCCTGCACATAGGCCTGCAGCGTGGCCAGGTCGTAGAGCGGCCGGCCCTGCGCCAGGGCCTGCGCGAACTGCGCGCTGGGCAGGCTGTCGAGCGCCACGCTTGGCCAGTGCGGCGAGCCGGCAAAGCCCGCATAGCGGCTGGCACAGGCCATCACCACCGCATAGCGCGACCGGTCCAGGGCCCGCGCCAGCGCCACCGGACGGGCCACATGGGCGAGTGTGACCGCCTCGGCAAAGAACAGGACCTTGAGCGGCGCGGGGGATGGCTCTGGCATGGCTGCAGGCCCCGGTGCGGTCAGCGAATCGCCAGGCGGTGGATCAGGTCGTAGAGGGTGGGCCGACTGACGCCGAGCAACTCGGCCGCCTTGGCCACGTTGCTGTCGGTGCGCGCCAGCGCCGACAGCACCGCCTGGCGCTCGGCGGCCTCGCGCACCACGCGAAGGTCGAGGTCGCTGGTGTTGCTGCCCGCGCCATGGCCGCCGGCCGGGTCGGCCAGATCGGCCGGGGCCGGGGGCAGACCCAGGTCCGAGCGCATCAGCCGGCTGCCCTCGGCAATGATCACCGCACGGCGGATCGCGCTCTGCAACTCGCGCACATTGCCGGGCCAGGGATGGGCCTCGATGGCGCGCAGGGCCTCTTCGCTGAACGACATCGACGGGCGCTTTTGCTCCTGCGCATAGCGCCGCAGAAAGGCATGGGCCAGCAGCATCGCATCACCGGTGCGCTGGCGCAGCGGCGGGATGTCCACCACGATTTCGGCCAGGCGGTAGAACAGGTCCTCGCGGAAGCGGTTCTCGGCAATCTGGGTCTTGAGGTTCTGGTGGGTGGCGCAAACCACCCGCACATCGACCGGGATCTCCTGACGCCCGCCGACCCGCTCGACCTTGCGCTCCTGCAGAAAGCGCAGCAGCTTGGCCTGCAGCGGGAGCGGCAGGTCGCCGATCTCGTCCAGCATTAGGGTGCCGCCGTTGGCGGTCTCGATCTTGCCGACGGTAGTCTTGGTGGCGCCGGTGAAGGCGCCGCGCTCGTAGCCGAAGAGTTCGCTCTCCAGCAGGGCCTCGGGGATGGCGGCGCAGTTGATGGCCACGAATTTGCCGCTGCGCTTGGAGGCCTGGTGCAGGCCCTGGGCCAATACCTCCTTGCCGGTACCGCTCTCGCCCAGCAGCATCACCGTGGCCGAGGAGGACGACACCCGCTCGATCAGCCGGCCGATGCGCAGCATTTCGGGGTCGCGGGTGAGCAGGCCACCCAGCGCATCGGGCTGGTGCAGGGTCTGCAAGCGCCGGTTCTCGCTCTGCAGGTCGAAAAGGCGGAAGGCCCGGTCGATGGTCAGGCCCAGCAGCTCCGGCTCGAAGGGCTTGGCAAAGAAATCGTAGGCGCCCAGGGCAATCGCCTTGAGGGCATTGCTCTGGTCGTTCTGGCCGGTGAGCACGATCACCTTGACATTCGGGTCGAGCTCGAGCATCTGCTCGAGCAAGCGAAAGCCTTCGCCCACCGAGTCGGGGTCGGGGGGCAGGCCGAGGTCCATCGTGACCACCGCCGGCTGGTGCCGGCGAAATTGCACCAGGGCCGATTCGCGGTCGCTGGCAGTGACCGATTCAAAGCGGTCGAGCGACCACTTGATCTGCTTCTGCAGCGCCAGGTCGTCCTCGACGATCAGCAGGGGAGCGGACTGGGACATGTTCAGCCACCCCCGGCGGCATGCAGGTCGGATCCGGCCCGCAGGTCAAACAACGGCAGCAATATGGTCATCTCGGTCCCTTGGCCCAATTCGCTCTTCACATCGATGCTCCCGCCCAGCTCCTTGACATACTGAAAGCTCTCGTAGGAGCCTATGCCCATGCCGCTGCTCTTGGTCGAGCTGAAGGGCCGGAACAGCCGGTTCTGGATGAACTCGGGCGACATGCCGGCGCCCCGGTCGCCCACCAGCACCTGGGCCCGCCCGACCGACTGGCTGAGCCGCACCCATACCCTAGCGCCTGGGGGCGTGGCGTCGAGTGCATTCTGCACAACATGGCCGATCACCCGCTCCATGCGGTCCTCGTGCCCGCGGGTGGCCACCCGGTCGACCACCTCGACCTCGACCTGCCGGCCGCGCTGCGCTGCGGCATGCGCGATGCGCTGCAGCAGCGGCGCCAGGTCGACGCCCGAGGCATGGCCGGCCGGCCGCTCGCCCTCGCGCAGCTGCAGCATCAGCTGGCGCATCTTGTCGAGTGAGTTCTCGACGGTGATCAGCATGTCCTGCTGGAATTCCGGGTTGTGGCGGTGCCGCTCGGCGTTCTTGAGCATCAAGGACAGCTGGGTGACGATGTTCTTCAGGTCATGCACCACAAAGGCCGACATGCGGTTGAAGGCATCGAACTTGCGCACCTCCAGCAGCGATTCGGTGGCGTGCATCTGGGCCAGAAACACCGCCGCCTGCCGCGCGGCGGTCTTGAGCAGATCGCGCACCTCCCAATCCAGCTCGATCGCCGCCCGGGGCTTGCCCAGCACCACGAAGCCGCGCAAATCATCGCCCGCCAGCAGTGGCACCACCAGCCAGGCCGAGGGCATGGCCAGCAGCCAGGCCGGCAGCTCGGCCGGACCGTCGGCGGCCGACAGGCCGGTGCGGGCAGCCTGCAGATCGACGATCCATTCGCGTTCACGCATGAAGCGGCAGAAGGCCGAGTCGGTGTCTTCCCGGTGCGCCACGGCGGGCATATTCCATTGCGCCGACTGCACATATTGGGCATCGCCCAGGGCCTTGAACCACAGGCTGCCGGACGGGCTCTCGATCATGTCGGCCAGGCCGCGCACCACCAGGCCGCCCACATCCTCGGGGGCGCTGCGCGAGGACAACATGCCGGTGAAGCGCAGCCATTCCAGCCGGTAGTCGTAGCGGTAGCTGAAGAAATGCTTGTTGAGCGAGACCCGCAGCCGCGCCCGCAGCGCGCCCGACAGCACCAGCAGGGTCAGCAGGCCCAAAGCCACCGCCACCAACGCCACCTGCAGGGCGCCGCCCCAGCTGCCGCCGAAGTATTTGACGTAGTAGCCGGCACTGGCCACAAATAGCAGGTAGGCGCCGATCAGCAGCAATGATGCCGAGTAGAAGGCCGCCGTCTTGGAGACCTGCACCCGGGCCAGCCATTGGGCATCGCGCCGGGAGGCCATCAGCAGGAAGGGCACGCTCACCGCATGCACCACGGCCCGGGCGTCCAGCGCGTCCTCGTCGAACCCGGCAAACATCAGGGCCTGCGAGAACAGGTAGACATCGAACAGGCACAAGGTGCCCACGCCCAGGCAAAGCGGTTTGGCGCCCCAGCGGGTCATTTCGACCTGGTTGCGGAACACCTGCTCCACCAGCAGCAGGCCCAGCACGGCCCAGGCCAACTGGCAGGCAATCAGCACCCGCAGCAGGCTGCGGCTGGGCTCGGCTGAATTCGCCAGCTGCAGATTGGCCCACTGGCCGACCAGCATCAACAGCACCAGCAGGGGCATCACCCAGGCGCCGCGCAAGGGGTTGCGGGTGGCCGGGCGCATCAGCAACAGCAGAAACCAGACCCAGGCGGCATAGCGGGCATGGTCGAAGAACACGCCCAGATGGCGAAACAGCAGCTTGGACGAGCCCAGGTCGACCAGCCCGGCCAGGGCCCACAGCACGGTCAGCGCCACTGCGGCGAAATACCAGGGTGCGGCCGGATCGGACCGACCCTTGAGCAAGCCGGCACGCAGCAGGAACACGGCATAGGCCGCATAAGCGCCAAACACCAGACCCAGCCCGGCCAGCGGCAGGCCCCAGTTCAGGCCGCCCGACCAAGGGGCGTAGTCAGACCACATCGCGGCGTCGCCCCGCTGTGCTGGGCAGCCAGCTGCAAGACCCGGCCGCGCCGGCGCCGACCCGCTGCGGACTCAGCGGGCGCCTTTGCCCGTGAGCACCACGCCCACAGTCTCGAACAGCACCACGCAGTCGAGGAACAGGCTGTGGTTCTTGACGTAGTAGAGGTCGTACTGCAGCTTTTCCTGAGAGTCCTCGATCGTCGACCCGTACTGGTAGCGCACCTGGGCCCAGCCGGTGACGCCCGGCTTGATGCTGTGTCGCACCGCGTAGTAGGGGATCTCGCTGGTCAGTTGCTCGACGAAGAACGGCCGTTCCGGGCGCGGGCCCACCAGGCTCATGTCGCCGGTGAGCACGTTGAACAACTGCGGCAATTCATCCACGCGCAGCCGCCGGATCACCTGCCCCACCCGGGTGATGCGGTCGTCCTGGGCGGCGGCCCAGCGCGGCTTGCCGTCTTTCTCGGCATCGGTGCGCATGCTGCGGAATTTGTTGACCTTGAAGACCTTGTTGTTGGCGCCTACCCGCTCCTGGCGATAGAACACCGGCCCCTGGCTTTCCAGCTTGATGGCCAAGGCGGCGATCAGCATCACCGGCGCAGATACAACGATCAGGATCAGCGAGCACAGGATGTCGAACACCCGCTTGATCGCGGTGCGGTAGAAACCCTGGTTGAAACCATCGCCGAAGATCAGCCAACCGGCGTTGACAAAATCGACCCGGATCTGGCCCAGCATGCGTTCAAAATAGGTGGTGATATCGAACACCCGCACGCCGGCCAATTTGCAGTCGAGCAATTCGCGCAAGGGCATACTGCCGCTGCGGCGCTCGGTCAGGGCCACGATGATCTCGTCGACATCCAGCCGCTGGGCCGTCTGGGTCAAGGACAAAGTGGCGCTCAGACACTCATGCGCCGGCACCGCAGACTGCTTTTCGTTCGGCCCCGGAAAATAGCCCACGATATTTGCCAGGGGGTCGGCCACCCGCAGGGTGCTGCCCACCATCAGCGCCGCCGGGCCGGTGCCGAATACCAGCACGCGCGAGCCGGCTCGCGCTTTGGTCGCCCAATAACCCATGACGACCCGGCGCAATATCAGCGCGGCAATCACCAGCATGGCCGAGGTGCGAATCGCCTCGAGATTGCCGAACCCGACTGGCAGCAGCCTGAATATCTGGTAGGCCAGCACCGCGCCCAGGCCCATGGCCAAGGCCGCGCGCAGCGACGATTCACCCACCGACCAGTCCTGGGCGCGCTGGTACAGGCCCGACGCACTGTTGATGACGAACAGGCCCGCCGCCAGCGTGACCACCTGGGCCCCGGCCAGCGGCAAGGCGATGCGGACACTCTCGGCCTGCACCAGGATCACCCCGGCCAAGGCGAGCAAGGACAGCAGGAAATCGAAGAAGATCCTGCGCAGGGTCCACGCATGAAAGTAATGATTGAATAGCCTGATCATTGTCAAATACCCCTGGCCCATCTGCCTTCGGCAGCATCGGCATGTACTGCTTGCTGGCGCTGGTCCAATTGGCCCGTTTGGTCCGTTTGGCCCGTTTGGTCCGTTTGGCCCTTTTGGTCCGTTTGGCCCTTTTGGCCCTTTTGGCCCGGCTGGCCCGCCCATCGGACCGGGCAACCCGCTCGAAACGCGCCTTGGCCCACCCTGTCCCACACACTGTAATGAGCCCTGGAGGCCAGCAACCGCATCCTGGCGCCCCACGCTGCGACCGAAGTCACACCACTGATCGATTGTTGCATTTTGCTGCCCCTCCGCTCCGTGTGATAGCCCACTGACAGCCCCCATTCATGGGGGCGCGGGCCGCCTGACGCCGGCCCGGCCGCTCAATGGGCCGACGCGGGCCGAGCGACATCCCGAACGACCGTCCGGCCCACGGGCACCAGCGTTTCCGGCAGCGCCGGCGCCACCGCACCCGGCACCAAATCGGCATGTGTGCGCCCGCCATGCAGGACCCGTACGCATTCGCGCCACACCGCATCCGGTTCGGAGACCTCAAAGCCGTAGGAATCCATGCCACCGGACTTGATGCGGCGCACCGCGCGGGCCTGCACCTGGGCGGTTTCATGCCGGCCGAGTTCGATTTCGACCAGGCCACAGGTCCCCTCGGGCAAGGGGGTGCTGCATTCGGCCTGGAAGCCATGCAGCGACATCTCGATCACCTGCAAGGGGAAGGTCAGGCGCGCGCCGTAGGACGCCACCCGCAAGCGCGCCGGGCAGCGGATCGAGAAGCGCTGATGCCGGCGCAGGGCGAGCCAGGCCGCTGCTGCCTCGGACGGCGCCGGCAGCACCTGCGCATAGGTTTCGTGGTCGTAGATCGACCGCAACAACAGGCGCTTGCGGTCGTCCAGGGCCGCGAACACTTGGGTGCGTTGATTGAAAAAATAATCCATCATCGCCGGGGTCAACACCGGGTCATTGGTGGTGAAGAAACGCCGCCGCGGCGCCACGATATTGGGTAGCTTGTATTTGAAGAAATATTGCCAAAGATTCTTGCGCTGACGTCGATGCCCGTACACACGCTCGAACTGTGCGCTGGCCCCGCTCAAATCCAGCGTGGCCCCCACGGCGGGCGCGCCATTGGCAAAGTCGTAGTTGTCGACAACCTTTGCCTGCAGCCGCTCGAAGAACAGCAGCGACTCGTACATCTCGATCCGGTTGGGGTTGACCGCAATCACCACATGGCGGGTATCAAAAAACTCCTGGCAGTAGGTGTTCATGAATTTCATCAGCGGAAACAACACGCTGCCGCCGGTCTGTCGAAACTTCGGGTCGATCGCCAGCGCCGAGATTTCGGCGATCCTGCCGGCGCGCGCCCGCACCTGCGCTAGATTGAAGACCGACTGCAGCGGGAAGCCGAATACCCCCTCGCGGATCATCGACAGCGTGCCGATCACCCGACCGTCCCATTTGGCACACAAGGTGGTGGTGGTGGGCAGCGCGTGGTAGACCGTGACCCGCATGCCCGAAGGATCTGGCTGCATGAAGCCAGCGGCGACATAGGCGTTGTGCAGCAGGCGGAAGCAGGCCTCCAGTTCATCCTGGGTGTCGGCAATCTTCAGTTCCAGGCGGGGGTCGGGCTGCGGGTCGCAGTCGACCAGTTCGCGGTACATCGCAAAGCGCCAGCGCCGCGGCAGCAGCGCCAGGGCCGAACGGGCCGCCTGATGCCAGAGTTTTCGGAAGACGGAGGCCAGGGATCTTTTCATCGGGTACTTCTGGTCGAGGAGGGCGGGACACCGGATGGCAAGCACTGCGGCCATGCGGACAAGATCGGCCTGGCAGGCACCGGCTTGAGCCTTGGACCGGCCTGCGTGGTAACAGGCCGTGACCCCAAGGCGAGTCAAAACGGGGTCGCCCATCCCCAACCCGACGCAGGCCAGGGCGCCCCGCCCGGCCCTGAATCGGGCTACATTGTTCGGCTACTGCCGCAAGGTGCGGTGCAAGGCGGGGGATCGGGCCATGAAGATTGCATTTGCTTCCTGCATGTCCAGCACGGTATTCGTGCAGCAGCCGGTCTGGGACCAGATCGCCGCGCGCAAGCCCGACCGGCTGCTGCTGCTGGGCGATACGGTCTACATCGACGCTCCGCCCTTCCCGGGCAACCTGCACCCCAAAAAGGCCCTGCCGGCCGATTTCCTGCTGCATGTGCTGGGCCGCTGGCGCCTGCAACTGGATCAGCCCCAGTTCCGGGCCCTGGTCCAGGCGGTGCCCACCGACGCGATCTGGGATGACCACGACTTCCTCTGGAACGAGCATGTCGAGGAGAAAGCCATCACCAAGAAGATTTATGCCGATCATGTGCGCACCTCACGCGCCCTGTTCAATGCCTTTCGCCGCACCCTCGACGCTCGCCTGGCGCCCGGCAGCTTTCCCAAGGACTACAACGACGAGATCATCAACCGGGCCAACGAGCCGGCGCCCGGCTACCTGTTCCGCGACCTCGAGCCTGCACTCAAGCTGCACCTGACCGACGGCCGGTCCTGGCGGCTGGGACGCGACATGCTGGGCGCCGACCAGCGCGCGCAGATCGAGGCCCGCATGGCCGCTGCGCCACAAGCCGCGCACCTGCTGGCCTCGGGTTCGGTGGTGCGCAACGATGAGGATTCACGCTGGGAGCAGTACGACGACTTCGACTGGCTCAAGACCCTGGCCCAACGCTTCAACATCCTGGTGCTCAGCGGCGACATCCACAGCAACCGCTTCAAGGCCATCGAGGTGGGCCCCGGCCGCTGGCTCTATGACGCCACCTCGTCAGGCGCGGCGATCCAGATGCTGATCGCGCTGGGCGCCAAATGCGAGAACTTCGGCCTGCTCACAACCGACCCTGCGCAGCTGCGCCTGGATTTCTTCTCGCACGGCACGCCCGATTCGGTGGGCACCTGGTCGATCAACCGCCAGACCTGGACCCGCAGCAGCGTGGCCTGAGCCGCCGGCGCGGCCTCAGTCGGCCCAGGCCAGGTGCGGCCGGGGGATGGGCCGCACCGATTCATAGGCCCGGCAGGCACGCAGCACCAGGGCATCCCCGAACATCGGCCCCACCAGCTGCAAACCGATGGGCAGGCCGGCCCGGGTCAGCCCGCAAGGGATGGTGGCAGCGGGCTGCTGGCTGAGGTTGAAAGGGTAGGAGAACGGGGTCCAGCCCAGCATGTTCGCCGGTGTCAAGGGGCTGTGCCCGGCCGGCCGGGCCTCGAAGGCCGGCACCGCCACCGCCGGGGTGGCGATCAGGTCATGGCCCAGCATGAACTGGCGCAGGTGGGTGCCCAGCACGCCCCGGCGCTGTTGCAGCTGCTGCACGTCCAGCGCCGACAGGCCGGCGCCCAGCGCCGCCTCGGCCTGGAAATCCGGGTCACAAACGGCCTGCTGGGCCGGCGACAAGCCGCTCCAGACCGTGAACGCGCCGAGAAACCACAACCCGGTGCAGATGTCGAGCGGATCGTCGAAGCCGGGGTCGACCGCCTCGACCCGCGCGCCCAGGTCGGCCAGCTGCTGCACCGCACGGGCCACCGCGTCGGCCACCTCCGGGTCGACCCCCTTGGCATAGCCCAAGGTCGGTGAATAGGCGATGCGCAGCCCGCGCACGCCGTCGTCCAGGCCGACCCGGTAGTCGCGCCCGTCGGCGGGCAGCGAGGTCCAGTCGCGTGCATCGGGCTGGCTCAGCACGTTCATCATCAACGCGGCATCGGCCACGCCCATGGTGTGCGGCCCCAGATGCGCCACGCTGCCAAAGGGGGACAGCGGGTAGGCCGGCACCCGGCCAAAACTGGGCTTCAAACCAAAGTTGCCACAAAACGCGGCCGGGATGCGCACCGAGCCGGCGCCGTCGGTGCCCACACCCAGCGGGCCCAAACCGGCCGCCACCGCAGCCGCCGTGCCGCCGGACGAACCACCCGGCGTGCGCGACAGATCCCACGGGTTGCGGCTGATGCCGGTGAGCGGGGAGTTGGTCTCACCCTTGCAGCCAAACTCTGGCGTGGTGGTTTTGCCCAGCAGCACCGCGCCGGCCTCACGCAGGCGGGCGGTGGCGGGGGCGTCCACATCCCAGGGCTGGTCGGGGTTGACGGTGTGTGAGCCGCGCCGGGTGGGCCAGCCCCGCGTCAGGATCAAATCCTTGATGGACGTGGGCACACCGTCCAGCAGGCCGATGGGGGCGCCTTGCCGCCAGCGTGCTTCACTGGCGCGCGCGGCGTGCAGGGCCGCTGCGTCATCCACCAGGCAAAAGGCGTTGAGCTGCGGGTTGAGCTGGCTGATGCGCGCCAACACGGCCTGGGTGGCCTCCACCGGTGAGGCGGCTTTGCTGCGGTACAGCGCCAGCAGCTCGGTGGCGGTGCAGGCCGTGAGTTGGGTGGGGGTCAGCGTTGTGGTCATGGCAGGGCTCCGGGTTGGCATCTCAACACTGGCGGCTCAAGGCTTGAAATCACCCGCCCACACCACCACCCACTTTGCGGGGGCGATGTATTTGCGCAGTGCCGCCGTCACCTGATCGGCGGTGAGTGCGGCAATCGCATCGTCGGTCTGCTGCTGCAGCGCAAAACGGCGCTGCAGGTACAGGTTGCCGCCCAACATGCCCGCCACCACCGGGTCTTGCGCCCGGGCCAGGCGGCGCTGGTTGAGCAGGCCGGCGCGGGCGGCGTCCAGCTCGGCCTGGCTGAATCCGTCTTGCAAGGCGCGTTGGGTTTCTTGTTGCAGCGCGGCCTCGACCTTGGCCAGGTTGTGCGGCGCAAAAATGGCTTGCACCTGGAAGCTGGAATTGGGCTCAAAGTTGCTGAAGGTGATGCTGGAGCGCAC
>JANNZD010000119.1:0-6991 GCA_031410435.1 Betaproteobacteria bacterium | reverse complement strand
TCAGCCTGGGCTGGACCATCGCCGGCGACGACGGCAGCGTCAATTTGACCGTGGGTAGCTGCCGCGCCCAACCGGTGATCGGCAGCGTATCGCTGCGGGTGGAAACCCAGGTCTTCGGCCTGGGGCTGTCGCTGGTGCCCGATTTGTGCGTGGACGGCTTGCAGGCCCAGCCTGGCAGCCAGGCCGGCTTTTGCGACGATTCACTGGTGCAGTTGCTGCTGCCTGCAGGCGTGCAATTGCTGAGTTGCAGCTACAGCGCGCCGGTGGGCACGGTGCATGCGCGGATCATCAGCCCGGTGGCGCTGGACTACACCGTGAAGTACAGCTTTGTGCGGCATTGAGCGCCGGGCCACCACCGCAGGCAAGCTGCCCGACTCAAATTTGCGCAAGCTGCGCCCGGCCCAGCCCGGCTTGCCGGCGCCACCGGCGATGCCGTAACCTGCGGCGATGAACACCACCCGCCTGCTTGTCAACAAAACCCAGTTGCCCACCACCCGGCTGCAAACCACGGCCGATCCCGCTTTGGCCGATGGCCAGGTGCGGGTGCAGATCGATCGCTTTGCGCTGACCGCCAACAACATCACCTACGCCGCGTTTGGCGCGGCGATGAACTACTGGCAGTTCTTTCCAGTGACAGCGGGCCCGGACGACGCCGGCCTGGATGCCGCCGATTGGGGCTGCATTCCGGTCTGGGGTTTTGGCACGGTGCAGCAATCACACCATCCCGAGGTGGCCGTGGGCGAGCGGCTGTACGGCTATTGGCCGATGGCCTCGCACGCAGTGCTGCAGCCGGGCCGGTCCAGTGCTGCCGGCTTTGCCGACCTGGCGCCGCACCGCGCCGGGCTGCATGCGCTGTACAACCAGTACAACCGCTGCAACGCCGATCCGTTTTACACCGTCGACAGCGAAGACCTGCAAGCCTTGCTGCGTCCGCTGTACCTCACCGCCTGGTTGATCGATGATTTTCTGGCCGACAACGCCTGGTTTGGCGCCGCCAGTGACCCGACGCGCCCAGCGCTGATGCTGCTGTCCAGCGCCTCCAGCAAAACCGCCTGCGCCACCGCCGCCCGGCTGGCGCAGCGCGCTGGCATCGAGGTGGTGGGCCTGACCTCACCCGCCAACCAGGCCTTCTGCGAAAGCCTGGGCGTCTACCACCGCGTGATCGCCTACGACGACCTGGCCATGCTGCCCGCCGACAGCCCCTGCATCTACGTGGACTTTGCCGGCAACAGCACGCTGCGCCTGGCCATCCACCGCCGCTTTGCCGCGCTGGCCCATAGCTGCGCCATCGGCGGCACCCATGTGGACAAGCTGGGCAGCGCACGCGACCTGCCAGGCCCCAAGGCCACGCTGTTCTTTGCGCCGGCGCAGGCCAAAAAACGCTCGGCAGACTGGGGCGCGGCAGCGTTTGGCCGCCAGTTGGTGCAAGACTGGCACGCCTTCCGCGCCCGCGTGACCGACCCCAGCGCACCCTGGGTGCTGGTGCAACACCACCACGGGCCCAATGCAGTGCAGCAGGCTTATGCCAGCGTGCTGGCCGGTGCCGGCAATCCGCGGTTGGGGCACATGCTGAGCCTGCTGTCTTGAGCCCCGCCATGCCCGATGCCCGCACCCTGCTGATCACCGACGCCGAGCTGATCGCCACGATGGACGAGCAGCGGCGCGAGCTGCGCGGTGCCAGCCTGCTGGTGCGCGGCCGGCAGATCGAAGCCATCTGGCCGGCCGGCCAGCGCCCGCCCGGCATCACCGCCGACGAAGTGATCAATGCCCAAGGCCACGCGCTGCTGCCCGGGCTGGTGAACACGCACCACCACATGTACCAGTCGCTGACCCGGGCGGTGCCGGCCGCGCAAAACGCCGAGCTTTTCACCTGGTTGAAAACGCTGTATCCGATCTGGGCCAGGCTCACCCCCGAGATGGTGCAGGTGAGCACAAAGCTGGCGATGGCCGAGCTGCTGCTGTCGGGCTGCACCACCAGCAGCGACCACTTGTACATGTTTCCCAACGGCGTGCGGCTGGACGACAGCATCGAGGCCGCGGCGGCGATGGGCATGCGCTTCCACGCCGCGCGCGGCAGCATGAGCGTGGGCGAGAGTGCCGGCGGCCTGCCACCCGACCACTTGGTGGAGGCCGAGCCCCACATCCTGGCCGACACCCAGCGCTTGATCGAGCGCTACGACGACAACAGCCGCTTCAGCCTGTTGCGGGTGGTGGCCGCGCCCTGCTCGCCATTCAGCGTCAGCCCCGGGCTGATGCGCGATTCGGCCGCGCTGGCGCGCTCACTCGGCACCCGGCTGCATACCCACCTTGCCGAAAACGACCACGACATCGCCTACAGCCGGACCAAGTTCAAGCTGACACCCACCGAATACGCCGACAGCGTGGGCTGGCTGGGTGACGACGTGTGGTTTGCCCACTGCGTCAAGCTGGACGCCGCCGGCATCAGCCGCTTTGCCGCCACCGGCACCGGCGTGGCGCATTGCCCCTGCAGCAACATGCGGCTGGCCTCGGGCATTGCGCCGGTGCGCAAGCTGCTGGACGCCGGTGTGCCGGTGGGCCTGGGCGTGGACGGCAGCGCCAGCAACGACGGTGCCCACCTGCTGGGTGAGGCCCGCACCGCGCTGCTGCTGGCGCGGGTGGGCCGCTCACTCGACCCGTTTGGCTGTGACCATGGCCCGGCCGAGATGACTGCCCGCAACATGCTGGACCTGGCCACCCGAGGTGGCGCCCGGGTGCTGGGCCGCAACGACATCGGCCACCTGGCGCCCGGCATGGCGGCCGATCTGGCGCTGTTTGACCTGCGCGGCCTGGGCCTGGCCGGCGGTGCGGTGCACGATCCACTGGGCGCGTTGCTGCTGTGTGCGCCGGCGCAAGCCGCCTACACCGTCGTCAACGGCCGGGTGCTGGTGCGCGAGGGCCAGCTCACCCCGGTGGCACTGGGCCCGCTGATCGAACGCCACAATCGGCTGGCGCTTGAACTGGTGCGTGGCTGAAGAGCCAGCAAGCGCCCATCTCGAAAGGATCGACGATGCTCAACAAGCTATCCCTCTGGATTTACGGCGTGCTGGCGGCCCTGCTGGGGCTGCTGACCACGAGCCCGGCAGCAGCCTGGGGCCCGGACGGTCACCAGGCCGTGGGTGCCATTGCCGACCAACTGATTGCCGGCACGCCCACCGGTAAAAAGGTGCGCCAGATCCTGGGCAGCAGCCTGCAAAGCGCCGCCGGCTGGGCCGATTGCGCACGCGGCGTGGAAGGCCACACCGGGAGTTGGGCCTACCCCAAGCCCGGCACTTACAAAGACTGCGCGCTGTACGAAAAACCGGAAAACCTGCTGGCGCTGATCGGCTTTGTCAACCGCAACGCCAGCCGCTGCGGTGGCAATGCCGGCCACGACGTGTGCCGCCACAAGGCCTACCACTTCACCGACGTGGCGGTTGGCCACGACCACTACGACCCGGCCCTGCCCGGCACCGGCAAGACCGACGTGGTGCATGCCATGGCGGCCGTGATCGTGGTGCTGCAGGGCCAAAAATCGCCGCCGCCGTTCAGCATCACCAGCCAGCGCGAGGCGATCCGGCTGCTGACCCACTACATCGGTGATCTGCACCAGCCGCTGCATGTGGGGGCGATTTACCTCGACGATGCCGGCCACAGCCTGGACCCGGCCACCGAGCAGGATGCACGCGCCCATGGCACAGCGGGTGGCATGAAGATCAACTTTGAAGGTGCCAAATTGCACGAGGCCTGGGACCGCATCCCCGGCAGCCTGCTCAAGCTGGCCACCGGTGACACCGGCAAAACCGAGGCCCGCGCGGTTGCCGCCAGCCCCGGCACGCCGGACCAATGGCCGGCCGCCTGGGCCAGCGAGACGCTGGGTAAGGCCGGACAAGCCTTCAAAGGCCTGAGCCTGGGCCCCAAGGCGGTGATTGGCAGCACCACCGCCTGGCCCGCCAGCGCCACCGAGCCGGATTACCGCCGCGCCCGCGAGGCGCTGCAGCATGCCCAAATCGTCAAGGCCGGCGCCCGGCTGGCGGCGCTGCTGACCCGCTTGTTGCCCTGACCCCGCCAATCCCTCGCTTTGGAGCACCGCTTGAAAATCGACTTCGTATCCGATGTGTCTTGCCCCTGGTGCGCAATCGGCCTGAACGCGCTGGAGCAAGCGCTGGACCGGGTGGCGCCCGGCATCCAGGCCACGCTGCACTTTCAGCCCTTTGAGCTGAACCCGACCATGGTGGCCGAGGGCCAGGAAATCACCGAACACCTGGCGCAAAAGTACCGCATCGATGCCCAGCAAGTTGCCGCCAATACCGAGGCCATCCGCCAGCGTGGTGCGGCAGTGGGCTTTGAGTTTGGCATCGGCAAACGCAGCCGCATCTACAACACCTTTGATGCGCACCGGCTGCTGCACTGGGCGGGACTGCAAGGCGACGCGCAACAACGCGCGCTGAAGCACGCACTGTTCAAGGCCTACTTCACCGATGGCCAAAACCCGGGCGATGCCCAAGTGCTGGTGGGCGCAGCCACCGCTGCCGGGCTGGACGCAGCGGGCGCCCGTGCACTGCTGGCCAGCGACCAGTACACGGCCGAGGTGCGCCAGGCCCAGGCCTTTTACCAGCAGCACGGCATTCAATCGGTGCCGGCCATCATCATCAACCAGCGCCATTTGATCTCGGGTGGCCAGCCGGTGGAAGTGTTTGAGCAGGCGCTGCGGCAGATTGCAGCCCAGACCCCGGTGGATCAAGCCGCATGACCCCACTCAACGACATCGGCTTGATCGGCCTGGCCGTGATGGGCCAGAACCTGGTGCTCAACATCGAAAGCCGGGGCTTTGCGGTCAGCGTCTACAACCGCACCGCGGCCACCACCGATGCGTTTGTGGCGCAGCACGCTGGCAAGCGGCTCAAAGCCTGCCACACGCTGGCCGATCTGGTGCAAAGCCTGGCCAGCCCACGCAAGCTGATGATCATGGTCAAGGCCGGTGCGGCGGTGGACGCGGTGATCGAGCAGCTCATCCCGCTGCTGGCGCCCGACGACATCATCATCGACGGCGGCAACAGCCTGTATACCGACACCGAGCGGCGCGATGCCTGGCTTGCACCGCTGGGGCTGCGCTTTGTCGGCGCCGGTGTGTCGGGCGGCGAAGAAGGCGCGCGCAAAGGCCCGGCCATCATGCCGGGCGGGCCAGCGTCCACCTGGGGCGTGATGCAGCCGATCTTTGAAGCCATAGCAGCCAAAGTGGACGGCCAGCCCTGTGTGATCCACATCGGCCCGGGCGGCGCCGGGCACTACGTCAAGATGATCCACAACGGCATCGAGTACGGCGACATGCAGCTGATCTGCGAGGCCTACAGCCTGTTCAAGGCGGCCGGCTTTTCCAGCGCCGAGATGGCCGCTGTGTTCAGCCGCTGGAACGAGGGCGACCTGCAGAGCTACCTGATCCAGATCACCGCCAAGGCGCTGGAACAGATCGACGCCGAGACCGGCACGCCGCTGGTCGAGCTGATCCTGGACAAGGCCGGCCAGAAGGGCACGGGCCAGTGGACGCAGCTCAACGCCGCAGAAAACGCGGTCGTCATCAGCACCATCAACGCCGCGGTAGAAGCGCGCGTGCTGTCGTCGCAAAAGGCCCAGCGGGTAGCCGCCAGTGAACTGCTGCAGGGCCCGGTGGCGATGCTCAGCGTTGACAAGGCCCTGCTGGTGGCCCAGGTGCACGACGCGCTGTATGCCAGCAAGGTGGTCAGCTACGCCCAGGGCCTGGACCTGATGCGCACGATGGACCAGAAGAAGCAATGGGGCCTGGACCTGGGCGCCATCGCCAGCATCTGGCGCGGCGGCTGCATCATCCGCGCCCGCTTTCTGAACCACATCACCGACGCGTACCGCGAAGACCCCTCGCTGGCCAACCTGATGCTGGCGCCGTTTTTCCGCGCCCTGCTCAACAGCAGCCAGCAGAACTGGCGCGAGGTGGTGGCGCTGGCGGTAGGTGCCGGCATCCCGGTGCCGGCCTTTGGCGCCTCACTGGCCTACTACGACAGCCTGCGCAGCGCGCGGCTGTCGGCCAATTTGCTGCAGGCCCAGCGCGACTTCTTCGGCGCCCACACCTACGAGCGCATCGACAAGCCGGCCGGCCAGTGCTTCCACACCGACTGGCCCGAGGTCATCGGCTGATCAGCCGAACAGCGCGAACGGCTCGAAGCGCCCGCCCAGCACCTGCGCGGCGTCGCCGCCCAGCCAGCCGTCGATCAGCGTGGCGTAGACGCGCCTGAAGTCGGTGGTGTGCAGCAGGTTGTCGCCGGCGTCCAGCACGCTCAGGCTGGGCAGGGCGCCGTAGTGGCCGCCGCGCACCGGCTGGCCGATCACATACATGTGGTTGGCGGTGCCGTGGTCGGTGCCCAGGCTGGTGTTCTCGGGCACCCGGCGGCCAAATTCCGAGAACACCAGCAGCACCACATCCCGGGCCCGGCCGATGCGGGCCAGGTCGGTCATGAAGCCGGCCACCGTGTCTGAGGCATAGCTCAGCAGCCGCTGGTGCAGCTCGGCCTGCTGCACATGGGTGTCGAAGGCGTTGTGGCGGTAGGCGCTGTAGTACAGCCGGGTGGGCAGGCCGGCCGCTATCAGGGCGGCGATCTTGGGCAGGTCCAGCGGCACGATGCCGTAGTCCACCGGCGTCTTGTAGCGGGCCCAGGCCTCACGCACCCGGGTGGACGAGTCGCGCGCACTTTGCGCCACATCGCGCATGAAGCCCAGGCTGGGATTGGCCTCGCCTTGCAGGCCGGGGGCCGGGTCGGGGGCTGCGTCCAGCACGCTGCGCTGCTCGAACAGGCCCTTGCGGGCAAAGCGCCGCGGGTCGTCGAAGCTCAGCGGCAGATGGCCGCGTGCGCGCACCGCCAGCGACGGGGTCTCGTCGATGTTGACCAGGTACTCGGGCGTGTTTTGCGGGTCGATGGCATCGGCCAGGCGGCCGACCCAGCCATGCTCCTCGCCGCTGTTG
>JANNZD010000118.1:0-29532 GCA_031410435.1 Betaproteobacteria bacterium | reverse complement strand
CCCGGCGCGCTCACTGGACTACCCTGCATGCTGCGCATGCCGGGATTCGCGCTTGGGAGCGGCCCGGCGCGCTCATGCCGAATCCAGCAGGTCCAGGGTCTCGGGGTGGCGGCGCATGTAGACGCTTACATAACTGCACAGCGGTCGCACCTTCAGGCCCTGGGCGCGGGCATGGCCCAGCGCGGTCTCGACCAGCGCGGCGGCGATGCCGCGGCCCTGCAGCCGGGCCGGCACGCCCGTGTGGGTGAACACCAGGGTATTGCCCGCGCGCTGGTAGCAGGCCTCGCAGCGCAGCCCGTCCACCTCGGTGGTAAAGCATTGCGCTGCAGTGTCGTGGGTGATGCTCAGGTGGGCATTGGGCATGCCCGTATTCTGGCAAAACCGCCACAGCAGCGCAGCCGCCATGCCCATGGCCATCGAATACGATGAGGCTTGGCCGGCCGGCGGGGTGGCGACAAATTCTGTTGAGGGTTGGGACTGTGGTCAGTTCGGCGCGGGCGGCAGGGGTGGGGCAAGGGCAGGCACCGACGGCGCGATCTGCGTCTGGCCTGTCTGTGGCACGGCGCGCGGTGCGCCTGCTGGGCGCTGCAGCCGTGGCCCTGCTGTTGGCCGTGTCGGCCTGGTATGCCTGGCAGACCCGCCAGCAGCAGATCGATGCGGCATCGGCGCTGGCCCAACGCCGGGTCGAGCGCCTGGCAGTGGCGCTGCAGCAAACCCTGGCGCTGGGCGAAGTGGCGATCCGCCAGACCGAGGCCCGGGTGGCCGCACTGCCGGCTGGGCGGCCGCTGGCCGATGCACTGGAGCAGATCAACCAGGAGCGCCAGCAGTTGTTGCAGGCGCTGCCGATGCCCTTCGAGGTGCATGCCCACGACGCCGACGGGCGTCTGCTTGGCCTGCAGGCGGGCGAGGACGCGCTGCAGCATGTGCATGCCCTGCCCAAGCCCGGCGCCGGCTGGCAGGTTGAGCTGCCGATGCGCGAAGGCCGGTCGGGCGAACGCCGCCTGCCGCTGCTGCGCCCGGCAGCGGCCAATACCCATGGCATTGCCGCCTATTCGATCGACCTCCTGCACCCGGCGCTGGTGCAGCGCTTCGAGGCGGTGCGCCACCCACCGGGCGGTGGCGTGGCGCTGTTCCGTATCGAGCCGGATGGCAGCGGCATCACCCTGCTGGCGCGGGCGCCCTTTGTCGAAGCCGAATTGGGCAAACGGGTGAAGGGGCCGTTGTTCAAGGCCGTGCAGCAGGCGCGGTCCGGCGGGTTCGACGACCAGACCCAGGTCGACGGCTACCGGCGGGTGGTGGCCTTCGCGCGCCTGGACGGCACCGCCGCCGCGCTGCTGCTGGGCTATGGCCTGCGTACCGACGATGTGCTGGTGGCCTGGCGCGCCGGCCTGCCCTGGCTGTTTGCCCTCACCCTGCTGATCATCGGCATGGCGCTGTTCGGGCTGGCCTGGCTGGACCGGGCACTTCGCGCCACGGAAGCCTCCAACCATGCCGTGCATCAGAGTGAAGCCCAGTTGCGCGCGCTGGCCGACAACCTGCCCGACGTGGTGGTGCGCTTCGACCGCGAGCAACGCTACCGTTTTGCCAACCAGGCCATCGAGCAGGCCACCGGCTTCAAGCCGGCCGAGGTGCTGGGCAAGACCCATGTCGAGCTGGGTATGCCGCCGGCGCTTGTCACCGAGTGGTCCGCCACCCTGGACCGGGTGTTTGCACGCGGACGCACCGAGCAGCTGGAGTTTGAATTTCCGGGGCCGGCGGGCCTCAGGCGCTGGGAGGCACTGGCGGTACCCGAGCTGGCGGGGCCCGGCGAAGTGCAGTCCGCACTGGTGATCAGCCGCGACGTCAGCGACCGCGCCCGACACATCGAGGCCATCGAGCGCAGTGAGCAACGCTTCCGCCTGGCGTCGTCCTATGGCCAGGTCTGGGAATGGGACATCGCCGCCGGCCAGCTGCACTTTCCGGCTGCCTGGTGGGTCGGCCTGGGGCATCCGGTGCCCGAACCCGGCCAGACCCTGGCGGCGTTCGAGGCGATCCTGCATGCCGACGACCTGGGGCGCTGGCGCCAGGCCCTGCGCGACCACCTGCGCCACCACCGGCCCTATGAACTGAGCATTCGGGTGATCGACGCGGCCGGTGGCTGGCGCTGGCTGCAGACCCAGGGCCAATGCACCCGCGATGCCCGGGGCCGGGCGGTCTACATGGCCGGCACCACCTTCGATGTGACCGACCGGCAGCTGGCCCAGCAGGCCCTGCATGACAACCAGCAGCGCCTGGCCTACCTGCTAGCCAATTCACCGGCGGTGATCTACACCGCCCGGCCAGGGGGCGACTATGGCGCCACCTACTACACCCCGAATGTGCAAGCCCTGCTGGGCCATGAGGCCCAGAGCTTCATCAGCGAACCCGGCTTCTGGCTGAACCACCTGCATCCCGATGACCGCTATGCCACCTTGGCCCAGCTGGAACACCTGCCGGCGCTGGGCCATCTGGTGCTGGAGTACCGTTTCCAGCGCTCGGACGGCCAATGGCGCTGGCTGCATGACGATGTGCACCTGACCCGAGACGCCGCCGGCCAGCCGCTGGAACTGATCGGCTCGCTGGTGGACGTGACCGACCGCCACCATGTCGAGGACGATGTGCGCCGCCTGAATGCCGACCTCGAGGACCGGGTGCGGCGCCGCACTGCCGAGCTGCAGACCAGCGAGCGGCGCCTGCGCGCGATCTTCGACACCGTGCCGGTGGCCCTGAACGAGGAAGACTGGACCGGCGTGCGCAGCCGCCTGCTCGACCTGCGCGCCAGCGGCGTGCAGGACGGCCCCGGCTACTTCGACGAGCACCCGGACTTTGTGCGCGATTGCCTGCAAGCGGTGCAGGTGTTGCGCATCAACCAGCGCTCGGTCGCGTTGCAGCAGCTGCCGGTGGGCACCGAGGGGCCTTTCAGCCTGGCCACCGCCTTCGACCCGGCCGCCGCCCTGGACGATTTTCAGGACGAGCTGGTCGCCTTGTGGGCCGGCCAGCGCCTGCATACCACCAAGCGTAGCCAGACCACGGCCAGCGGCGAGGAACTGCAGTTGATGCTGACCCTGGCCCTGCCCGCGCTGGACGCGTCGACCGACGGGGTGGCGCTGGTCTGTCTGGTCGACATCACCGAGATCGACAGGCTGAATGCCGAGCTGGACGCCACGGTGGCCCGGCTCAAGCGCATCAACCGCGAACTCGAAACCTTCAGCTACTCGGTCTCGCACGACCTGAAGGCGCCGCTGCGCGGGATCGATGGCTACAGCCAGCTGCTGCTGCGCGACCATGCCGCCAGCCTGGACGAGGAGGCGCGGTCCTTCCTGGCGCGCATCCGCGGGGCGACCCAGCAGATGGGCCAGCTGATCGACGATCTGCTGGCCTATTCAAGGCTGGAGCGGCGCCAGGTGTCGAGGGTGGCGCTGCCGCTGCACGATCTGGTGCAGCAGGTGCTGGCCGACGCCGCCACCGTGGCCCAGATCCAGGGCGCGCTGCTGCGCAACGAGGTCGACCCGCAGTTGCAGGCACGCGGCGACGCCCAGGGACTGCGCATGGCCCTGCGCAACCTGGTGGACAACGCCTTGAAATTCGGCCGGCCCGGCGTGCCGGTGGAGGTGGTGGTCAGTGCCAGCCTGTGCACCACCCAGACAGGCGATGTGCTGCGCCTGACGGTGCGCGACAATGGCATCGGATTCGACATGAAGTTCCACGAACGGATCTTCGGCATCTTCCAGCGCCTGCACCGGGCTGAGCACTACCCCGGCACCGGGGTGGGCCTGGCCATCGTGCGCAAGGCCATGGACCGCATGGGTGGCCGTGCCGACGCCTTCAGCCAGCCCGGCCAGGGCGCTGTCTTCAACCTTGATCTGCCGGTGGCTTGATGCACAACGATAGACCCATCCTCCTCGTCGAGGACAACCCGATGGACGTGGACCTGACGCTGCGCGCCTTCAAGCGCCGGCATGTGTCCAACCCGGTGCATGTGGCGCGCGATGGCGAAGAGGCGCTGGCCTGGATCCCGCGCTGGGAGGCCGGCGAGCCCACCCCGGCGGTGATCCTGCTCGACCTGAAGCTGCCGCGGGTGGACGGCCTGGAGGTCCTGCGCCAGCTCAAGAGCCACGCCACCCTGCGCACCATCCCGGTGGTGGTGCTCACCACCTCGGCCGAGCATGCCGATGTGCAGACCGCCTATCAGCTGGGTGCCAACAGCTATATCGTCAAGCCGGTCGAGTTCGAGAAGTTCATGGACGTGACCGGCCAGATCGACCTGTACTGGACCCTGGTCAACCAGCCGCCGGCCTGAGCACGCTGTCGGCGCGGCCACCAGCGCTGAAATCCAGCGCTGCAGCTGCAGCACTGGTTTTCAGCGCTGCAGCTGCAGCCACAGGAAGGCGAACTCCAGCGCCATCATGTCGGCCTTCTGGCTGTTGTCGGCAGCGCCGGCATGGCCGCCTTCGATGTTTTCGTAGTACAGCGGCGCATGGCCTTGTTCGATCATGCGCGCGGCCATCTTGCGGGCATGGCCGGGGTGTACCCGGTCGTCCCGGGTGGAGGTGGTGAACAGCACCCTGGGCAAACGCTGCCCCGGCTGGACGTTCTGGTAGGGGCTGTACTTCGAGATCCAGGCCCATTCGGCGGGCTGGTCAGGGTCGCCGTACTCGGCCATCCAGGACGCCCCGGCCAGCAGCCGGTGGTAGCGCCGCATGTCCAGCAGCGGCACCTGGCAGAGCACCGCGCCGAACAGCTCGGGCCGCTGCAGCATCACCGCGCCCACCAGCAGGCCGCCGTTGCTGCCGCCCTGTATGCCCAGGTGGGCGGGCGAGCTGACCTGGCTGGCGATCAGGTCTTCGGCCACGGCGGCAAAGTCGTCATAGCTGTTCTGCTTGCGGGCCAGGGTGGCCGCCTGGTGCCAGGCCGGGCCGAACTCGCCACCACCCCGGATATTGGCCACCACCAGCACGCCGCCCTGCCCGAACCAGGCGGCGCCGAAGCCGGCCGAGTAGAAGGGTTGCTGCGACACCTCGAAACCGCCATAGCCGTAGAGCAGGGTCGGGTTCTTGCCGTCGGCTTGGGCACCCCGGGGCCAGACGATGAAATAAGGCACGCGGGTGCCATCCCTCGAACGGGCAAAGCGCTGCTCGACCTTCATGCCGGTGGTGTCGAAAAAGGCCGGGCGGGCTTTCAGCGTCTCCAGCGCCGGGCTGTCAGTGCGGCCCAGCAGCAGTGATTCGGGCGTGAGGAAATCGGTGTAGGTCAGCGTGAAAGCTTCGGCCAGCGCATCGGCCTGCTGTTCGGGGTCGTGCAGCGCGGCGGCATGCAAGGTGCCGGGAAAGGGCGCCGGGATGTCGCGCCGCACCCAGCGCTCGGTGCCGTCGGCCAGCTCGGGCCGCCAGGCCTCCAGCCGGCCGGCGACCTGGTCCAGTACCTCCACCAGCACCTGGCTGGCGGTGGTGCTGTAGCCCGCCAGCGAGCGGGTGGCGCTGGGCGTGAACAGCGCCTGCAGGCGCGGCATCGCCGCGCCGTCGGCCGCGGCCAGGACGGCGCTGGCGTCGCCCACCAGCAGCGAGCCGGCCGGCCAGCGCTGGCTGCCGGCGGCCCAGTCGCTGCGCAGTTGCAGCAGCGCCCGGTCGCGCCAGAAGCCGATCGAAGCATCGCTGGGGATGTTGATCTTCTGCAGCGTTTCACCCGCCAGCAGAAATTGCTCGTTGTTGTAGAAATCGGTGGCGCGGTTGAACACCGTCCGGCGGTAGCCGGGCGTCGGGTCGACGCTGACGCCGGCCGCCACGTCTTGCGCCCGGCCCTCGAATACGGTCGCCGCCTGGGCCAGCGCCTGGCCGCGCCGCCAGCGCTTGACCAGCCGCGGGTAACCCGAATCGGTGAGCGAGCCGGGGCCGAAGTCGGTGCCGACATAGACCGTGTCGGTGTCGATCCAGACGATGTCGGTCTTGGCCTCGGGCAGCGTGAAGCCGCCGGCCACGAAGCGCTTGCTGACGCTGTTGAACTCACGCACCACGCTGGCGTCGGCGCCACCGCGCGACAGCTTGATCAGGCAGTGCTCATGTTGCGGACCCAGGCAGGCGGCACCGGCCCAGACCCAGTTTTCGCCTTCGGCCCGGGCCAGGGCATCGAGGTCGAGCACCGTGTCCCAGGCCGGCGCGGGCTGGCGGAACCCGGCCAGCGTGGTGCGCCGCCACAAGCCGCGCGGATGGTCGGCATCGCGCCAGAAGTTGTAGAGCGCGTCGCCGCGCCGCACGAAGTAGGGAATCCGGTCGCGCGAATCCAGGATCTGCCGGAAGCTGTCGCGCATTGCCGCAAAGCGCGGGTGCCGGGTCAGCAGGGCGCGCGATTCGGCATTGCGGGCACGCACCCAGGCCAGGGCGCGCTCGCCCTGCACCTCTTCCAGCCAGAGCAAGGGGTCGTCGGCAGCGCTGTCGGGGCCGGCAGGGGCGGCGCTATCGGGCGGGTTGGCAGGCAGGGTGGTCATGGGCAGCAGGCAGGCCAGGGTCAGGGACAGGGTCCGGAACAGGATTCGAAACAGCGCGGGCAGCTTCAGGCGCCACCGCGCCACAGCGCTGTGGGCACCAGTTCCACCGACTGCTCGCCCTGGTTGATGTAGACATGGCCGTCCTGGATGCTGACCTGCAATTGCATGGCCCGCTTGCACAGCGCCGCCAGCGCCTGGCTCTGCTCGGCCGGTATCTGCCAGACCGTCAGATTGCGCAGCCGGGTGATCTTGTTAGCGATGCCGGCAAACCAGATCGGCGCGGCATAGCTGTAGCAGTACAGCGAGACCTTGCGCGCCCGGCCACAGGCCTTGGCCAGGCGGCGCTCGTCGGGCTGGCCCACCTCCACCCAATGCAGCAGCTGGTCCGACAAATCCTTGTGCCACAGGTCGGGCTCGTCGGCGTCGGCCATGCCGCGCGCCAGTTGCAGGCTGCCTTGCAGGTCATCGGCGGTGACGTTCAGGGCAAAGGCCAGCACCCGGGCCATCAGGCGCTCTTCGGTTTCCGACGGTTGCAGCGGCAGCGTCAGCGCATGGTCGCCATAGACATTGCGGTCCATGTCGGCGATTTGCAGGCTGGCCTTGTAGATCGTGGCTTTGATGGCCATCAGCGGGGGCTTTCGTGTTTGCCGGCGGTCCAGCCCTGGGCGGCCAGCCAGCGTTGGCCGTCGGCGGCGGCGGGCGCCTCCAGCTCGGTGGCCATGGCGTCGTTCCAGCGGTTGAGGAAGCCGAACAGCGCCACCACCCCGGTCATCTCGACGATCTCGCCCTCGTCCCAATGCTGGCGCAGCAGGCTGCCGATCTCGGGCGTGACCGCGCCGGGCTGGCTGGCCGCTGCGCAGGCAAATTCGAGCGCGGCACGCTCGGCCGGGCTGAACAACGGGCTGTCGCGAAACTGCCAGACCGCCGCCAGCCGGCCCTCGTCGCAGGCTTGCTCGGCGCCGAAGCGCTGCGCCGCACGGATGGTGTGGGCCTCGCAATACCGGCAGCCCGCGACCCGGCTGGCCACATGGCCGAGCAGGCGCTTGAACTCCGGGGTCAGCCGGCTCTGGTGGTCCATCACGGCGCGGTTGAGCTCGGTGAAGGCGCGCGCCAGCGCGGGCCGGCGCATCATGGTCAACACGCTGTTGGGCGCAAAGCCCAGGGTGCTGTTGAAGAACTGTGCCAACTGCGCGATCTCGGGGTCGTGATCGGTGGCGAGCGGGGTTACCAGGGGCATGTCGGGGGTCTCCAGGGCAGGCGGCACTGTGCCACAGCAGGCACAGCGCGGCGGTCCGGCGCGGGCCGGTCAGCCCGGCGCGTGGGCCAGGCGCACATAAATGGGCGCAAAGGCCTCGGCCTGGGTGATTTCCAGCAGGTGTTCGCGCGACAGCTCGAGCAGCGCAATGAAGGTGACCACCAGCACCGGCACCCCGCGCGCGCTGTCGAAGAGCTCATGGAACTCGGCAAAGCGCCGCCCCGCCAGCTTGCGCAGCACGATGGCCATGTGCTCGCGCACCGACAGCTGCTCGCGGCTGATGCGGTGATGCTGGTTGAGCCGGGCGCGCTTGAGGATGTCGGCCCAGGCCTCCTGCAGATCGACCACCGACACGTCCGGCAGGCGGGGCGCCAGGCTTTGCTCGACCGCAACCTGCGCCCGCAGGAAATCCCGCCCGAGCATCGGCAGCCGGTCCAGGCGCGCGGCGGCCAGTTTCATCTGCTCGTATTCCAGCAAGCGGCGCACCAGCTCGGCACGCGGGTCGGCGCCCTCGCCGCCGTCGTCGGTCTTTCTGGGCGGCAGCAGCATGCGCGATTTGATCTCGATCAGCATGGCCGCCATCAGCAGGTATTCGCTGGCCAGCTCCAGGTTGTGCTGGCGGATCTGGTCGACATAGGCCAGGTACTGGCGGGTCACATCGGCCAGCGGGATGTCGAGGATGTTGAAGTTCTGCCTGCGGATCAGGTAGAGCAGCAGGTCCAGCGGGCCTTGGAAGGCCTCGAGAAAGACCTCCAGCGCGTCCGGCGGGATGTACAGGTCCAGCGGCAGGCTGAACAAAGGCTCGCCGTACAGGCGGGCCAGCGCCACCCGGTCGACCGGCAGGGTTTCGGCGTCGGGCACCGGGGCGGCGCCCTCGTCGCCGGGTAGGGGCGCGGGGGTGGGTAGCGGGCCAGGCGCCGGCGGCAGGGCGGCGGCGCCGGCCTTGGCCGGGCTGGGCTGCGAGCGCGCTTGCACCTTGCCGCTGGGCTTGTGGCGGGGGGGTGTCAGCGCCTCGGCCGCTCAGCGCGCTGGGGGCCGCGAGAAATACACATAAGGCGCCTGGGCCACCTTGGCATCGCTGTAGCCGGCCTGGGCCACGCGGTCGATCTGCTTGTCCCAGAGCAGGGCGCGGCCGGCGCGTTGCTCGGCCTCCAGCGTGGGCTTCTTGGCCTTGAGCCCGTCGATGAACTGGGTGACGTCGGAGGTATAGGCTTTCCAGAACAGCGACATGTGGGGCGCTTCCAGGGTCGGGGAAACCCGCGAGTTTAGTCTGCTGACCTTGCCGGCGGCCGCGCTGGCCCATCGACCACGGCATCGGCCAGGCTCGGCACGATCCCATCGGCGCCCAGTTCGGCCTCGAAGCCTGAACGGCGGATCAGGCCCAGGGGCTGGGCATTGACATGGGCCAGCACCAGCGCGGTGCCGCTGCGCTGCAGCGTGCGGTGCAGCTGCTGCAGCGCGTCGATGCCCGAGGTGTCGACCATGATCAGGCGGTGCATCTCCAGCACCAGGCAGCGGGTGCCGGCCGGCAGCTGCGCCGGCAGCGCCTCCACCTTGCCCACCGCGCCGAAGAACAGCGAACCGAACAGCTCGAACACTGCCACCCCGGGCGGCAACTCGCCATCGGTGGCGCGCTGTGGGTGCGGGTGGATGCTGAACAGCTGGTTCATGTGCCAGATGAAGAAGCCGCAGGCCAGCAGCAGGCCCACCTCCACCGCCACGGTCAGATCGAACACCACGGTGAGCACAAAGGTACCCAGCAGCGTGGTGCGGTAGGGCAGCAGAAAGTGCTTGAGCCGCGCAAACTCGCGCCACTCGCCCATGTTCCAGGCCACGAACAGCAGGATGCCGGCCAGCGCCGCCAGCGGCACATGCAGGGCCAGCGGTGCGGCCACCAGCACCACCGCCAGCAGCGCCAGCGCATGCACCATGCCCGCCACCGGTGTGGCCGCGCCGGCGCGGGCATTGGTCACGGTGCGGGCCACGGTGCCGGTGGCCGGGATGCCGCCAAAGAAGGGCACGACGAAATTGGCGATGCCCTGGGCCATCAGCTCCTGGTTGGGGTCGTGGCGCCCGTGCTGGGGTGCGATGTTGTCGGCCACCCGGGCGCACAGCAGCGATTCGATCGCGCCCAGCAGCGCGATGGTGATGGTCGGGATCACCAGCTGCTTGGCCGTGGCCCAGCTGAAGTCGGGCAGTGCCAGGCTGGGCAGGCGGCTGGGGATGCCGCCAAAGCGGCTGCCGATGGTCTCGACCGGCAGGTGCAGCAGCAGCACCGCCAGCGTGGCCAACGCCAGCGCGACCAGGGTGCCGGGCAGGTGCGCGGCCCAGCGCCGCAGGTGCGGCCAGGGCCCCTGCGGCGCCACCGGCATGGTGTAGCTCTTGGGCCACAGCACCACCAGCGCCAGACAGGCCAGGCCGATGGCCAGCGGCGCCGGCTGGAGCCCGCCCCGGTGGGCCCACAGCATGCCGATCTGGCTGAAGAAGTCGGCCGGCATCTTGTCGATCTGCAGGCCGAGCAGGTCTTTGAGTTGCGACAGCCCGATCAGCACCGCGATGCCGTTGGTGAAGCCGATCACGATCGACACCGGGATGTAGCGCACCAGTGCGCCCAGGCGCAGCAGGCCCATCAGAAACATCAGCAGGCCGGCCAGCGAGGTGGCGATCAGCAGATTGGCCAGGCCGTAGCGCTCGACGATGCCGTAGACGATGACGATGAAGGCCCCGGCCGGCCCGCCGATCTGCACCTGCGAGCCGCCCAGTGCCGAGATCAGGAAGCCGGCAATGATGGCGGTGAACAGACCCTGCTCGGGCTTGACGCCCGAGGCGATCGCAAAGGCCATGGCCAGCGGCAGCGCGACGATGGCGACGGTCAGGCCGGCGCCCAGGTCCTTGACGAAGTGGACGCGGCCGTAGCCGTGCAGCGCGTCGAGCAGGCGCGGACGGAAGGGGTGGAGGCGGATCGGGCGTGACATGTTGGCTCCAGGCGGTGGACAAGGCGGGCGGGATGGCCCGGCCCGGGCGGGCCGCCATGCGCCAGCCGGGTGATATAGCGCCGGCGCGGCGACATCGTCGCCACCCTGCTGCCTGCCACCTGTCTAGCCAACATCGGCGGATGATGCCACCGATGCCGGCCCGCTATGCTGGCCCGCAATCCCGGCGCGTGCCACCCCCCGCCAGCCTGGGGTCGTGTTCGACCGCCGGGCGGGCTAGGATGCGGGCAAGCGGGTCGCGCCGATCTGCTGGTAAACACAGGCGATGCATGGGCATGTTGAAGACGGTCATGGTGGTCGACGACAACGAGACCGATCTGCTGTTCACGCGGCTGACGCTGGAGCGTGCGGCCATCGCCAGCCGCCTGGTGCTGGTGACATCGGTTGACGAGGCGCTGGCCCGGTTGGCCGACGCCGACCAGGCGGTCGACCTGATCCTGCTGGATGTCAACATGCCGGGCCAGGATGGCTTCGACTTTCTCGCCCGCCATGGCCGGCCGGGCCAGAGCCAGGCACCGGTGGTGATGTTGAGCGCCTCACCCGACCCGGCCGACCGCACGCGCGCACTGGCCCATGCCTGCGTGCAGGGTTTCCTCAGCAAGCCGCTGAGCCTGGCCCAGGCCAGCGGCCTGCCCATGCTGCTGCAGCCATAGGCCCTTTCAAGGGTTGGCGCGGCGCAGGGTTTGCGGCGCGGTCGAGGTCGGGTTCCACACCGGGCTGAAGCCGAAGGGCAGCGGGCTGCCGGGCGGCTCGACCCGCACCCGTACCGCATGCAGCTGGGGCTCGCCAAAGACCTGCAGCCGCCAGAGCCGTGAAATGGCCTGGCCGCGCGCATTGCGGAAGGGCTGGTCCACGGTGTAGATGTGCGCGTCACCGTGGATCAGCAGCACTGGGAAGGGCGCCGCATCTGCCAATGGAAGCAGGGTCTGGCTGATGCTCAGCTCGAAACCCTTGGCGATACGCCGTGCCGGGCGCTGACCGGCCGTGGCGGGCAGCTTGTCGCCCAGCAGATCGGCCTGGGTGGCCAGCACCAGGGCCCGCGCTGGCATTTGCTGCGCCACCGCAAACGCTGCACGTATCCAGGCGGCGTTGGCGGCTTCGCGGGCCTGGGCCTCGGCCCGCACATCGGCCTGCGCGTCCTGGCTGCCGTTGTCCGGCCCCACCGTGTGGAAGGTTGCAAACACCACGTCGCGCTGCACCCAGCGTTGGTTTTCGACATAAGCGGCGTGGGCCGGCATCGCATCGCCCTGGCGCAGCAGTGCCAATGGCCGCTGGCCCAGGGATTGCGCGCCGGCGTCAAAGAACTGCCGACGCAGTGCGCGCAGGCGCTCCAGCGGGTCAGCGCCCTGGCGCTGGCAGTCGTACCAGTCGTTGTCCCCCGGCGTGTACACCAGGGCCCGCGCAAAGCGCTGGAAGTGGTGCAGCTGGCGCGCGTATTCGGCGTCGCTGCAGGGCGCGCTGCCGGCCTTGAAATCGCCGACATGGATCGCGAAGGGCAGGTCCAGCGCATTGATCTGGTCGATCAGGTGGCGGTAGGCCACACCGCTGAGCAGGTCGTTGCCATAGGGCATGTCGCCTAGCGCGATGAAGTCCAGCGCTGCGGCGCCGGCATCCGCTGCAGCGGCCGGCGCCACCGCCGCCTGAGTGGCCAGCCCGGTGATTGCGGCCAGCGCCGCGCGGCGCCGGATCACCGCACCCGCATGCCGGGCTGGGCGCCGGGCCCGGGCTCGAGCACGAAGATGCCGGGCTGGGCCCCCTCGTCGGCATGGCTCGCGGCCAGCACCATGCCCTGGCTGATGCCGAACTTCATCTTGCGCGGCGCCAGGTTGGCCACCAGCACCGTCAGCTTGCCGGTCAGCTGCTCGGGCGCGTAGGCGCTGCGGATGCCGGAGAACACCTGGCGGTGGATCGGACGCCCCTGCGGGTCGCTGCCTTCGCCCGCGTCCAGCGTCAAGCGCAGCAGCTTGGTGCTGCCCTCCACGGTTTCGGCCTGGACGATGCGGGCGATGCGCAGGTCGACCTTGGCGAAGTCGGCGATGCCGATCTCGTCGGCGATGGCCTCGCCGCCCGGCGGCGGCGGCGCCACGGCTGCGGTTTCGGGCGGGGTCAACAGCGCGTCGAGCTTGGCCGCGTCCACCCGCTGCATCAGGTGCTGGTAGGGCGCGATCACATGCTGGCCCAGCGCCCGCTCGGCATCGGCAAACACCAGCGGCGGCACCTGCAGGAAGGCCTCGACCTGGGCCGCCAGTGCCGGCAGGATGGGCTTGAGGTAGATCGTCAGCAGGCGGAAGGCCTCGATGCAGACCGAGCAGACATCGTGCATCGCGGCGTGCTTGGCAGCGTCCTGGCCGGCGCCCTTGGCCAGGTCCCAAGGCTTGTGCTGGTCGACATAGCCGTTGACCCGGTCGGCCAGCAGCATGGTCTCGCGCACCGCCTTGCCGAATTCGCGGCCGGCGTACAGCGCCTCGATCGCGCTGCGCTGGGCCCGCAGGCCGTCGAGCAGGCTGCGGCCCTCCACGCCCAGGTCGGCCGAGAGCTGGCCGGCAAAGCGCTTGCTGAGAAAGCCCGCGGCCCGGCTGGCGATGTTGATGTACTTGCCGACCAGGTCGCTGTTGACCCGGCTGATGAAGTCCTCGGGGTTGAAGTCGATGTCCTCGACCCGGGCATTGAGCTTGGCGGCGATGTAGTAGCGCAACCATTCGGCGTTCAGGCCCAGGTCCAGGTAGCGCAGCGGGTTGATGCCGGTGCCGCGGCTCTTGCTCATCTTCTCGCTGTTGACCGTCAGGAAGCCGTGCACATGCACCGCGTCCGGCACCTTGCGGCCCGAGAAATGCAGCGTGGCCGGCCAGAACAGGGTGTGGAAGGTGACGATGTCCTTGCCGATGAAGTGCACCTGTTCAAGATCCGGCTGGGCCAGGTAGGCGGCGCAGGCGCCAGCGTCCAGCCCGCGCTTGGCAAACAGGTTCTCCAGCGCGGCCAGGTAGCCGATCGGCGCGTCCAGCCAGACATAGAAGTACTTGCCCGGTGCGTCCGGGATCTGGATGCCGAAGTAGGGCGCGTCGCGGCTGATGTCCCAGTCGCCCAGGCCCGATTGGCCGGCCTCGTCGCGGCTGAACCACTCCTTGACCTTGTTGGCCACCTCGGGCTGCAGCTTGCCGTCCTGGGTCCATTGCTCGAGGAAGGCCACGCAGCGCGGGTCACTCAGCTTGAAGAAGAAGTGCTCGCTGGTCTTGAGCACCGGCGTGGCGCCGGACAGGGCCGAGTAGGGGTTCAACAGGTCAGTGGGCGCATAGACCGCGCCGCAGTTTTCGCAGTTGTCGCCGTACTGGTCTTTCGTGCCGCACTTGGGGCATTCGCCCAAGACGTACCGGTCGGGCAGGAACATGCCCTTCTCGGGGTCGAAGAATTGCTCGATGGTGCGGGTCTCGATCAGGCCGTTGGCGCGCAGCGCCTGGTAGATCTCTTGCGCCAGGCGGTGGTTTTCGGGGCCGTCGGTGGAGTGCCAGTTGTCGAAGGCGATGTAGAAGCCGTCGAGGTAGGGCTTGCGGCCGGCGGCGATGCCGGCCACGAAGGCCTGCGGCGTCAGCCCGGCCTTCTCGGCGGCGATCATGATCGGCGCACCGTGGGCATCGTCGGCGCAGACGAAGTTGACCTCGGCCCCCATCATGCGCTGCGCCCGCACCCAGGTGTCGGCCTGGATGTACTCCATCATGTGGCCGATGTGGAAGGCCGCGTTGGCATAGGGCAGGGCAGTGGTGACGAACAACTTGCGGGGCATGGGGCCATCCTTGGGTGACAGCCCGGGATTCTAGGAGGCGGCCCGGCTGCGTCGGCCGTGCCTACTGCGGGCGCACTGGCGGGCGCCGGCCGGTGTGCGCGGCCCTGGGGCCATGCAGGGGCCCGGTGCTGCCGGCCCCCCCGGTCCGCTAGACTCGCGCCCCAGTCCTCGATCCCGCGCCGGACTGCCTGGCGTGGCCCATTTCCCTACCGCATGTCCACCATGTCCGCTGTGACCGAAGCCGCCCTGCAAGCCGCCCTCAAGACCGTTGTCGACCCGCACACGGGCAAGGATTTCGTCAGCACCCGTGGCATCAAGAACCTGAAGGTCGATGGCGACGAGGTGGCCTTCGATGTCGAGTTTGGCTACCCCGCCAAGAGCCAGCATGCGGCGCTGCGCCGCCAGTTCATCGCCGCGGCGCGCAGCGTGCCGGGGGTGGGCAATGTCAGCGTCAACATGGTCACGCGCATCACTGCCCATGCGGTGCAGCGCGGGGTGCAGCTGCTGCCCGGGGTGAAGAACATCATCGCGGTGGCCTCGGGCAAGGGCGGCGTGGGCAAGAGCACCACCGCCTGCAATCTGGCGCTGGCGCTGGCCGCCGAGGGCGCCACCGTGGGCGTGCTGGACGCCGACATCTATGGCCCCAGCCAGCCGATGATGCTGGGCATCAGCGGCCGGCCCGAGAGCATCGACGGCCAGAGCATGGAGCCGATGAGCGGCCACGGCCTGCAGGTGGCGTCGATCGGTTTTCTGGTCGACGCCGACCAGGCCATGATCTGGCGCGGCCCGATGGCCACCCAGGCGCTGGATCAGCTGCTGCGCCAGACCAACTGGAAGGACGTGGACTACCTGATCGTCGACATGCCGCCCGGCACCGGCGACATCCAGCTCACCCTGAGCCAGCGCGTGCCGATCACCGGCGCCATCATCGTCACCACGCCCCAGGACATCGCCTTGCTCGACGCCAAGAAGGGCTTGAGCATGTTCGAGAAGGTGGGCGTGCCCATCCTCGGCCTGGTCGAGAACATGGCGGTGCACATCTGCTCGAACTGCGGCCATATCGAACACATCTTTGGCGCCGACGGTGGCAAGAAGATGGCCGCCCAGTACAAGCTGGATTACCTGGGCGCATTGCCCCTGACCATGAGCATCCGCGAGCAGGCCGACAGCGGCCGGCCCACCGTGGTGGCCGACCCCGACGGCGAGATCGCCGCGATCTACAAGGCCGTGGCGCGCCAGGTGGCGGTCAAGATCGCCGAGAAGGCCAAGGACTTCTCCGGCAAGTTCCCCACCATCAAGGTCAGCAAGGACACCTGAGGTGTTTGCGGGGGCGCCCTGCGGGCTGAGCAACCTGACCGACGCCTGTTTTTCAGGCTAGGTCGGCCAGGCCGGCGTCCAGTGGGTCAATCCTTCGGCCTATGTCTACTGGGATCGCGTTCACGCCTCGGCCGCAAGCCACCAGTTCATCAAGCAGCAGATGTTGGCGGCCTGCCCGAGCCCCAGTCGCTGTTGATGATGGCGCGGGGCATGCGGGCGTTGCTGGGGGTTTGGCGGCGACCTCAGGCCTGACGCC
The DNA here is from genome assembly GCA_031410435.1 of Betaproteobacteria bacterium. Lineage (GTDB taxonomy): Bacteria > Pseudomonadota > Gammaproteobacteria > Burkholderiales > Burkholderiaceae_C > Pseudaquabacterium. The sequence continues at coordinate 13,434 of JANNZD010000118.1, read as the reverse complement.
GGCGCTTGCTGGCGCTGGCCAGGCCCGCCCCGGCTGGCACATCAGCCGGTGGCAGCCATCTCCCAGGGTGGAAGGTCCGTTGCGCGGGTAGCGAGCGTCGCATTTGCGGCGGTCGGGGGCTTGGTTGCGCCGCTGTCGGCCGCCGCCACCGGCACCTCGCCAAACACCTGCTCGCCCCCCAGCGCGTCGATCAGGTCGCCGATCATCGGCGCCAGCTCGCCGGTGGCAATCGCTGCATCGGCATCGAAGCTCTCGTCCTTCCTGCCCTTGGCGCCGCCCTCGAACACGCCATCGAGGAAGGTGATCTTCTTGACTTGCAGGCCCTCGGTCAGCATGAAGGACACCCGGCCCTGCCAGGTCAGTGCCAGCCGGGTGGGCTGCTTGCCGGCGGCGATGTGCTCGCGGATCTCGGCAATGTCCAGCGCGTGGCGGGCATAGCGCACCACCGGCTTCTCGCCGTCGGCGGCTTTCAGCTCGCAGTCGCGGTCGATCGTGAAGCCGGCCGGCGCCTCGCCGCTGACCAGCCATTCGGCCATGCAGGCCGCTGGCGACACGGCGGTGTTGACCAGCACCGCCGACAGCCCCGGCAGGGCCTGGCTGAGTGCGGTCAGCACCTCGTCGGCCCGGCTGGCGCTGCTGGCATCGATCACCAGCAGGCGCTCGGCCGGCGCGATCCACACCTTGACCCCGGCGCGCTTGGTGAAGGCCATCGGCAGCAGGTCCAGCAGGGCCTGGTCCTTCAACTCATTGCGCTGCTTCTTGCCGGGCTTGCGGCCGGTCTGTATTTCCACCTGGGCGGCCAGCGCGTCGACCTGGCGCTTGACCACCGAGCCCGGCACCATCTTCTGCTCCACCATCAGTTGCAGCAGCCATTGGCCCTGCACGGCTTCGATCAGCGCGCCATGCTCGTCGCCCCGGGGCGCCACCCAGCCGGCTGAGCGGGCCTGGGTGGTGCCGCATTCGGCAAAGCGGGCGGCGCCCAGGGCCTCGTCAATCTGCGCCACGGTAGCCGACCAATCGGCACCCAGGCGGTACAGCAGCAGGTTCTTGAACATTCGCTTTGACCGGCCGGCCCGGCAAGGGCCTGCGCAAAAAGGCGCGATTGTGCCCCCTTGCGGCGCCAGCGTTTAGCTTGGATACTGTTGTTTTATACAGTTATCGGCCCGGCCGCACCTGCCATGCCCCACCCCCTGCCCGACCCCCTGCCCGACCTCCTTCTGCAAGCCTTCGGCGCGCCGCCGCCGCGCCTGCTGGACCAGTTGCGCCACCAGATCCGCTACCTGCACTACAGCATCCGCACCGAGCAGGCCTATGTGCACTGGGTGCGCGCCTATGTGCGTTTTCATGGCTTGCGCCACCCGGCCGAGCTGGGTGGCGCCGAGGTCGAGGCCTTTCTGGCCTGGCTGGCGGCCGAGCGCCAGGTCTCGGCGTCCACCCACCGTCAGGCCTTGTCGGCGCTGATCTTTCTGTACCAGAAGGTGCTGGGCCTGTCGGTGCCCTGGCTGGGCGAGATCGGCCGCCCGCAGCGGCCGCCGCGCCTGCCGGTGGTGCTGTCGCATGACGAGGTCGCGCGCCTGCTGGCGGCCCTGCCCGACGAGCAGCGCCTGTTCGGCCAGTTGCTCTACGGCACCGGCATGCGCTTGCTGGAGGGCTTGCGCCTGCGCGTCAAGGACATCGACTTTGATCGCCGGGCGATCGTGGTGCGTGAGGGCAAGGGCGGCAAGGACCGGGTGGTGATGCTGCCCGCCTCGCTCGAGCAGCCCTTGCGCCGGCAGCTGGCGGCCGCCCATGCACTGTGGTCGGCCGACCGCCTGGCCGGCGTGGCCGGCGTGCTGGTGCCCCATGCGCTCGACCGCAAATACCCGCGCGCGCCGCAGACCTGGGCCTGGTTCTGGGTGTTTCCGCAGGCCAGCCTGTCGGGCGACCCGCGCGGCGGCGGGCTGCCGCGCCGCCACCACCAGCTGGACCAGGGCTTCCAGCGGGCCTTCAAGAAGGCGGCCATGACGGCCGACATCCACAAGCCGGCCACCCCGCATACCCTGCGCCATTCCTTCGCCACCCATCTGCTGCTGGGCGGCTATGACATCCGCACCGTGCAGGCGCTGCTGGGCCATTCGGATGTCAGCACCACCATGATCTACACCCATGTGCTCAAGATGGGCGGCGGCGCGGTGCGCAGCCCGGTCGACCAGCTGATGGGCTGGTCGCCCGACCACCTTTTGTCCGGCCGTTTGCCCGACATCCCGTCGGCCGGACCGCTTTTGCGGCCGGCACCGGCGCCCGCACCGGCGCCGGCCGTTGCGCCGGCCAATCCGTTCTGGCCGCCGGGCGGGGTCCGCTCCGCCCGGCCGCCCCGGGCGCGCGAGCGCACCGGCCGCTACCAGGTCAACCCATGCCCGCTGCCTACGCCGAGCTGCACTGCCGCAGCAGCTTCAGCTTCCTGACCGGCGCGTCGCGGCCCGAGGAGCTGGTGCAGGCGGCCTGTCAGCAGGGCTACGCGGCGCTGGCCCTCACCGACGAATGCTCGCTGTCGGGCGTGGTGCGGGCCCACGAGGCCGCCACCCAGCAAGGCCTGCACCTGCTGATCGGGGCGCAGGTCAAGCTCAGCCCCGGCAAGGGCGGCGACGCGGCAGTGCTGGCCGGCCATGGCCCGCCGCAGCTGGTCTTGCTGGCCCAGACCCGGCGCGGCTACGGCAACCTGTCGCAGTGGATCAGCGTGGCGCGGCGCCGGGCGCCCAAGGGCCAGTACCTGGCCTACCCGTCCGACCTGGAGGGCCGCGTGCCCTATGCGCCTTATCTGGCCGGCCTGCCCGATTGCTTTGCGATCCTGCTACCGGCGCCGGGCCAGGCCTTCGAGACCGTGTTCGCCCATGCGATGTGGCTCAAGACCTGGTTCGGCACCGGGCGCTGCGCCATCGCCATCGAGCTGCTGAACCGGCCGCACGATGCCCAGCGCCTGGAGCTGCTGCCGCGGGTGGCCGCGCTGTGCGGCCTGCCGCTGGTGGCCTGCGGCGATGTGCTGATGCATGCGCGCTCGCGCAAGCCCCTGCAGGACGCGCTGGTGGCCACCCGCCTGGGCCGCCCGGTGGCCGACTGCGGTTTTGCGCTCGAGCCCAATGCCGAGGCCCATTTGCGCTCGCGCACGCGCCTGGAGGCCTTGTACGCGCCGGCCTGGCTGGCCGCCACGCTGGACATCGCCGCCGGCTGCAGCTTCTCGCTGGCCGAGCTGCGTTATGAATACCCGCAAGAGATCGTGCCCGCCGGCCACACCCCCACCAGCTGGCTGCGCCACCTCACCGAGCAGGGCGCCGCCCGGCGCTTCCCCGAGGGCCTGTCGGCGCCGGTGCGCGCCACGCTCGAGCACGAACTGGCGCTGATCGCCCGGCTCGGCTTCGAGCCGTATTTTTTGACCGTGGCCGACATCGTGCAGTGGGCGCGCCATGAGCGCGGCATCCTGTGCCAGGGCCGCGGCAGTGCGGCCAACTCGGTGGTCTGCTACTGCCTGGGCGTGACCGAGGTCGACCCGCGCGAGATGAGCCTGCTGTTCGAGCGCTTCATCTCGGCCGAGCGCAATGAGCCGCCCGACATCGACATCGATTTCGAGCACCAGCGCCGCGAAGAGGTGATCCAGTATCTCTACCGCAAATACGGCCGCCACCGCGCTGCGCTGACCGGCGTGATGATCAGCTACCGGCCGCGCTCGGCGCTGCGCGACATCGGCCGGGCGCTGGGCATCGACCTCGACCGCATCAACGCGGTGTCCAAGGGCCAGCACTGGTTTGACGGCAAGACCATTGCCGCCGAGCGCCTGCGCGAGCAGGGCCTGGACCCCGATTCCCTGGTCTGCCGCCAGTGGGTGGCGCTGACCCAGCAGCTGATCGGTTTTCCGCGTCACCTCAGCCAGCACCCGGGCGGTTTTGTGATCGCGCGTGACGACATCGCCCGCCTGGTGCCGGTGGAAAACGCCGCGATGGACGACCGCACCGTGATCCAGTGGGACAAGGACGACCTGGACGCGCTGGGCCTGATCAAGGTCGACATCCTGGCCCTGGGCATGCTCAGCGCCATCCGCCGGGCCCTCACGATGGTGGGCAGCAAGCTGGGCATCGCTGATTTCTCGATGCAGCAGGTTCCGCGCGAGGACGCCCCGGTCTACCAGATGCTGTGCCGGGGCGACAGCGTGGGCACCTTCCAGGTCGAGAGCCGGGCCCAGATGAGCATGCTGCCGCGCCTGCAGCCGCGCTGCTTCTACGATCTGGTGATCGAGGTGGCCATCGTGCGGCCCGGCCCGATCCAGGGCGGCATGGTGCATCCCTACCTGCGTCGGCGCTCGGGCGAAGAGCCGGTGGACTACCCCAGCGACGAGGTACGCCAGGCCCTGTCGCGCACCTTGGGCGTGCCGATCTTTCAAGAGCAGGTGATGCAGCTGGCCATCCTGGCGGCCGACTTCAGCCCCGGCGAGGCCGACAGCCTGCGCCGTGCGATGGCGGCCTGGAAGCGCAAGGGCGGCCTCGGCCCCTTCCACCAGCGCCTGGTCGGCCGCATGGTGGCCAAGGGCTATGAGCCCGAGTACGCCGAGCGCATCTTCAAGCAGATCGAGGGCTTTGGTGAATACGGCTTCCCCGAGAGCCACGCCGCCAGCTTTGCGCTGCTGGTCTACATCAGCGCCTGGCTCAAGCAGCACCACCCGGACGCCTTTCTGGCCGCGCTGCTCAACAGCCAGCCCATGGGTTTCTATGCCCCGGCGCAGCTGGTGCGCGATGCGCGCGAGCATGGCGTCACAGTGCTGCCGGTGGACGTGCTGCACAGCCACTGGGACACGGTGCTCGAGCCGGCCGCGGCCCCGGCCGGTGCCAGCAGCCCAGGGCCGGCCCTGGGCGACAGCAGCGCCCCGCTGCGCCTGCATCCCGCGCCGCCCGGCCTGCAGCCGGTGCGCCTGGGCTTGAACCGCCTGCTGGGCCTGCGCGAGGCCGATGCCGAACGCCTGGTGGCCGAGCGCGCCCGCGCCCCCTTCACCAGCCCTGAAGACCTGGCCCGCCGCGCCGGCCTGGATGCCCATGCGATGCAGCTGCTGGCCCAGGGCGACGCGTTGCGGCCGCTGGTGGGCCACCGCCACCAGGCGGCCTGGGCGGTGCGCGGCATCGACACCCGGGCGCCGCTGATGCTGGCCGCCACCCGCACCCACGAGACGCCGGCGGCGCTGGCGGCGCCGGCGCCCGGCGAGTCGGTGGTGGCCGACTACCGCGCCAGCGGCCTGTCGCTGACCGACCATCCGGTGGGCCTGCTGCGCAGCCAGCTGGCGGCCTTCAAGGTGCAGCCGGCGGCAGTGCTGGCGCTGTGCCGGCATGGCCAGCTGGTGCGCGCCTCGGGCCTGGTCACCCACCGCCAGCGGCCCGAAACCGCCAAGGGCGTGGTCTTCGTCACGCTGGAAGACGACACCGGTGCGGTGAATGTGATCGTCTGGCCCAAGGTGGCCGCCGAACAGCGCCAGCCCCTGCTGGCCGCCACCCTGCTCACGGTCTATGGCGTGTGGCAGCGCGAGGGCGAGGTGCGTCACCTGATCGCGCACAAGCTGGTCGACCACTCTGCGCTGTTGCAGGGCCTGGTCAGCAAGAGCCGCAACTTCCATTGACGGCGCGCGCTGCTTGAGAATCCGGGCATGACGCCACCTGCCCAGCCCACCGACCCCGCGCCCCGCCTGCTGCCCGACACCCTGCAATGGCTGCCCCTCCAGGGGCGTGCCGAGCAGCTGATGCTGCTGCTGCACGGCGGGGGCGCGTGCGCGGCCGACATGGCGCCGCTGGCGCGCCAGCTGCGACTGGCCTTTCCGCAGGCGGCGCTGCTGGCGCCTGAGGGCTTCGAGCCAGCCGACGCGGGCGCCAGCGGCCGCCAATGGTTCTCGCTGCAGGGCATCACCGAGGCCAACCGCCCGGTGCGGGTGGCCGCCGTGCTGCCGCGCCTGTCGGCCTGGGTGCGGGCCGCCCAGGCCGCCACCGGACTGGGCCAGGCCGCCACCGCATTGGTGGGTTTTTCGCAGGGCGCCATCCTGGCGCTGGAACTGGTGCAGGCCGAGGACGGCATCGCCGGTCGGGTGCTGGCGTTCGCGGGCCGCTATGCCACGCTGCCGTCGCTGGCGCCCGCCCAAACCACCCTGCACCTGTTCCACGGTGCGGGCGATGCGGTGATCCCGGCCGCACAATCGCGCCTGGCGATCGAGCGCCTGGCCGCCTTGCAGGGCGACGCCACCATCGACATCGTCCAGGGCCTGGGCCATGCGCTGTCGCCGGCGCTGGTGGCCAGCGCCATCGAGCGGCTGCAGACCCACATCCCGCACCGCACCTGGGCCGCAGCCCTGGGCCAGGTGCCGGGTTTGCACGGCCGGCCGGGCCCTGATGACAGCCCCGACGACAGCCCCGACGACAGCCCTTGACGCAACGGATGCAGCGCGCCCGCCCCGGCCACGCCCACCCGCCATCGCCCCTCACTGACTGGATACCCATGCTGTACCTGTTGTCGCCCGCCAAATCCCTGGACTACCAGACCCCGCTGCCGCGCGCCCTGCTGGCGCGTGCCAGCGAGCCGTTGTTCCCGGCGCGCTCGGCCGAGCTGATCGCGCTGCTGCGCCCCTTGGCCCCGGCCCAGGTGGCCCGCCTGATGGACCTGTCGGACGAACTGGCCGCGCTCAATGTCGGCCGCTATGCCGCCTGGCAGGCCGAGGCGACCCCGGCCAACAGCCGCCCGGCGGTGTTGGCCTTCGACGGCGATGTCTACGGCGGTCTGCAAGCCCGCAGCCTGCGCCCGGCGCAACTCGACTGGGCCCAGCAGCATCTGGTGATCCTGTCGGGCCTGTACGGAGTGTTGCGGCCGCTGGACCGGCTGCAGCCCTACCGGCTGGAGATGGGTACCCGGCTGGCCAATGCCCGCGGCGCCGATCTGTATGCCTACTGGGGCAACACCCTGGCCGACTACCTGAACCAGCGCCTGGCCGCCGCGGCCCGGCCGGTGCTGGTCAACCTGGCCTCGCAGGAATACTTTCGCGCGCTGCCGCGCCGGCAGCTGCAAGCCCGGGTGGTGGACTGTGTCTTCGAGGACCGCAAGGGCGACAGCTACAAGATCATCAGCTTCTTTGCCAAGCGCGCGCGCGGGCTGATGGCGCGTTGGGCGGTGCAGCACAAGGTGGCCACGGTGCGCAAATTGCAGCAGTTCCAGGAAGCCGGCTATGCCTATGCGCCGGGCGTATCGGCGCCCGACCGGCTGGTGTTCCGGCGCGACCAGGCCACCTGACAGCCGCGCCGGCCGCTGCCAGAATGACGCCATGAGCGCGCAAGCCGTGACCCCCGAACTGCGGGCCTGGATCGTCGAACAGGCCCGGGCCGGCTGCCGGCCCGAGGATGTGCTGGCGTCGATGCGCGCCAGCGGTTGGCAGGAGGACGTCGCCGTGGCGGCGATGGAGGTCTCGCTGCAATCCTTTCTGCAGGCCTCAGCGGCGGCGGCCCAGGCCAGCCTGCCGCCTGCGGTGCGGGTACCCGAGCCGGCACTGGCGGGTTCGCCCAGCCGCCTGTGGGCCGGCGACCGCTTTGTTCAGGTACTGATGGCGCTGCAGCATCCGCGGGTGGTGGTCTTTGGCGGCCTGCTGGCCGATGACGAATGCGACGCACTGGTGGCGGCGGCGGCGCCGCGCATGGCGCGGTCCGAGACGGTCGTCAACGAGACCGGTGGCAACGAGATCAACCCCTCGCGCACCAGCCGAGGCATGTTTTTCGGCCGTGCCGAATTTGCGCTTTGCGAGCGGGTGGAGTTGCGCATCGCGGCCCTGCTGAACTGGCCGGTGGTCAATGGCGAGGGCTTGCAGGTGCTGCACTACCAACCCGGCGCCGAGTACAAGCCGCACCATGATTATTTCGACCCTGCCCAGCCCGGCATGGCTGCGGTGCTGGCCCGTGGCGGCCAGCGGGTGGGCACGCTGGTGATCTACCTGAACACGCCCGAGCGCGGCGGCGGCACCACCTTTCCGGACGTGGCGCTGGAGGTGGCGCCGATCAAGGGCAATGCCGTTTTCTTCAGCTATGACCGGGCCCACCCCAGCACCCGCACCTTGCACGGCGGCGCGCCGGTGCAGGCCGGCGAGAAGTGGGTGGCCACCAAATGGCTGCGCGAGCGCGAGTTCGTTTAGGCGGGGGTGGCTGAAAGTCACCCGATTCGGGATCTGTCAACCAAGTCGCGCGGTGCTGCGTTGAGATGATCGAGCGCTCTGCTCCCCTCACGCAACCACCGGAAGACATCCAAATGACCAAGCTCATCGCCGCCCTGATCGCCGCCACCTTCAGCCTGGGCGCCTTCGCCCAAGCCGCTGCCCCGGCCGCTGCCGCCCCGGCCGCCGCAACCGCCACCGCTGCTGCCGCCCCGGCTGCCAGCACCAAGAAGGCCATGGGCAAGAAGGCCAAGGCCGGCAAGAAGGCCAAGGCCGCCAAGGCCGCCAAGTAATCGGCTTTCAGCCGCTTGCTCAAGAAGCCCGGCGCTGCCGGGCTTTTTTTCGTCTAGGACGCGCTGCCTGGCCAGCGTCACCCGGTGCCGGGAGCCGGTGACCGTGTCGGCCGCGCCAAAGAACTCGATCTGCATGGGCCTGCCGTCGCAAGCGGGTTGGGACGGCGTGCCCGTGGCCTGGGGCTCAGTGGCCGGGGTCGCCACGCTGGGCCTGGTATTCGAAGTACATCTGGCCCCCGAAGGCCAGGGTGCCCATCAGCACCGCGCCGCCGATCAGCAAGGCCAGCACCACGCCGATCACTGGCATCCAGCCCGTGGCCTGCACCCGTCCCTGCGGGTGGTGGCGCTGGGCCCAGCGTTCGTCGGAGGTCAGGCCCAGCAGGATGGCCGCCAGCATGCCGACCGACAGCATCAGGCCGAGCAGCGGGATCAGCAGCCAGGCCAGTTGGTCATCCTGGCCCAGGTTGTGCATGCGCACCGCGCCGACCAGGCCCAGCAGGGTGGGCAATGGATGCAACCAGGCGCCCAGGTCGCGCCAGCCGTACAGGTAGAAGCGGTGGGCGCCCAGGCTGCCCAGGGCCAGCGCCAGCCAGGTAGCCACACCTTTGGACCGCGCGCTGTCGGCGCGCCTCTGTGCCCGACCTTCGTGCTGCGCGCTGCGGAATTCGCCCTTGGGACGGCCCGGCGGGCTCATGGCGCGGGGTCGTCGGCCGGCGCCGGCTGGGCGTCGCCCGGGCCGAGCGTGCGCTGCATCAGCACCACATCGAGCCAGCGGTTGAACTTCCAGCCCGATGCCTTGAGCAGGCCGGCGTGTGTGAAGCCCAGTGCCGCATGCACGCCGATCGAGCCGGCGTTGGCCGCGTCACCGATCACCGCCAGCATCTGGCGGGCGCCGGCCGCCTCGCAGCGGCCGAGCAACTCGGTCAGCAAGACCTTGCCCACCCCGCGGCCGCGGGCGTCGGCGGCCAGGTAGATCGAGTCTTCCAGGCAGAAGCGGTAGGCCCGGCGCGGCCGGAAATGGTTGGCATAGGCATAGCCCAGCACCTGGCCCTGGGCCTCGGCCACCAGCCAGGGCAGGCCCTTGCCCAGCACGTCGTCGCGCCGGCGCGCGATCTCGGCCAGGTCTGGCGGGTCAAGTTCGAAGGTGCCGGTGCCGTGCAGCACGGCGTGGGCGTAGATGGCGGTGAGGGCCGGCAAGTCAGCCGGGCGGCTGGGCCGGATCAGCAGGGCGGGGGCGGGCGTGGCTTGGGGCATCGGGGCCTGGGGCAGGTTGGGACGGTGGCTGCGAGCGGTGCTGGCACAGGGCGAGCGTGACACAAGTGGGGAGGGATCGGCAGGGCCGGCGCCGGGCCGGCACGCGGCCCGTGGGGCGGGATTGAGCGCCTTGTCACCGGTCAACCGGCCACAGGCCTGGGTGTCAGTTTATAATGTTGGGTTTTCGGCAGCGGTGAGTGGCAACACTTGCGTATCTACGGGGCCGAAGAAGCGCAGCGTGTGCGGCACCGCAAGGGCAGCCGCGCTGCAAGATCGCACCCGAAGCCGCACTTCGGGCCATCGCGCCCCGGCATCCGCCGCCGACGCAGGGGCCCGCCAGTGTGGCTGACGGCGCGAAGACATGTCTGCGGTGGCCGGCAGGGCTGTTTGCCCGGCAGCGGCCGCAGGGAACCTGATGGATCGGCCTCGAGTGTCTCCTTGGCTGGCCCGTCGCCAACGATTACCTGGATATCCAACATGGTCGTCATTCGACTTGCTCGTGGCGGCGCCAAGAAGCGCCCGTTCTACAACATCGTTGTCGCTGATTCGCGCGAGCGCCGCGACGGCCGCTACCTGGAGCGCCTGGGTTTCTACAACCCGATGGCTGCCGGTGGCGAGCAGCCGCTGCGCGTGGCCCTCGACCGCGTCAGCTACTGGCAAGGCGTGGGCGCGCAGTTGTCGCCCACCGTCAAGCGCCTGGTCGGCGATGCCGCCAAGGCCCAGGTGGCGCCGGCAACCGCTGCTGCGGCCTGATTCCGGGTCTGCCCGCAGGCCCCCGGGGCGTCGGCCGACATGACGCAGGCCGGGCCGGTCTTGGTTGAGACCGAGGCCTTTCCCGATGACGCCATCGAGGTGGGGCTGGTGCTGGGCGCCTGGGGCATCAAGGGCGGCATCCGGGTGCGGCCGTTTTCGCGCGACCCAGCGGCGCTGTTTGCGGCGCCGATCTGGTTCTTGCGGCCGCCCGAGGCCAGGCCGGGGCCGCGCGCCGGGCTGGCTGTGCCGCCGCTGTTGCATGTCACCAGCAGCAAGGTGCAGGGCGAAAGCGTGGTCGCCCATGTCAAGGAGCTGCCCGACCGCAATGCCGCCGAGGCCTTGCAGGGCGCGCGCATCTTTGTCGCACGGGCCAATTTCCCGGCCGCCGAGGTCGATGAGTACTACTGGGTCGACCTGATCGGATTGGCGGTGGTCAACCGCCAGGGCCAGGCCTTGGGTGTGGTGACCGACCTGATCGACACCGGCGCGCACAGCGTGCTGCGCCTGCGCCGGGCCGAGGCGGATGCGGCGGCCACCGGCGAGGCGGCCGAGCGCCTGATCCCCTTCGTGGCGGCCTATGTCGATGATGTCAGCCTGCCCGACCGGCGCATCACGGTCGATTGGGGTCTGGATTTCTGAGCCTTCAGCCGATGCGCTTTGACGTCATCACGCTGTTCCCCGAGCTGTTTGGCCCGCACCTGACCCAAGGCATCACCCGGCGTGCCTTCGAAAGCGGCCAGGTTGACGTGCGCCTGTGGCCGCTGCGCGACTTTGCCGAGGACAACTACCGCCGGGTCGACGACCGCCCCTATGGGGGCGGCCCCGGCATGGTGATGTTGGCCGAGCCGCTGATGCGTGCGCTGGCGGCGCTACGGGCTCAAAGGGGGTCTGAAACAGCACCGCCGGTATTGCACTTCACGCCCACCGGCCGGCCCCTGACCCAGGCCCTGGTCAAGCAGCTGGGTGACGCCGAGAAGGGCGGCGCGATCTTGCTGTGCGGCCGCTACGAGGGCATAGACCAGCGCCTGCTCGATGCCGAGGTGAACCTGGAGATCTCGCTGGGCGACTTTGTGCTGTCGGGCGGCGAGTTGCCGGCGCTGGCCCTGCTGGACGCGGTGGCGCGGTTGCAGCCGGGCGTGCTGACCGAGGCCTCGCACCAGCAGGACAGCTTCTCGGACGACGGCCTGCTGGACTGCCCGCATTACAGCCGGCCCGAAGTGCTGGCCACTGCTGCCGGCCCGGTGCCGGTGCCGGCGGTGCTGCTCAGTGGCCACCATGTCCAGATCCTGCGTTGGCGTCGCGACCAATCGCTGCGGCTCACCGCGGCGCGCCGACCCGAGCTTATCGCTGCCGCGCGCGCGGCCGGGCGCCTGTCTGCGGCCGACGAAAGACTGCTGCGCGGTCTGCTGCCCGATACCAAGCTATAATCAAAGGCTTTTCGATCCTCTGCCGGGCCAATGTCTGAGCGCCGCCATGATCGACCCAGGAGAAACCTGATGGACGTCAAACCGGCCGTGAAAACGGACCTGATCCGCACCCTCGAGCTAGAAGAAATCGCGCGCCTGAACAAGACCATCCCGCCTTTCGCCCCCGGCGACACGGTGATCGTCAGCGTGAATGTGGTGGAAGGCACGCGCAAGCGGCTGCAAGCCTACGAGGGCGTGGTGATCGCCAAGCGCAACCGCAGCCTGAACAGCAGCTTCATCGTGCGCAAGATTTCCAGCGGCGAGGGCGTTGAGCGCACCTTCCAGCTCTACAGCCCGCTGATCGCGTCGATCGAAGTCAAGCGCCGCGGTGATGTGCGCCGCGCCAAGCTGTACTACCTGCGCGAGCGCTCGGGCAAATCGGCGCGGATCAAAGAGAAGCTCGGCTGACCTGCGGTCAGTCCGGCGCCGTCAGGCGCCGCATCGCGTGCAGCGCGATGAGGAGCGGACGCGGCGCAGCCGCCCGCCGCAGAAGCCGGGCCGAACCGACACTGCCCCCAAAGCCGCCTCAGGGCGGCTTTTTCCTTCCCCCGCCACAATCCACCGCATGTCCGACCGACCGCCCCGCATCCTCGACCCCCTTGCCATCCCGGTGGTCGGCATTGATGCCCACCTGCCGCCGGTGCCGGCGCACCGGCTGGCGCCCGACGCGCTGCGCGACCGCTTTGCCGACCCGCCGCTCTGGACCCCCGAGTTCCCTGGCGATGGCGGCCGCTTCAGCACCGAGGGCGAGCCGCTGGCGGCAGCGGTGCTGGTGGCGCTGGTGATGCGCGACAGCGGCCTGCAGGTGCTGCTGACCCAGCGCACCGCACATCTGCGCGACCATGCCGGGCAGATCAGCTTCCCGGGTGGGCGCTGCGAAGACCATGATGTGGACGCGGTGGCCACCGCGCTGCGCGAGACCGAGGAGGAGGTCGGCCTGGACCGGTCCTTTATCGAGGTGATCGGCCAATTGCCGGTCTATACCACCGTGACCAGTTACCGGGTCACGCCGGTGGTGGCCCTGGTGCAGCCCGGTTTCAGCCTGACCCCGGACAGCTTCGAGGTGGCCGAGGTGTTTGAGGTGCCGCTGCAGTTCCTGATGTCGCCGGCCCACCACCGCCGCCATAGCGTGGACCTGGAGGGCCAGGCGCGGCGCTTCCTGTCGATGCCCTGGCAGGCGCAGGGCCGCGCCGGCGAGCCCTACTTCATCTGGGGCGCCACGGCGGCCATGCTGCGCAACCTCTATGGATTCCTGTCGCACGGCTGAGGGCGCGGGGGCCGGCCGGGCACAGGCGCTGGGTATGATGACCGGCAATGAGTTTCTTCGCCGTCCTGCTGGCCCTGATCATCGAGCAGCTCAAGCCTCGCTAGTTTCCGACGCAGCGGTCGGCAGCGCGGCTATTGCAAGAGTGTTGTAGGAGGGATTAACTTCATGAGCGCCGGCCGACAACTGCAACAGGCCCCACGCCTGGTCGAC
>JANNZD010000117.1:0-28308 GCA_031410435.1 Betaproteobacteria bacterium | reverse complement strand
CAAGCTGGTGGTGCGCAGCAAGCAGATGGGCATGGACAAGGTGGGCACGCTGCGCTGGGACGGCGCGGTGGCCCAGGCGCGCATGGACAACCTGCTGTCGGCCTACTACGGCAAGGACAAGGTGCATGCGGTGCTGTCGCCCTATGACGGCTTGTCGATCGGCATCCTGTCCTCGCTCAAGGGCGTGGGCTACGGCACGCCCCAGCAGCCCTACCCGATGGTCAGCGGCCAGGATGCCGAGATCGCCTCGGTGAAATCGATGCTGCGCGGCGAGCAGGGGTCCACCGTGTTCAAGGACACCCGAGAGCTGGCCAAGGTCACCGGCAACATGATCGACGCGATGCTCAGCGGCAAGAAAGTCGAGATCAACGACACCAAGACCTACAACAACGGCGTGAAGGTGGTGCCGTCCTATCTGCTCAAGCCGGTGAGCGTGGACCTGAAGAACTGGAAAGAGGTGCTGATCGGCAGCGGCTACTACAAAGAATCTCAGGTCAAGTAGGCGCCGCCCCGCCCCGCCCTGCGCTGCGCTTTCCACCCCGGAGCCCGCGCGCCATGCTGCTGGAGATGCTCGACATCACCAAGACCTTCCCCGGCGTCAATGCGCTGGACCGGGTGCGGCTGGGCGTGCGGGCCGGCGAGATCCATGCGGTGGTGGGCGAGAACGGCGCCGGCAAGTCCACGCTGATGAAGGTGCTCTCAGGCGTCTACCCGGCTGGCAGCTACAGCGGCGAGATCCGCTTTGACGGCCAGGTGCGCCAATTCGAGGGCATCCGCGACAGCGAGGCCCTGGGCATCATCATCATCCACCAGGAGCTGGCCCTGGTGCCGCTGCTGTCGATCACCGAAAACCTGTTCCTCGGCAACGAGATCGCGCAGCATGGCGTGATCGACCGCTGGGCCTGCCATGCCCGGGCCCGCGAGCTGCTGGCCCGGGTGGGCCTGGCCGAATCGCCGGCCACGCTGATCGACGATCTGGGCGTGGGCAAGCAGCAGCTGGTGGAGATTGCCAAGGCCTTGTCCAAGCAGGTGCGGCTGCTGATCCTGGACGAACCCACCGCCAGCCTGAACGAGAGTGACAGCGACAAGCTGCTGATGTTGCTGCTAGAGCTCAAGCGCCAGGGCATCGCCTGCATCCTGATCTCGCACAAATTGAACGAGATCGCCCGGGTTGCCGATGCCATCACCGTGCTGCGCGACGGCGCCACCGTGACCACGCTGGACTGCCGCGAAGGCCCCGCCAGCGAGGACAGCATCATCCGCGCGATGGTGGGCCGGGCGATGGCCGACCGCTACCCGCCACGCACCCCAACCATCGGCGAGACCGTTTTCGAGCTGAAGGACTGGTGGGTGCACCACCCGTTGCACCCCGACCGGGCAGTGATCAAGGGCGTTGATTTCCAGGCCCGGCGCGGCGAGATCGTCGGCATCGCCGGGCTGATGGGCGCCGGCCGCACCGAGCTGGCGATGAGCGTGTTCGGCCGCAGCTGGGGCAGCCGCATCCGCGGTCAGGTGCGGCTGCGCGGCCAGGCGGTGGATGTCTCCACCATCGGCCGGGCCATTGCCGCCGGCCTGGCCTATGTCACCGAAGACCGCAAGGGCCTGGGCCTGGTGCTGGAGCACAGCATCGTCCACAACACCACGTTGGCGCGGCTGGAGGCGGTGTCCCGCGCCGGCGTCATCGACGCTGGCCAGGAGCACCGGGTGGCCGGCGGCTACCGCCAGTCGCTCAACATCCGCTGCGCCGGGGTGTCGCAGCCGGTGGTCAATCTCTCGGGCGGCAACCAGCAGAAGGTGGTGCTGGCCAAATGGCTGTTCAGCCAGCCCGAGGTGCTGATCCTGGACGAGCCCACCCGCGGCATCGATGTCGGCGCCAAGTTCGAGATCTACAGCCTGATCGCGCAGCTGGCCGCCGAAGGCAAGTGCATCGTGATGATCAGCTCCGAGATGCCCGAGCTGCTGGGCATGAGCGACCGGCTCTACGTGATGAACGAGGGCCGCTTCGTGGCCGAAATGGCAACCGCCGACGCCAGCCAGGAACGCATCATGCGCGCCATCGTCAACAACGGCGACAGCACGCCCCAGGCTGCGGCCTGACCCCCACCCCCAAGGCTCAAACGCGATGCCCACGCCTGCCCCCGCTGCTGCCCAACCCACCGCCGCCGCCGGCCTGGGCTTTCTGAAGGCCAACCTGCGCGATTACGGCATGTTGCTGTCGCTGGTGGTGATCATGGGCTTCTTCCAGGTGATGACCGACGGCACGTTGATGCAGCCGCTCAACATCACCAACCTGATCCTGCAGAACAGCTACATCGTGATCATGGCGCTGGGCATGCTGCTGGTGATCGTGGCCGGCCACATCGACCTGTCGGTGGGCTCGGTGTGCGGCTTCGTCGGCGCGCTGGCGGCGGTGCTGATGGTGCAGTACGAATGGCATTTCGTGCCCGCCACGCTGGCCTGCCTGGCCACCGGTGGGGCCATCGGCGCGGCCCAGGGCTGGTTCGTGGCCTGGATGCGCATCCCGTCCTTCATCGTCACGCTGGCCGGCATGCTGGTGTTCAAGGGCCTGGCGCTGGCGCTGCTGCAGGGCCAGTCGGTGGGGCCCTTCCCGGCCACCTTCCAGCTGCTGAGCTCGGGCTTCATCGCCGACCCGCTGGGCGGCGAGACCTTGCGCCTGGGCTCGCTGCTGATCGGCCTGGGCGTGGCCGCCGCGCTGCTGGTGCAGAAGCTGCGCGAGCGCGCCGGCCTGGTGGCGCATGACCTGGCCGACGAGCCCGTGGCTTTCTTCGTGCTCAAGAACGCGGTCTTCGTCGCGCTGGTCGTGGGGCTGGCCTACCTGCTGGCCACCTACAAGGGCCTGCCCAATGTGCTGGTGATCATGGCGTTGCTGATGCTGCTCTACGACTTTGTCACCCGCCGCACGGTGGTGGGCCGGCGCCTGTATGCGCTGGGCGGCAACGAGAAGGCGGCCAAGCTGTCGGGCGTGCGCACCGAGCGCCTGACCTTTTATACCTTCGTCAACATGGGCGTGCTGGCGGCGCTGGCCGGACTGGTGTTCGCGGCGCGCCTGAACACCGCCACCCCCAAGGCCGGGCTGGGCTTCGAGCTGGATGTGATCGCTGCCTGCTTCATCGGCGGTGCGTCGGCCTCGGGTGGCGTGGGCAAGGTGCTGGGCGCGGTGATCGGTGCCTTCATCATGGGGGTGATGAACAACGGCATGTCCATCCTGGGCATTGGCATCGACTACCAGCAGGTGATCAAGGGTCTGGTGCTGCTGGCAGCGGTGTTCGTCGACGTCTACAACAAGGCCAGGCGCTAGAGGTGGCCATGAGCGGCCAGCATGGCGACGCGTCCTACCGCCAGCCGCCGGCGGCGCGCAAGAGCATGCATGCGCGCATCGTGCGCGACCTGGGCCTGCGCATCGTCTCGGGCAGCCTGCAGCCCGGTGAGCGCCTGCCGGCCGAGGCCGCGCTGTGCGCCGAGTACGAGGTCAGCCGGCCGGTGCTGCGCGAGGCCACCCGGGTGCTGGTGGCCAAGGGCCTGGTGAAGTCACGCCAGCGCGCCGGGGCCAGCGTGGCAGCACGCGCCGACTGGCACCTGCTCGACCCCGACGTGCTGTACTGGCTGACCCAGGCCATGCCCGCGCCACAGTTCACCGACCTGCTGCTGACCGCGCGCCGGGTCTTCGAACCGGCCGCCGCCGCCCTGGCCGCCAGCGTGGCCACCCCGGCGCAACTCGACGGCATCCGCCAGGCCTACGAGGCGATGGAGGCCGCCCGCGACCCGGCCGCATTGCTGGAGCCCGACCTGGCCTTCCACCGCCGCATCGCCGAGGCCACCGGCAACGACCTGCTGGCCTATATCGGCAACATGTTGTCGCTGGCGCTGCGCGAATCGATACGCCTGTCGAGCAAGCTGCCCGACACCCATGCCTTGAGCCTGCCGCGCCACAAGGCCATCCTCACCGCCCTGCTCGCCCGCGATGCGCTGGCGGCACAACAGGCCACCTTGCTGCAGTTGCAGGCGGCACGCGAGGACCTGCAAAGGGTTTTCACCCATCTCGCCCCGCCTTGAGCCGACGCAGTGGCCCCGGGCATTCCCCGGTGGTTCGCCCAGGGTCGGGTGGTATCCTCGCCGGTTGATGCTGAAGTCTTCCTACCTCCGCTGCGCGCTGCTGCTGGTCTGCCTGGCCAGCCCTGCCGCCCACGCAGCCCCCGAGGCCGCAGCCGGCAGCACCGACCCCGTGATGGACCTGCTGGGCGAGCGCGGCCTGCTGCGGCCAGCCTCGGCCCTGGTCAATTCGCCCCTGATGACCTCGGTGCGCAAGACCGTGCGCGACACCGCGTCCGATCTGGTGATGCAGGCGATGAACTTCCTCGGCGTGCCCTACAAGCGCGGCGGCAACACCGAAGAAACCGGCTTCGACTGCAGCGGCTTCACCCGCCACATCTTCGAGAACAGCATCGGCCTGGTGCTGCCGCGCCGCGCCGACGAACAGGCCACCACCGCCGGCCTGCTCAGCATCAACCGGCAGGAGCTCAAGCCCGGCGATCTGGTCTTCTTCAACACCATGAAGCGCACCTTCTCGCATGTAGGCATCTATGTGGGCGACGACAAGTTCATCCACTCGCCGCGCGCCGGCGGCGAGGTGCGCATCGAAGACATGCGCGAGTCCTACTGGTCGCGCCGCTTCACCGGTGCGCGCCGGGCTGACCTGAGCGCGGCCACCGGGCCGCTGCCGACCACGCGCTGATCAACCCGCCCTGCCGGCAGGGCGCTGCAAGCCCGGCGCGGTCAGAGGGCGGCCACCGAGTCACAATCACTGCCCATGGGCGAAACCGTCATTCCGCTGGCCGACCTGCGCTATGCCGCAGCGGTGCCGGCCATCCCCGCGCAAGCCATCCCCGCCACCGGCCTGCTGGCCGACGGCCTGGGTCGGCCGTTGCGCGACCTGCGCATCTCGGTCACCGACCGCTGCAACTTCCGCTGCAGCTACTGCATGCCCAAGGAGATCTTCGACCGGGACTATGTCTTCCTGCCGCAGACCAGCCTGCTCAGCTTCGAGGAGATCACCCGCCTGGCGCGCATCTTCGTGGCCCACGGGGTGCAGAAGATCCGCCTCACCGGCGGCGAGCCGCTGCTGCGCAAGGGCCTGGAGCGCCTGATCGCGATGCTGGCCGAGCTGCGCACGCCCGAGGGCGCGGCGCTCGACATCACGCTGACCACCAATGGCTCGGTGCTGGCGCGCAAGGCCCAGGCCCTGAAGGCCGCCGGGCTGCAGCGGGTGACGGTGAGCCTGGACGGCCTGGACGACATGGTCTTCCGGCGCATGAACGATGTCGACTTCCCGGTGGCCGACGTGCTGGCCGGCATTGCCGCGGCGCATGCGGCGGGCCTGGGGCCGATCAAGGTCAATATGGTGGTCAAGCGCGGCACCAACGAGCAGGAAATCCTGCCGATGGCGCGCTTCTTCCGCACGCAATTCGACGGCCGCATCGTGCTGCGCTTCATCGAGTACATGGATGTTGGCGCCAGCAATGGCTGGCGCATGGACGAGGTGCTGCCTTCGGCCGACCTGCTGAAGATGCTGCAGGCCGAATGGCCGCTGCGCGCGCTCGACCCCACGGTGGCCGGCGAGACTGCCGAACGCTGGGCCTATGCCGACGGGCGCGGCGAGATCGGTCTGATCTCCAGCGTCACCCAGGCCTTCTGCCAGGATTGCAACCGGGCCCGGTTGTCCACCGAAGGCAAGCTCTTCCTGTGCCTGTTCGCCACCCGCGGCCACGATCTGCGCGCCTTGCTGCGCGGCGGGGTCTCGGACGCCGACATCACCAGCGCGCTGGGCGCGGTGTGGGCCGGGCGCGACGACCGCTATTCCGAGCTGCGCGCCGGCCAGACCGCAGCGCCGGGTGGCGGCGAGCGCCGGGTCGAGATGCATTACATCGGCGGGTGAAACCCCGGACCGGCCCAACAACCATGCAAAGCCTCGACCAGATCGCCTCCTGCATCAAGGGCTACGACCCGAATGCGCTGCCGGTGGCGCAGGCGCAAGACTTCATCGCCCGCCTGCTACCCAAGCTGCAGGCAGTGGAAAGCCTGGCGCTGCGCAGCGCGCTGGGCCGGGTGCTGGCGCGCGACATCGTCTCGCCCATCGATGTGCCCTCGCATGACAACTCGGCCATGGACGGCTTTGCGCTGCGCGCGGCCGACCTCAAGGCCGACGCCGACACCCTGATCGGGCTGGCCGGCACCGCCTTTGCCGGCGCGCAGTTCGGCGGCCCGGCCTTGCCCGGCCAGGGCGTGCGCATCATGACCGGCGCGCTGATGCCGCTGGGCCTGGACACGGTGGTGCCGCAGGAATTCACCCGCAGTGAAGCCGATGGCCGCATCCGCATCCCCGCCGGCGTGGTGCAGGTGGGCGACAACCGGCGCCTGCGCGGCGAAGACCTGGCCCGTGGCGAGGTGGCGCTGCTGGCCGGCCGCATCCTGACGCCGGCCGACCTGGGCCTGCTGGCCTCATTGGGCCAGGCCGAAGTGCCGGTCTACCGCCGCCTGCGGGTGGCCTTCTTTTCCACAGGCGACGAGTTGCGCTCGATCGGCGAGCCGCTGGCCGCCGGCTGCGTCTACGACAGCAACCGCTACACGATCTGGGGCATGCTCAGCCGGCTGGGCGTGGAGTTGATCGACCTGGGCGTGGTGCGCGACGACCCCGCCGCGCTGGAAACCGCCTTCACCCTGGCCGCGCAGAGCGCCGATGCGGTGATCACCTCGGGCGGCGTCAGCGTGGGCGAGGCTGACCACACCAAACGCATCATGGCCCAACTGGGCGAGGTGCTGTTCTGGAAGATCGCGATGCGCCCCGGCCGGCCGATGGCGATCGGCCGCATCGGCAGCCCGGGGCGCGAGGCCATCCTGTTCGGCCTGCCGGGCAACCCGGTGGCGGTGATGGTGACCTTCTATGCCTTCGTGCGCCAGGCCCTGCTGGCGATGAGCGGCGCCACGCCGCAGCCCATGCCGCTGCTGCGCGCGGTGAGCGAGGCCGCACTGCGCAAGAAACCCGGCCGCACCGAGTACCAGCGCGGCATCGTCAGCCAGGCGGCCGACGGCCGCTGGCAGGTGCGCATCACCGGCGCCCAGGGCTCGGGCATCCTGCGCAGCATGAGCCAGGCCAACGGCATGGTGGTGCTGCACCATGCGCAGGCCAGCGTGGCCGCGGGCGATCTGGTGGACGTGATCCCTTTCGACGGCCTGGTCTGAGCGCCGTACGGCTCAGGCCGGCCCTACCGCAGCCACCGCATGGTCTGCGGCCGGCGCCTCGGCGGCGGTGATCTCGCCCGGCACCCGGCGCCGAGCGAACAAGGTGTAGACGGTAGGCACCACGAAGATCGTCAGCAGCGTACCCAGGCTCATGCCACCGACAATGACCCAGCCGATCTGCTGCCGGCTCTCGGCGCCGGCCCCGCTCGCCAGGGCCAGCGGCAGGGCCCCCAGCACCATCGCGCCAGTGGTCATCAGGATGGGCCGCAGGCGCAGGCTGCTGGCCTGGATCACGGCCTCGACGGTACCCAGCCCCTGCTGGCGCAACTGATTGGCAAATTCGACGATCAGGATGCCATGCTTGGTGATCAGGCCCACCAGCGTGATCAGGCCGATCTGGCTGTAGACATTGAGGGTGCCGCCGCTGAGCTGCAGCGCGCCGAGCGCGCCCACGATCGACAAGGGCACCGACAGCATGATCACGAAGGGGTCGATGAAGCTCTCGAACTGCGCCGCCAGCACCAGGAAGATGAACAGCAGGGCCAGCGCAAACACCAGGCCGAGCGCACCGCTGCTGGCCTTGTACTCGCGTGAGACGCCGTTCAGCTCGGTCGCGTAGCCCGGCTTGAGCAGCTTGCTGGCGGTGGCGTCCATGAAAACAAGCGCCTCGCCCAGCGCATAGCCCGGCGCCAGATTGGCGGTGATGGCCACCGAGCGGCGCTGGTTGAAGTGGTTGAGCTCGCGCGGGCTGACCCCCTCCTTGACCGTCACCAGCGACGACAGCGGCACCATCAGGTCGCCGCGCCCGCGCACGAAGAGCTTCTCGATGTCGTCGGGCCGGGTGCGGCCGCGGCTGTCGGTCTGCACCAGCACATCGTATTGCTCGGCGTCGCGCTTGTAGCGGGTGACGGCCCGGCCGCCCAGCATGGTCTCGACCGTGCGTGCCACCTGCTCGACCGGCACGCCCATGTCGGCGGCGCGGTCGCGGTTGACCTCCAGCAGCAGCTCGGGCTTGTTCAAGCGCAGATCGGTGTCGGGCTGCACGAAGCCCGGGTGCCTGGCCATCTCGGCCAGGAACTGCTGCGACACCCGGGCCAGGTTCGCATAGCTGTCGCTGGTGACGATGACGAAGTTGATCGGCCGCTCGCGAAAGCCCTGGCCCAGGCTGGGCGGGGTGATCGGGAAAGCGGTGACCCCCGGCAGCACCGACAGCTGCGGCTGCAACTCCCGGGCGATCTGCTGGGTGCTCTTGCTGCGCTCTGACCAATCCACCGCGCGCAGGATCACCGAACCCTGCGAGACCGACTGCCCGCCGGCAAACATGAACACCCGATCGATCTCGGGGATGTTCATGGCCGCATGTTCGATCACCTTCAGGTAGCGGTCGGTGTAGTCCAGCGTGGCGCCATCGGGCGCGGTGGCATTGGCCAGGATCACGCCGCGGTCTTCCATCGGCGCCAGTTCGCTCTTGGTGGTGGTGTACAGGTACCAGCTGCCCACCCCAGAGGCCGCCATCACCACCAGCACGATCCAGCGCTGGCCCAGCACCCAGCGCAGTGCGCTGGCATAGGCGGCGCTCAGTCGCACCAGCACGCGCTCCATGCCGCGGTCGAACAGATTGGGCGTCGGGTTGTGGCGCAGCAGTTTGCTGCACAGCATCGGCGTGAGCGTCAGCGCCACGAAGCCCGAGACGATCACCGCACCGGCCAGGGCCAGCGCAAATTCGACGAACAGCCGCCCGGTGCGCCCGGGCGTGAAGGCCAGCGGCGCAAACACCGCCGCCAAGGTGAGCGTCATCGCCACCACCGCAAAGCCGATCTCCTTGGCGCCCTTCAGCGCCGCCTGGAAGGGCTGCAGGCCCTCTTCGATATGGCGGAAGATGTTCTCCAGCACCACGATGGCATCGTCCACCACCAGGCCGATGGCCAGCACCAGCGACAGCAGCGTGAGGGTGTTGATCGTGAAACCGGCCAGCGCCATCAGCGCGAAAGTGCCGACCAGGCTGACCGGGATGGTCACCAGCGGGATGAAGGACGCCCGCAGCGTGCGCAGGAAGATGAACACCACCAGCGCCACCAGGCCCACCGACTCGGCCACGGTGCGATAGACCGACTTGACCGAGCGGTCGATGAACACCGAGTTGTCATTGGCTACCGCCACCGCCAGGCCGGGCGGCAGGTCTTGCTGGATGCGCGGCAGGGCCTCGCGTGCACCGGACGAGATGTCCAGCGGGTTGGCCGTGGCATTGCGAATCACACCCACGCTGACCGCCGGTTTGCCGTTGAAGCGCACCAGCGAGCGCTCGCTGGCCGGTGCCTGCTCGATCCGCGCCACGTCCTTCAGGCGCACCGTCAGGCCGCTGGCCTGCTTGAGCGCCACCTCGGCAAACTGGGCCTCGGTGTTGAGATCGGTGCGGGCGGTGACATTGAACTCGCGCTGCTGGCTTTCGATGCGGCCGGCCGGCACCTCGAGGTTCTGCTTGCGCAGCGCGTCCTCCACGTCCTGCACAGTCAGCCGGTAGGCGGCCAGGCGGTCGGCGTCCAGCCAGATGCGCATCGCGTATTTGCGGTCGCCGTTGATCTGCACATCGGCCACCCCCGGCACGGTCTGCAGCCGCGGCTTGACGATGCGGCTGACCACATCGGTGATGGCCAGCGAGCTCATCGTGTCGCTGGAGAACACCAGCCACAGCACCGGGAAGGCGTCGGCCTCGACCTTGGCGATCACCGGCTCGTCGATCGCCGCCGGCAGGCGCGCCCGCACCCGCGAGACCCGGTCGCGCACATCGGCGGCGGCCGAGTCCGGGTCCTTGCTGAGCTTGAAGCGGGCAGTGATCTGGCTTTGCTCGGCGCGCGAGATCGACGTGAGGATCTCGATGCCGTCGATGCCGGCGATCGAATCCTCGAGCGGCTTGGTCAGCTGCGACTCGATCACCTCGGACGAGGCGCCGATCAGCCGGGTGGAGACATTGACCACCGGCTCGTCGATGCGCGGGTACTCGCGCACCGACAGCTTGTTGAAGGACACCGCGCCCAGCAGCACGATCATCAGCGACAGCACGGTGGCAAACACCGGCCGGCGGATCGAGACTTCAGACAGTTTCATCGCATTCGCTCCTGAGCCGCATGGCCGGCCGGGGTCTCATGGCACCGCCGTTGCGCTGGCCGCCGGACCCGACGCGCCCCGGCCCGCGCCGGAGGCACCCTGTCCCGGCCCGGCAGCAGCGGCAGGCCGGTTGATGTCGACCACCCGCACCGGCACGCCATCGGCGCGCATCAGCCGGCCCTGGCCGGCCAGCACCACGGCGTCGCCCTCGGCCACACCGGCCAGCAGTTCCACCCTGCCATCGGCCCGCTGGCCGATCAGCGCCGGCACGCGCTGCGACACCAGGCCCTTGCTGCCGGCCACCAGCTTGATGATGAACTGCTTGTCGCCTTGCGGCACCAGCGCCTCCTCGGGCACCACCAGTGCGGCTTCGCGCACCGAGAACACCACCCGGGCCCGCGCGAACATGCCGCTGCGCAGCTTGCCATCCACATTGGCCAGGCGCGATCGCACCAGCACCGACCGGCCATTGGCATCGAGCTGGGAATCGAGGGCCACCACCCTGGCCTTGTAGATCGGGCCCGGCACCGCGTCCATCGCCAGCTCGACCGCCTGGCCGGCCTTCAACTGGCCGAGATAGCGCTCGGGCAGGCGGAAGTCGACCCAGACCGACGAGTTGTCCTCGATGTTGACCAGGTCGGCACCGTCCTTCACATAGTCGCCGATGTTGACGTTGCGCAGACCGGCCACGCCGTCGAAGGGCGCCAGCACCCGCATGCGCACCAGCTGGGCCTGGGCCAGCGCCACCTGGGCCTGGGCCACTTCCAGCGCGGCGGCGTTCTGGTCGACCGCGCTCTGGCTGACAAAGGCCTGGGCCAGCAACTCACGGCTGCGCTGCAGATTGGTGCGGGCGATGCCGGCCTGGGCTTCGGCCTGGCGCAGCTGGGCCTGCTGCAGGGTATCGTCCAGTTGCGCCAGCAACTGGCCGCGCTGCACCCGCTGGCCGTCGGCAAAGCCGAGCTTGACGACGCGCCCGCTCACCTCGGGCCGCATCATCACGCCCTGGTTGGACCGCAAGGACCCGACCGCCGTGGCATCGTTCTCCAGCCGCATGCGGCTGACCTTGCCCACCTCCACATTCACCGGCCCGCCGGCCCCGGCCCCGGGCCCCGCAGCGCCCGGCCCGGCAGGCGCGCGGCCATCGCCGGGGGCGCTGGCGGCCATCGGCGCAGCACCGCCGGACTGGGCCAGCAGCGCGCTGGCAGCGCTGCGGTTCTGCAGCCACCATGCGCCCGCCAGGGCCAGACCCAGCCCTGCCACCGCCAACACCGCCTGTAGTTTTTTCATCGCTTCATTGAATCGCCCGCCCGCCAATGTAGCGGCGGCCCGGGCTTTACGCTGCCCGGGAGACTACCCGACCGCGCTCAACGGCCCGGGCGCACGCTGTCCACGCCCCGGTTGGCCAGCGCATCGGCGCGTTCATTGCCCGGGTCGCCGGCATGGCCCTTGACCCAATGCCACTGCACGCTGTGCTGGGCCACCAGCGCATCCAGTTGCTGCCACAGCTCGATGTTCTTGACCGGCTTGTTGTCGGCCGTGCGCCAGCCACGCTTCTTCCAGCCGTGGATCCAGGTGGTGATGCCGTTCTTGACGTATTCGCTGTCGGTGTACACCGCCACCGGGGTGCGCCGTTTGAGCAGGCCGAGCGACTCGATCACCGCAGTCAGCTCCATGCGGTTGTTGGTGGTGGACAGCGCACCGCCAAACAGCTCTTTCTCGTGCCCGCCCCAGCGCAGCCATGCGCCCCAGCCGCCCGGGCCCGGGTTGCCCTTGCAGGCCCCGTCGGTATAGATCACCACCGTCTCGGCGGCAGCCTCGGCGGCGATGGCAGTGCTGTTTTGCTTCATTCAGGGGTCCGGTTGCTCAGATCAGCCACTTGCGCGCGCGCCACCACGGCCGGCGCGGCCTGGGGCGTGACCTGGCGCTGGCGGGCCAGGCCGACCAGGCGCATGCCACGTACGCGCTTGACCGCCTCCACCAGGTAGACCGCGCCCAGCACCGGCCAGACCCGCTGGCCGACCTGCTCGATCCAGGCCAGGCGGGCCAGGCCAGCGGCCGACCCGAAGGGCGGTCGCCAGCAGCCAAAGCGCCCCCGCTCGACCTCGAAGCCGAGCAGGCGCAGCCAGTCACGCACCCGGCCATAGCCGATGAAATCGCCGCCGCTGGGCAGGTAGAGCGGGCCATCGCCGCCCAGGTGCTGGCGCAGGTGGCCGGCGCGCTGGCGCAGGCCCCACAGGCTGGCCGGGTTGAAGCCCACGATCACCACCCGGCCCTCGGGGCGCAGCACGCGCTCGACCTCGCGCAGCGCATCGTGCGGGTCGCGCGCCAGTTCCAGTGCATGCGGCAGCACCACCAGATCCAGGCTCTGGTTGGGAAAGGGCAGCGCCTCGAAATCACAGTGCAGCGTGGCCCCGTCGACCAAGGGCAGCAAGGTTGCCAGGCTGGCATCCACCGGCGGCAGCAGATCGGCCTGCGGTGCGGGCTCGCGCATCGACGCGCTGGCCACCCAGCGGTGCGGCATGCGGTTGGCGCGCAAGGCCTCCAACTCCACCAGGCCCAGCTGCAGCGCATGGAAGCCGAAGATGTCGGTCACCGTGCGGTCCAGCTCGCGCTGTTCCCAGTCCAGCAGATAGCGCCCGGGCGGGCTCTGCAGCCACTGGGCCAACTCTATAATCGATGGATTGCGCATCATGAAAATCTCGGCCCTGCCCGCTTTCTCCGACCACTGCATCTGGATGCTGCCCGATGACCCCCAGGCCACCGTCGTCGATCCAGGCGGTGCCGCGCCCCTGCCGGCGGCGCTGGATGCCCGAGGGCTTGCGCAGGCACCCATTCTAGTGAAGCACCACCCACCCGATCACGCCGGTGGCCTGGACGGTAGCGACCCGGCGACGAGGATGGGCCTGAATTTCGACGCGATCAACGCGTCCGCCCGCACCGCCGGGCTCATCGCCATCCTGCACTGGCCGGCCGAAGGCGCCTTGCTCACCCGGGCCCAGCAGCAATGCGCAGCAGACACCAGCGAGCCGGTCGTGCTGGTCGCGCCGCGCGAATGGAAGAACAGCTTTCGATGACCTCTGCCCTGCGCCAGCCCTCGCTACGCACTTCAACCCGCCTGGCGGCCCACCCCAGGCTGCAAGCCCTGGTGGGCGCGCTGGCAGCGATCCTCCTGGTGGGCGGCTGTGCCCAGGCACCCCGCCTCAGCGACCCGCCCGCGGCCCTGCCACCGGTGGGTGCGGCGCCTGCGGCCAGCCCGGGCAGCCTGGCCGCCGCGATGGCCGCCCTGCCCGCCGGTATCGGCCCGGTGCCTGGCAGCACCAACGCCAGCACACCCGCCGCACTGGCCCAGGCCCTGGCCCTGCTGAACAAGGCCGAGTCCGACGCGCCGACCATCGCCATCGACCCGCTCGACCCGACACGCCAGCTCGACCTGGACGCCGCAGCCGCGCGCACCGACCTGTGGGCCCGGGTGCGTATCGGCCTGGCCGTGCCCAATCTCGACAACGACCATGTGCGCAAATGGGAGCAGTGGTACGGCAGCCGCCCCGACTATGTGCAGCGCATGACGGAGCGCGGTGGCCGTTATCTCTTCCACATCGTCGAAGAAGTCAACAAGCGCGGCCTGCCCACCGAGCTGGCCCTGCTGCCCTTCATCGAGAGCGCCTTCAACCCGCAGGCCATGTCCACCGCCAAGGCCTCGGGCATGTGGCAGTTTGTGCCGGCCACCGGGCGTGATTTCTCGCTGCGCCAGAACATGTTCCGCGACGACCGGCGCGATGTGCTGGCGTCTACCCGTGCCGCGCTCGACTACCTGCAGACCCTGCACAAGATGTTCGGCGACTGGCAGCTGGCGCTGGCCGCCTACAACTGGGGCCAGGGCAGTGTGAGCAAGGCCATCGCGCGCAACCAGCGCGCCGGCCTGCCCACCGATTACGCCAGCCTGCAGATGCCGGACGAAACCCGCAACTACTACCCCAAGTTGCAGGCGGTCAAGAACATCGTGCTGCGGCCCGAGGCCCACGGCATCACGCTGCCACCGCTGCGCAACCACCCCTACTTCGTCTCGGTGGCGATCGCCCGCGACATCGATGTGGACATGGCCGCGCGCCTGGCCGGCCTGCCGCTGGAGGAG
Source organism: Betaproteobacteria bacterium (assembly GCA_031410435.1). GTDB lineage: Bacteria > Pseudomonadota > Gammaproteobacteria > Burkholderiales > Burkholderiaceae_C > Pseudaquabacterium. Next base: position 13,814 of record JANNZD010000117.1, on the reverse strand, counting down.
TTCAAGCAGCTCAACCCGCAGATGAACAAGCCCCTGATCATGGCGTCGATCACGCCCCAGGTGCTGCTGCCCTATGACAACGCCAACCGCTTCGTGCACGCGGTCACGGCACACCGCGGCGCCCTGGCCAGCTGGACCGCCTGGCAAGCGCCGCGCACCCTGCGCCCGGCCGAGGCCGCCCAGCTGACCGGCATGGCCGAGGCGCAACTGCGCGAGGTCAACAACATCCCCAAGGGCATGCTGGTCAAGGCCGGCTCCACCCTGCTGGTCTACCGCTCGGCCCAGCGCCAGACCGATGTGGCCGAGCAGGTGGCCGAGCAGGCCACGCTGGCCCTGGCACCCGACCGCCCGCCCGGCAAGCGCATCAGCTTCAAGGCCGGCAAGAAGGGCGACAGCGTGCTGGCCGTGGCGCACCGCTACCGGGTCAGCCCGCAGTTGGTGGCGCAGTGGAACGGCACCATTGCCAGCGGCCAGTTCCGGCCCGGCCAGGCCGTGGTGGTGGTGGTGGCGGTCAAGCCCGGCAAGGCGGCAAAGGGCGCGGTACGCCTGGCCAGCGCCAAGGCCAAGGGCGGCGGCGCCAAGCGCCTGCAGGCGCCGGGGCCGACCGCGCGCCATCGCTGAGCGGCTGGCCAGCGCTTGGGCGACCCAGGTTCAGCGCCGGTCGCTCAGCGCATGCGCCAGCGTCGACAGGTCGACATATTCCAGCTCGCTGCCCACCGGCACCCCGCGCGCCAGTCGGGTCACTTGCAATGCCTCGCCATTGCCGGCCTTGAGCTGGCGCAGCGCCTGCGACAGCACCTGGGCCGTGGCCTCACCCTCGGCCGAGAAGCCGGTAGCCAGGATCACCTCGCGCACATCGCCATCGGCCGCCCGGTCCAGCAAGGGGTGCAGGCCGATGTCCTGGATGCCGATGCCGTCCAGTGGCGACAGGCGCCCCATCAGCACGAAGTACAGGCCCCGGTAGCTGCCGCTGCGCTCCATCGCGGCCTGGTCGGCCGGGTTCTCGACCACCAGCAACTGCTGCGCGTCCCGCTGGGGATCGCTGCAGGTCTGACAGATGCGGGCCTCGGTGAAGGTGTGGCAACGTTCGCAATGCTGCACCGTGCTGGCCGCCGACTGCAGCGCTAGCGCCAGGCGCTGGGCACCCTCACGGTCATGCTGCAGCAGGTGGTAGGCCATGCGCTGGGCTGACTTCACGCCCACACCGGGCAACCGGCGCAGCGCTTCGATCAGGCCCTCCAGGCTGCGCTCGGACACCGGGTCAGAAGGGGAACTTCATGCCCGGGATCTGCGGCATGCCCGCGCCCAGCTTGCCCATCTTCTCGTTGGTGGTGGCCTCGGCGCGGCGCACCGCATCGTTGAATGCCGCGGCCACCATGTCCTCGAGCAGGTCCTTGTCGTCGGCCAGCAGGCTGGGGTCGATGGTGAGACGGCGCACCTCATGCTTGCAGGTCATCAGCACCGTGACCAGGCCCGCGCCCGATACACCGGTCACCTCGATGCTGGCCAGTTCGTCCTGGGCCTTCTTCAGGTTGTCCTGCATGGCCTGGGCCTGCTTCATCAGGCCGGCGAGTTGGTTCTTCATCATGGTGCGGGGTTCCTGGTGTCGCGGCCATCGGCCGCTGTGGGTTTGATCGAGCCCGGCACGATGCGGGCGGTGCGGAACTGTGCCATCAGTTCGCATACCGCCGGGTCGGACTGGATGGTCTGTTCGGCCGCGCTCTGGGCCTGGGCGCGGGCCTGCTGGTCGCGGCGCGAGATCGAGTCAAGCGGCAAGCCGGCTTCCAACAGCAGTTGCACCGGCTCGCCCAGCGCCGCTTGCATTGCCGCTGCCAGCTTGGCGCTCAGCGGGACCGAGCGCAGGGTCTCGCGCTCGACCCGCAGGCGCCACTGGCGCCCGCCGCCCTCAGCCGCTTGCACCGCCCGCAGTTCAGCCTGCAAGGCCAGCTCACGGGCCATCGCGGTGAGGCTGGCGTCAGCCACCATCGGCCGGATCAGCGCCGCCCACTGGTCGCCCAGCACGGTGGGCAGCAGCGCCGCGGAGAGTGCAGCGACAGGCGCGGCAGACTCGGCCAGCACCGGTGCCGCAGTCGGCGCTGCCGGGGCCGGGCCGGCCTGGGCCTCGTCCTCGTCGGGGACGACATCGTCGAGCCAGGGCGGTGGTTGCGGCTCCGGTCGCGCTGCCGGGGCTGCGGGCGCTTCGACCGACGCTGGCGTCGCCGGCAGTGCTGCTCGGGCTGGTGCCGCCAGCGGTGCCGCCAGCGGTGCAGCCACTGCAAGGGCCGCGGGCCGGGCCGCCGCTGCAGCCGACGGCACCGGGCGGGCCGGTGCGGTGCTGCGTGCCTCGCGCGGGGTGGCCACCAGCGGCGCGGCGCGCGGCGCGGGTACGCTGGCAGCGCCAGCCGGCGCAAAGGCCAGCAGACGCAACAGCACCATGGTCAGCCCGGCATGCTCGTCGCTCACCAGGCTGAGCTCGGCCCGGCCATGCACCACGATGCTGTAAAGCAGCTGGGTCTCGTCGGGCGCCAGCTCGGCTGCCAGCGCCACGGCGCCTGCGCTGTCGGGGTCGGTCTCGTCCAGCGCCCCGGGCACCGCCTGCTGCACTGCCATCTGCTGCAGCAGCGCGGCCATCTCCTCCAGCGTGCCGGCCGCTGACAGGCCCAGCTGGCGCAGGCTGTCGACCGTGGCCAACACCGCCGGGCCGTCGCGCCGGGCCAGCGCCCGCACCAGCACGAAGGCATGCGAGCGGTCGACCGTGCCCAGCATCGCGCGCACGCCGGCCTCCTCGAGCCGGCCTGCACCGAAGGCGATGGCCTGGTCGGTCAGCGACAGCGCGTCGCGCATCGACCCGCGCGCGGCCCGCGACAGCAGGCGCAAGGCCCCGGCATCGGCACTCACCTGCTCGGCCGCCAGCACCGTCTGCAGATGGGCCAGCACCGTCTCGGGCGCCATCGGCCGCAGGTTGAACTGCAGGCAGCGGCTCAGCACCGTGGGCAGCATCTTCTCAGGGTCGGTGGTGGCCAGCACGAACTTCAGGTAGTCGGGCGGTTCCTCCAGCGTCTTGAGCAGGGCGCTGAAGGCGTCCTTGGTCAACTGGTGGGCCTCGTCGATCATGAAGACTTTGTAGCGGCCGACACTGGGCTTGTAGGTGGCGCGCTCGATCAGGTCGCGCACCTCGTCGATGCCGCGGTTGCTGGCGGCGTCAAGCTCGATGTAGTCGATGAAGCGGTCGGCATCGATCTCGGTGCAGGCCTGGCAGACGCCGCAGGGCTCGGCGGTGACGCCGCCGTTGCCGTCGGGCCCGGTGCAGTTCAGGCTCTTGGCCAGGATGCGGCTGACGGTGGTCTTGCCGATGCCGCGGGTGCCGGTGAACAGGTAGGCATGGTGCAGGCGGCCGCTGGTCAGCGCATTGCCCAGGGCCTGCACCACATGGGTCTGGCCCACCATCTGCGCAAAGCTGCGGGGCCGATACTTGCGGGCCAGGACGACATGACTCATGAGCCGATTCTACGGGCCGGCCCCCGCCGGCCCGGGCCGCCGGCCCCGGGCCCGGGGCTGCGTGCGCTCGCCGATAATCCGACCGATGACCGCCCCCACCCCGACCCACGATGCCGCCGCCGGCGACGCCCTGAGCTATGCGCAGGCCGGCGTCAACTACGACCTGATCGACCCGCTGAAGGTCAGCGCCCAGCGCGCCGCCGCGGCCACCGCGGTGCAGCTGGCCGGCCATGGCTTCAGCGAGGTGGCGGCCTCGCGCGGCGAGTCGGCCTATGTGGTCGACGTCGGGCCCTTCTACCTCGCCAGCATCGTCGAGTGCCTGGGCAGCAAGGCCCTGGTGGCCGACGAGATGGCCACACTCACTGGCCGCAGCTGGTACGCGGGCATCGCCCAGGACACCATCGCGATGGCGGTGAACGACCTGATCACGGTCGGCGCCACGCCGCTGGTGGTGCAGGCCTACTGGGCCGCCGGCGGCTCCGACTGGTTCGCCGATGCCGATCGGGCGCAAGCCCTGGTGGCCGGCTGGAAGCAGGCCTGCGAGACCTGCGGGGTGGCCTGGGGCGGCGGCGAAACCCCGGCGCTGGCCGGCATCGTGGCCGACGGGCGCATCGACCTGGCGGCGTCCTGCACCGGCCTGATCAATCCCAAGCAGCGCCTGAGCGTAGGCGACCGCCTGGCCGCCGGCGACCAGATCGTGCTGCTCGACGCCAACGGCATCCATGCCAACGGCCTGAGCCTGGCGCGCAAGCTGGTGTCGAGGCTGCCCCAGGGCTACCTGACCGAGATCGAGCCTGGTTTGAGCTATGGCGCGGCGCTGCTGGCGCCGACCCCGCTGTACTCGCCGGTGACCGAGGCCCTGTGGGCCGCCGGCATCGTGCCGCACTACAACGCCAACATCACCGGCCATGGCTGGCGCAAGCTGCTGCGCCACCCAGCCGCCTTCACCTACCGCATCCACACTGTGCCGCCGGTGCCGACTGTGCTGCGCTTCATCCAGCAGCAGGCCCGCCAGGACGACCGCGAGGCCTACAGCACGCTCAATATGGGTGCGGGTTTTGCACTCTTCGTGGCCGCCGCTGACGCCGAGCGCACGGTGCAGGTGGCGCAGGCCCAGGGCATCGGGGCACGCATCGCCGGCAGCGTGGAAGCCGGCCCCAAGCAGGTGCTGATCGAGCCGCTGGGCATCCGCTTCGGCGACGACGACCTGCAGCTGCGTTGAGCCAAGGCGGGGCGATGGCCTGGCGCTGGGTCGGCCTGCTGCTCATGGCCTGCGGCCTGGCCGGCTGTGCCGCGCTGCCCCCGCCCGGCGCCGCTGCCGGCTGGCCTGGCTCCAGCTACCGCGTCGCGCCCGATGCCAGCCCGCTGGGCCGCCTGGCCGCCGACCAGGGCGTGCCGCCCGGCCGCTCGGGCTTCCGGCCGCTGCTGGTCTCGCAGCTGGCGCTCGACACCCGCCTGGCCCTGATCGAGCAGGCCAGCAGCGGGCTGGACCTGCAGACCTACCTGCTGGGTGACGATGCTACCGGGCACGAGATCCTGCGCGCGCTGCGTGCGGCGGCGGCGCGGGGGGTGCGGGTGCGCCTGCTGGTCGACGACCTCTACACCACCGGCATGACCGACCTGCTGCTCGGCCTGGCCGCCCATACCAATATCGAGCTGCGCCTGTACAACCCCTTCCCGGCCGGGCGCGACAGCGCCTGGCTGCGCCTGGGCAGCCTGCTGGCGGATTTCAGCCGGCTGAACCGCCGCATGCACAACAAGCTGCTGATCGCCGACGGCCGCGCGGCCATCGTCGGCGGGCGCAACCTGGCCGACGCCTACTTCATGCGCAGCGAGGCGGCCAACTTCCTGGACTTCGACCTGCTCTGCGCGGGCGCCGTCGTGCCCACCTTGTCGGCCCATTTCGACACCTTCTGGAACAGCCGCTTCGCGCTGCCGCTGCAGGCCCTGGCCGACAACCGGCTGGATGCGGCCCAGCGCCGCGCCAGCTTCGAGGTGCTGACCGGTACGCCGGCGCCCACCGCCGGTCCGGCCGCGCCCCGCCCATTGCTGCCGCCCGGGGTGCGCGCGGCGATGCAGGCCCTGGGCACGCTGCCGATGGTGGTGGCCGACGCCGAGGTGTTCTTCGATTCGCCCGACAAGACCGCCGGACAGCTGCGCAGCGGCAACCTGCTGCCGGTGGCCAGCCTGCTCGACCAGGCGCGCGAACGGGTGGTGATCGTCTCGCCCTATTTCCTGCCCAGCGAGGCCGGCCTGCAGCGCCTGCGCCAGGCCCAGGCGCGCGGGGTGTCGGTGCAGGCCATCACCAACTCGCTGCTCGACAGCGACGAGCCCCTGGTCAGCCTGGCCTATGGCCAGCGCCGCCAGGCCTTGCTGGGGGCCGGTGTGCGGCTGTTCGAGGTCTCGTCCGAGCGCCTGCGCCACCAGGACACGATGCGCCGGGCCCTGGGCAGCTCGATCGGCCGGCTGCATGCCAAGCTGGGCTTCATCGACGACCGCATCCTGCTGGTGGGGTCGATGAACCTCGACCCGCGTTCGGCCACCACCAACACCGAGCTCGGCCTGGCCATCGACAGCCCGGCTCTGGTGCGCCTGGTGCTGGGCCAGTTCCAGCCCACCGACGGCCACTCGACCTACGAGGTGCGGCTGGCCGCCGACGGCCAGGGGCTGCACTGGGTGGCCCTGGACGCGCAAGGGGTCGAGCAGTTCCACCCCGAGCCGGCCCCGCCGTGGTGGCAGCGCCTGAAGCTGTGGCTGCTGTCCCGGCTGATCCCCGACGACCTGTTGTGACGCCCAGCGGCGCCCAGCCCTCAGGCCCGCAGCGGCAGGCCGACCGACCGGCCCTCGGGTGATCCCCTACAATCTTCGGTGACGGGCCTCCTCGCATGGAAGCACGGCCAAACGGGTCAGGTCGGGAACGGAGCAGCCCTAACCGTTGTGACCAGTGCCGAGGGTAAGGCTCGTCACCTCCTGTGACCTGATTTCGCGCGCAGTCGCGCTGCAGTCGGCACAAAGCGTGGGCCAGACCTGGCAAGGCAACAGCCGGTCGGCGGGCCAGGGGCCCCGGCTGCGTCCTACAGGCGGCCGCAGGATCAGGCGCTACCCTTGCCCTGGCAGCGTCGCTGCGGCCGGGTTGCCGCCCATGCAAACCCGGTCGCGCTGCGGCGACACCTCGCGCCTTCACCCCCCAACCGCCATGCCCCAACGCCCCAGCGCTGACATCCCTCGAGGTGCCGCCCGGCCAGCCGGCCGGGCGATGCTGCGCGCCCCGGCCTGGCGGCGTCCAAGGTGGGCCTGGGCATTGCTGGCCGCGGCTGCCCTGGCTGGGCCCGGCGTTGCGGCGGCCGACAGCGCAGCGGACGACCCGTCCTTCCTGGCCAAGGTGCCGGCGGCGTTGGAAACCACCCGGGTCCAGACCCGCGCGGCGTCCGAATGGCTGGCCCGCCATGTCGATGGCTGGTTTGGCGACAAGCCCTTTGACGATGGCGGCCGTGTCACCGACGGCCGGCTGACACTGGGATTCTTCAAGCGCAGCGACCGCTCGCAAGATGTCGATCTGCGCTTCAACGCCCAGTTCACGCTGCCCAATGCGCAGCGTTTTGGCTACCTGTTCATCGGTCGCGATGACGCCCGCAATGTGATCCAGGACACCCCGGACGCGCTGTCGCGGCGCCAGCAGCTGCTGGCCAGTCGGCCCGCTGAGCGCTCTTTTCTGGCCGGGCTGGGCGTGTCGCTGCCGCAGGACGTGGATCTGCGCCTGGGCGTGAGTGCGCACCTGAAACCCTATCTGCAGGCGCGCTATCACCGGCCCTGGACCCTGGCCCCGGGCCACACGCTGGAATTCCGTGAAACCCTGTTCTTGACCGCTGCCGACCGGCTCGGGTCCACCACGGTGCTGACCTATGAATACGATGTGTCGCCGACCTGGGCCGTGCGCTGGCTCAATGCCGCCACCATCACCCAGATGACCCGCAATTTCGAATGGTCCAGCAGCCTGGGGCTGCACCGCGCCTTCGGCCTGCAGCGGCTGGCGTCGCTGGAGGCGCTGGTCTCGGGCACCGGCACCCAGGGCACCGGGGTGGGCATGTCGGACTACGGGGTGCTGGCACGCTGGGAGCAACCGGTTTACAAGCACTGGTTGCTGGGTGAAGTGGTGGTCGGGCATTTCTGGCCCCGGCCCGATGCCCACAGCGAACGCGGCCGGGCCTGGGCCTTCGGCGGCAGCCTGAAGATGCACTTCTGACGCGCTGCGGGCTCGCGCCCCGGCCTGGCCCGGCCCAGGCTCAGGCCGAAGCGCCGCTGGTCTGCCGGAAAGCCATCACCGCCTGGTTGCGCAGGGTGCGCAGCAGCGCCAGTTCCTGCTCGGCCAGTTGCAGCTGGCCACTGCGCGCCTGGTCGGCATAGATCACGGCAAAGGGCGCGCCCTTCATGACCATCGGCAGCAACAGCAGCGACGGCGCATTCACCTGTTGCCGGTACCAGGCCGGCAGGCGCTGCTCGACCCCGGGCAGGCGGGTGTCGGCAATCAGGGTATCGCGGGCCTTCAGGCAGACCGCGCCAAACAGGTCAGGCACCTGGCCCGCCGACCATTGCAATGCAATCTGAAACTGTGGGCTCAACGCGGCGGCCCGGTCGCCCAGCCCGAAGCGCCCGGTCAAGCGCCCGCTGGCAGCGTCGCGCAGGCAGAAGACCATGCGCTGGAAACCATGCGCCCGCATCATGGTCTCCAGCACCATGCGCAAGACCTGGTTGAGCTTGAAGCTGTCGCCGGCCAGGGTTTCGGTGATGTCGTGGATGCCGGCCGCCAGCACTTCCGCCGCGGCGGGCAGGGGCCGCAGGTGGGCCGGCGCGTCCGGGCGCAGGCCTGGGCTGGCCGCAGGCTGGGCCGCACCGGTGGCACCGGCCGCAGCCGGCTGCGGTCTGGCGCCGGCCGCCCCAGCCGCCGATGGCGCAGCCTGCGCATGGGCCTGGACATGGGCCTGCAGCTGGTGCGGCGAAAGGGAATCGGCCAGATCGGGCCGCGCCGGCTCGGTCAACAGGCGGGCGCCGCCGGAATTGACCGGCAGGGCCAGGCCCATCGCCGGCGCCATCTGCGCAATCGCCAGGCGGGCCTGACCACTGGCCTGCCACAGATCGGCCGAATTCAAGCCCAGCACACGTCCGTGGCGCAGCGCCACGGCGTCCAGACGGTCCCGCAGCGTGACCTCATCGCCCTGCCACAAGGCCTCGGCCATCTCATTGGACGCCACCGCCAGCCAGCGCAGCCGCTCGGGCCCGGCGCCGACGGCATGGCTGGGTGAAGCGCCTTCGGGTCGGCGCATGCTGCGCTGCAGGGCGTCGGGCAGGCCCCAATGCCGGGCCACGCCCACGCCCAGGGCCTCGAAGCTGAGCCCCAGCACCAGCCCAGCGGCCCGGTCGGCCGCGACATCGGTCCGGCCGCGCAGCAGGTCCGGGCCCGCCACGCCGGACCCTGGCCGGCCCGGGGCGGCGGCCTGCATATGCTGCCGGATGGCCTCGGCCTCTTCGGGGAAGTAGTACTCGGTGAGCAGGCTGCCCAGGTTGTAGAACATCGCCGCCAGAAAGGCCTCTTCGGCGTCACGCGCACCCGGCCCCAGCGCATGCGCCAACTGGCCCGCCAGCAAGGAGCGCAGAAAGCCCTCCTTCAGGCGCTGGGCATGGGCCTTGTCCTTCATGTGCTCCACCAGCACCAGCGACAAGGCCAGGTTGCGGATGCCGGCCAGCCCAACCAGTGCCACGGCGCGCGACACGGTGCTCACCGCATGGCCGCTGCGCCGGTATTGCACGGTGTTGACCAGGCGCAGCAGCTTCTGGGTCAGCGCCACGTCCTTGAGGATCTCGTCGGCCAGATGGTTGAGGTTCTCGGACTCGGAACTGGCCATGCGCTGGATCCGCAGCACATGGTCGGTGAGGGCCGGAAAATCGGTCTTGTGGCGCATGCGCCGCAACAGGAAGTCCAGCGTCCCGTGGCCGGTCGACACCGCCAAAGCGGCATCGTCGCTGGGCGCCAGCCACTGCATCAGCGCATCGCGCAGGCTGGCGGCGCTGTCATAGCGCGCTGCCGGGTCGCGCGCGATGGCCCTTTGCACCACCGCGCGCAGGCGGTCGTCGGCATCGGCATGATCGGGCAGCGCCAGATCCTGCTGACGCACCCGGCGCAAGGCTTCGCGCGGGTCACGCTCGGCGATCATCGGGGCGCCGGCCAGCAGCTCGGCCAGCACCAGTCCGGCCGAGAACACGTCCATCTGGGGCGTGGCGGCCAGGCCGGCGGCGGCCTCGGGCGAGAGGTAGCCGGGGGTGCCGAAGATGCGCCGGCGCGCCGCTTCGGCCGGCGCCTGGGCCGGGCCGGCCGCGGCGTCAGCCAGGCGTGCGGCGATGCCGAAATCCATCACCCGGGCCCGGCCATCGGCATCGAGCAGGATGTTGGACGGCTTCAGGTCCCGGTGCACGATGCCCAGGGCATGGGCGGCGCGCAACGCATCCACCACGCCCAGCATCAATTCCACCGCCTCGCGCGCCGGCATCGGCCCGCTTTGGCGCCCGGCCCGCACCAGGGTCGGGCCCTGCACCAGCTCGAACACCAGCAGGGCCTGGCCGTCGATCTCGTCGGCGTCGAACACCGGCACGATATGGGCATGGGCCAAGCGGCTGACCGCTCTGGCCTCATGCAGCCACTGGCCCGGCGGGCGCCCGGCATCGGCCACTTCGCGATTCAGCAGCTTGACCGCCACCTCGCGGTCCAGGCGCTCGTCATGGGCCCGCCAGACCGTGGCCTGGGCCCCGCGGCCCAGTTCGGCGATGAGCCGAAACCGGCCCAGGCGCTGGCCTGCCCGGCGGGCCGCAGGCGCGGGCGGCGCAGCCGTGACGGCCATCAGTCCGCGGCCTCGGCCGGGTGCGTACCGGCGTCGCCGTTGCCAGTGCCAGTGCCAGTGCCAGTGCCAGTGCCAGTGCCGGTGCCGGTGCCGGTGCCGGTGCCGGTGCCGGTGGCGGGCTCGCTGCCGGCAGCGCTGTCAAGGCCGTCCCGGGTCGGCTCGGTCAGGGCCAGCTCGATGTCCTTGGGCGTCACACCCAGGGCGCGGCCATAGCGCTGGGCAATGCGCTGCCAGGCCGCCAGGCGCAGTGGCGCGGCCAGGAGCTGGGCGTCCACCACCTCGTTGGCGCAGCTGGCGGTCAGGCGCAGCAGCTCGGCATCGCGCTCGCCGCCGTGCACCGGGCTGTCCATGGGCTGGCGCCGCATCATCAGCAAGGCGGCTTCGTCCAGGCCCCACTGGCGGCCCAGCGCATGCGCCAGCGCCTCGATATCGACACCCAGCACCGCAAAACCGGCGGCCTCTTCGCTCATGCCCGGCTCGTCGGGTTCACCAGGCCGCAGCGGCGGACCGGGTTGCATCAAGCGGCGGATCTGGGCCAGGTCGTCCGGGAAGTGGTACTGCACCACCAGCCGGCCCAGGTTTTGCAGCAGGGCCAACACGCAGACCAGTTCAGGGTCATAGCCGCGCGGCCGCAGCGCCCGCGCCAGGCGGCCCGCCAGCTTGACCCGGTCGAGCAGGGCCGTCATGTGGGCCACATGGCCTTCAGCCAAGGCGCCGGGCCAGGGCTTGAGTACCCGGGCCGCGTGGCGCACCCCATCCAGCCCAGCCATGGCGATGGCGCGCCGCACGGTCAGGATCGGCCCGCTGCCGTTGCCCAGTGCACCGCGCATGCGTGGGCCATTGACGCTGCGCAGCAGCTCGAAGGTCAGGCTCACGTCCTGCAGCACGATCTCGGCCAGTTCGATGGTGCGCTGGCGGTCCAGCCGCTCCAGCCGCGCGGCCCGGGCCTGGCAACCCGGCATGCCCGGCAACAGGCCGGCATTGCGGATCCTGTCGACCAGCAAGGTCAGCGGACCGTGCGCCGGCTCGCGGTCGGCGCGCAACCATCCCTGCAATGCCCGCTCGAAGGTGCGCGCATTGCGGTAGCGCTGGCGTTCCTGGCGGTCGGTGGCCCGGTTGACGATGGCGCGCAGGCCGTCGGCGATCGGACCGATACCGCTGCGCGGCAGACGCACCACCTCACGCCCGGTGGGCGGCATGTGGACGATCTGCTGGTTGATGTCCAGCCGGTCCGCCGGCGGCGGACCTGCCAGGGCCTGGTGCAACACCAGGCCGAAGGCCAGCACATCGCGTTCACAGGCCTTGCGGCGGCTTTGCAGGTCGCTGGCCGCCCCCGGCGCAAAGGCGACCGCGCCCAGACCCATCAGGCGGCAGGCACCGTTCTCAGCCAGCTGCAGCATATTGGGCTGCACATCATGGTGGGCCAGGCCTGCCTCGTGCGCAAAGGCCAGGCCACCCAACACCTGCACCATGCCAGGCACCAGATCGGTCGGCTGCAAGCCGCGGCTGCCCAGGCGCTCGGTCAGGGTCACCGAGCCACCGCGGTCATGGGTGATGTAGGGCCAGCGGTCGTGCTGGCCCACTTCCACCACCGGTGCCAAACCCGGGTGCTGGATGCGCGAGGCCTTGCGGGCCAAGTCCAGCCAACGCTGTACCGCAGCGTCATCGGGCAATTGCGCGCGCGGCAGGATCAGCACCAGTTCCTGCGCCACGCGCGGGTCCATCACCAGCCACAACATGCTGCGCTCACTCTTGCCCAGCAGGCGCAGCAGTTGAAACCGGCCCAGGTGACGGACGGCCTTGGGCGGGCTGGAAGTGGCGGCAACAACCATGGGCTGGACCCGTGCAGGTGGACGGTGGGGATCGAGCACTGATTGGACCCAAGCGGCTGCCGGGCGAAACCTCGAACAGGCCGGCCTGGGCAGGGCTGTTCGCCGACAGGCCCGACACAGCGGCGCAAACCGTCGACGGCCCTTTGTGCGAAAATCTGTCTACCTGAAGCCAGGGCGTCCAGCCTTCCAGGGCCCGCGAGGAACAACGATGAGCAGTGAATTGATCAAGCACACCACCGATGCCACCTTCGATGCCGATGTGCTGAAGTCTGGCACCCCGGTTCTGGTCGACTACTGGGCCGAGTGGTGCGGCCCCTGCAAGATGATCGCGCCTATCCTGGACGAAACCGCCAAGGAGCTCGGCGGCAAACTGCAGATCGCCAAGATGAATGTCGACGAGAACCGCGAAATCCCTGCCCGGTTCGGCATCCGCGGCATCCCGACCCTGATGCTCTTCAAGGACGGCCAGCTGGCCGCCACCAAGGTGGGCGCGCTGTCCAAGGCGCAGTTGACGGCCTTCATCGCGCCGCATCTATAATCGGGTTCATTGCAGGTGCAGCAGCGACCACAAGCGCGCTGCACCTGGCTCGACAACCCTAGCGAAACCCGCCAGCCGCCCGCCGATCATCCCTCCGGCCCCGCGCGCGCCACCGGCTTGCACCCCTGCACGACCGCTTGAACCCTTGCCCAGCTCGGCACTGAGTGGGCAAGCCAGGCCCGGCCCCTTGGCCAGGCTTCCCTGATCGGCCCGCCGCGCCGTCCGTTTGGGCGGATGGGCAGGCTGGCGCAAGCCCCACAGGCGCCTGTGCGCCTCCTGATCGCCGCCACGCGCCGCGACCGGGCCCCCTTTCCAACACCCCCGGGTGAACAGCCAAATGCATCTCTCAGAACTGAAGGCGCTCCACGTCTCCGCACTCATCACGATGGGCGAAGAACTGGAGATCGACAACGTCGCCCGCCTGCGCAAGCAGGAGCTGATGTTCGCCATCATGAAGAAGCGTGCCCGCGCGGGCGAGCAGGTGTTCGGCGACGGCGTGCTCGAAGTGCTGCCCGACGGCTTCGGCTTCCTGCGCTCGATCGAGGCCAGCTACATGGCCAGCACCGACGATATCTACCTGTCGCCCAGCCAGATCCGCCGCTTCAACCTGCATACCGGCGACATGATCGAGGGCGAAGTGCGGGTACCCAAGGACGGCGAGCGCTACTTCGCGCTGGTCAAGGTCGACCGGGTCAACGGCATCACGCCCGAGGAGAGCAAGCACAAGATCATGTTCGAGAACCTGACGCCGCTATTCCCGAAAGAGGCGTTCAAGCTCGAGCGTGACATCAAGGGCGAGGAGAACATCACCAGCCGCATCATCGACCTGATCGCGCCTATCGGCAAAGGCCAGCGCGCGCTGCTGGTGGCCCAGCCCAAGACCGGCAAGACGGTGATGATGCAGCACATCGCCCATGCGCTGGTGGCCAACCAGCCCGACATCCACATGATCGTGCTGCTGGTCGACGAGCGGCCCGAAGAAGTGACCGAAATGCAGCGCACGGTGCGCGGCGAGGTCATCTCGTCCACCTTCGACGAGCCCGCCGCCCGACATGT
>JANNZD010000116.1:0-42406 GCA_031410435.1 Betaproteobacteria bacterium | reverse complement strand
CGCCGCGCCGGCCACGCCCGCCCCGCTGGCGCCTGCCAGCGCGCCGGTGGGCCGGGCCAGCGCCACCCCGGCCGGCCCCGGCGCGCCTGCGCCCAAACCCGGTCTGCCGGCCCGGCGCGCGCTACCGGCCAAGTCGGTGCTGGCTGTCAGTGCGCCGCCCCAGCGCGCTGGCCGGGTGCTGCCCGACCGCAGCTTCGACCTGCGCTCGCTGCACGCCATGGACGCCGATGTGCAGGTGGCGGTGCGCACGCTGGACCTGGGCGACGATGCCGCCATCGCGCCGCTGCGCGAGTTGTCCACCCACCTCAGCTTGCACCGGGGCCTGCTGCGGCTGGATGACCTGCGCGCTCAGGCGGCCGGCGGCAATGTCAGCGGCAGCACCCGCCTGGACGCCGCGCGCGACAGCGCGGTGGCCCATTGGCAGGCCGACCTGCGCCTGAGCGACCTGCAACTGGACCAGTGGCTGCGCGCGCTGCAGCGCAAGGGCACGCCCTTGATCAGCGGCCGGCTGGCAGCGCGCCTGCAGGTCAGGGGTGTGGGCGGTTCGACGGCGGCGCTGCTGTCCAGCATGGACGGCCTGGCCGGCGCCAGCCTGCGCCAGGGCACGGTGTCGCACTTGTTGCTCGAGCTGGCCGGGCTGGACGTGGCCCAGGCCCTGGGCGTGATGCTGCAGGGTGACAAGCCCCTGGTGTTGAACTGCGCCCGGCTGCAGTCGGTGGTCAACGCTGGCGTGATGCGCATCCGCGAGGCAATGTTCGATACCGATGACAGCAGCTTGAAGGTCACGGGCCAGCTGAACCTGGCCGACGAGAGCCTGGCCCTGCGCGGCGAAATCACGCCCAAGGACTTTTCGCCTTTTTCATTGCGGTCTCCGCTGCTGGTGAGCGGCACCCTGGCCGCCCCCCAGGTCGGCGTGGAGAGCGGCAAGCTGATGGCCCGCGTGGTCGCCGCGCTGGCACTGGGCGCGGCCGCGCCGGTGGCGGCGGTGCTGCCCTTTCTCGAGTTCGGCAGCGAACCCGGCCCGGCTGATCAGCCCTGCGGCGCAGCCCGCAAGAAGGCCCCGGCGCCTGAGCGGGGCGGCGTCGCAAGCACCGCGCAGGCGCGTTGATGTCAGCGCAGTCCCACAAGGCCTAGCGGCAGGCGCCGATAGCTGGCACGGCCAGCGCGTCAGAACATGGTGCCATACCAACCCCAAGCGAAAGGCGCCCGATCATGGCTTCAACCCGTCATCCCCTGGCACTCTCGGCCACGCTGCTGACGATGGCACTCAGTCTCGGTCTGGCCGCCTGCCAGCCCAAGCTTGAAGCCGACGCTGCGGGTGTGGAACCTACCGTGGGTCAGAAGCTCGACCGCGCCGTGGCGCAGGCCGAAACCAAGTCTGCCGAGGTCAAGGCGGATGTCAAGCAGGCCACGGCCGAACTGCGCTCCGAAGGCCAGCAAGCAGCCAACGCCGCAGGCAGTGCGTTGAAAGACGCCACCATCACGGCAGCGGTCAAGACCAAGCTGGCGGCCGACCCGACGCTGAGCGCGCTGCGCATCAATGTCGACAGCGCGGCCGGCCATGTGGCCCTCAGCGGCGATGCCCCCAACCTGAC
This sequence comes from Betaproteobacteria bacterium, assembly GCA_031410435.1. Classification (GTDB taxonomy): domain Bacteria; phylum Pseudomonadota; class Gammaproteobacteria; order Burkholderiales; family Burkholderiaceae_C; genus Pseudaquabacterium. Next base: position 40,811 of record JANNZD010000116.1, on the reverse strand, counting down.
GGCGCGCGAGCGCGCCACCAGCCTGGCCCTGGGCGTTGACGGTGTGGTGCATGTCGACAACCGTCTGACCATCCGCAGCAACGGTTGAGCGCGCTTGCCGCAGCAGGCGGGTCGGCGCCGGCCGCCGGCTTCTGCTGTGGCCCCTTTGCCTGGCACCGCAACCGCCCCCATCATCCCGAAGGAGGATCACATGAACTGGTATCACTATGCCCTGATCGGCTTGTTCGCCCTGCTGGGCACCGGCACCGTGGTCTGGATGCTGCGCGAACTGGAGCAGGCGTTGCAGTGGCTGACCGAGCCCGACAACGGCATGTCGATGGATCTGACTGACCGCGACCTGTTGCAGGCATCGGACGAGTTGCTGGCCCGATGACGCCGGTGGCCGGCGCGTCGGCCTACCGCCGGGATTCAGGCCGCAATGGTGGCCGGTGCGGGTGGGTCGCGATACGCCAGCAGGTCGATGACCGCCTGGCCCATGGTGTGCAGGTGTTCGCGTTGCCCGGGCGAGAGTTGGCGGGGCCGCATGTCGTAGGCGCACAGTGTGCCCAGGGTCTGGCCACCCAGAATGATCCGTACCGCGGCATAGAAACGGACATGAGGCGGCGCCACCACCAGCGGATGGTCCTTGAAACGGGGGTCGGCAAGGGTGTCTTCCACCACGATCAAATTGGCGCTCGAGCTGAAGAAGGCCTCGCAGAACGAGGTGCTGGCCGGAGACTCGTTGTGCGGCAGGCCCACGCAGGACTTGAACCAGTCGCGCTGTTCGTCAAGCAGGTTGATCATCGTGATCGGCACCGCCAGGACGCTGGCCAGCAGGCGGGTGATGTCGTCGAAAGCGCGCTCCGGGCCTGAGTCCAGGATCATGCTGCGGCGCAGCGCGGCCAGGCGCGCGGGGTCGAGTCTCATGGTGCGGGGTGCAGGGTCATGGGCTGTTCAGGCCGACGGGTGCCGTGGGCAGCCAGGCGCGCAATTCTGTGCCATGCCCGGGCGCCGAACTCACCAGCAGGCGGCCGCCCTCGGCCTGCACCCGGTAGCGCATGCCCACCAGGCCATGCCGGGCGGTGCCCACGGCACCCGCGTCGAAGCCGACCCCGTTGTCCCGGATGCAAACCGCCACCTCGTCGCCCTGGGCCGACAATTCCACCTCGATCCGGCTGGCCTGGGCATGCTTGGCGATGTTGTTCAAGGATTCCTGCACCAGACGGAACACGGTGAGCTCGCTGGTCGGGATCAGCGACACCGGGCTGAGCTGGGTTTGCACCGGCACGGTCAGGCGCTCGCCGAACTCCCGGCACAGGATATCCAGCGCCGGCAGCAGGCCCAGGTTGCTCAATGACGAGGGCCGCAGATCTTCGATGATACGGCGCTTGAGTGCGATGCCGCTGTTCAGGGCCTCGACCAGGTGCACCATGCGGGGCATCAGTTCGGGCGCAGCCTGGGCCAACTTCGGGCGCATGCGGGCCACGTCCAGTTTGGCGGCGGTCAGCAGGGCGCCCAGTTCATCGTGCAGGTCGCGGGCCAGGCGGGCGCGCTCGTCCTCGCGGGCGGTCTCGAGATGACGTGCCAGTTCTGTCAACTCCTGGGTACGGTGCTGCACCTGTTGTTCAAGCCGGTCGCGCTCGGCGCGCAACTCGCGCTGTTGCAGTTGCCGGTCGGAGTCGGACTGGCGCCGCTGGCGCAGGTACATGCCCAGCACCAGCAGGCTGATGGCGGTCATCGTGGCCACGCCGATGCGGTTGAGCAGCAGCGTGTCGAAGATATAGCCCAGGCCGAGTGCCACCTGGCCGTTCTCGCGCTGGGTGAGCTTGTCGGTGAGGCTGCGTATGCCCTCCATCGAGTCGCGGCCGAGGCCGGACATCATCAACTCATGGGCGGTGGTCTGGCGGCCGGACTTGTACAGCGACAGCACCTCGTCCATCTCGCCCAGCTTGTTGCGCGCATGGCGGTCCAGCGCGACCAGGTCGGTCCTGGCCGCGGCGTCGCCGTGGCTGTCGATCAGACGCTTGAGCTGGGTCAGGCTGTCGACCGCGTCGATGCTGGCGTCAGCGAAGGGCGCCAGGTACTCGGGATGTCCGGTCAGCAGAAAGCCGCGCTGACCCGACTCGGCGTCGGCGATGCGTCGCATCAGCCGCGACAGCTGCAGCCGGGTCTGCACCCGGTCGGCCAACTCGGCGAGCTGGCTGGACGCGGTCTGGTAGCCCAGCTCGCTGATGCCCAGCATCAGGCCGGCTACCAGCACCGCCAGCGGAAAGGCGAAGGCGCTGCGGCGTATGCGCATCGCCAGCGTGGCCAACCAATCAGGCATGCCGCGTCCGCCGCTCAGCCGCCGCCAACAGGCGCCGCGTCGGCGCGGGTACATCAGGACGCATCGGGTTCTGCGAGGGTCGCGCAGTACAGCAGCAGTTCTTCGAGTTCGCCCGATTTGTCGAAGACCCGGTCGGCGCCCAGTTCGCGGCAGCGGCTGCGCATCTCGGGTGTGGCGTAATTGGTCAGCACCACCAGGCGCGCCTGGGGAAGCAGGCCGCGGGCCCGCCGCAATACCTCCAGGCCGGTGCCCGACTTGAGGAAGATGTCGATGATCATCAGGTCGCATTGCGCGCCCGGGCTGGCCATCCAACGCAGCGCCGTTTGTTCGTCCTCAGCCGTCCCCACCACGCTCAGGGGCAGCATCTCCTCGAGCGTGGCGACGAGGTTTTGCAGGATGACAGCACTGTCCTCGACGACGAAGCACGTCAGGGGTGCTGGGGGACTCGTGCGCAACGGCATGGACTGGCAGATTCGGCTGGTATGGGGCCCCCGCCCATCCAACGGCCAGGGGTTTGGAGGCCGAAGTTGAGGGTCCATACCCTGGGTTACGCGGTGTGCAGTCATTATTGCGGACGCCGACGGCACGGGCCTAGAGCGCAGGCCTGTATCGAGGGTAGGACGTTTCCTACTTCCCGACTGGGCTTAGCGTACCGCAGGCCGCCCCTGCACCAGGCGGTACCTGGGTCCGCGCGCCGCCCGCCCGCCCGTTTGCCTGGTGTGCCCTTGACCGCGTCTGCGCTCATGACACCGGCCTACCAGCGCTCGTTGTAGCGGGCCTTGGCGCTGGCCATGCACACCCCCTTGGCATCACCGGACAGGGCATCGCATTTCTCCTTGGCCAGCAGATAGTCGGCCTTCATGTGCTCGGCGGTGGCAGTGTCGTTGGCGCTGCTGACCTTTTTGGCCAGCTTGAGCTCGGACTTGGCCTTGTCGCGCAGTGTCTTGGCTTCGCGCACGCAGATGTCCTTGTCCGGGCCGCCCAGGTCGTCGCATTTTTCCTTGGCTACTTCGTAGCGCGCCAGGTACTGTTGCTCATAGAACTTGGCCTCGTCCTTGGCCTTGCCTGAGCGGTTGTATTCCAGCAGCGCCAAGGCCACCTTCTGGTTGCCCTTGGCCGACTCGGTACAGATGTCCTTGGCGTTGCCGCCCAGGCTGTCGCAGGCCTTGATCTCGGCCTTGTAGCTGGCCTTGATGTCGTCCTTCGCACCGTTGTAGACGGCCCTGGAAAAATTGTCCGCCTGGGCCGTGCCCAGGGTCAGCAGGGCCGCAGCGAGCAGGATGCGGCGCAAGGACGGGATGTTGGGCATCATGTGTTATCTCCTGGCTTGAGGGTCGAGAAAACCGAGGATCGGGGCCATTGCTGGCGCGATCCGCTCGGCGTCTTGGCGGCGGGCGCAAGCCCCTTGACGCCGCTGGTGCCGGCGTCAGCTTCGGGGTCGTCCCGGTAGGCAGGCGGCGGTGTGCCACCAAAGAACCAGCGGCACAGGCCGTCCTGGCCTGCATCGACTGCGCGGCTGTGCGCATGGGGCCGGTTGGTCCGGGTCGGCTGCGCCTGGGTGTACATGGTTTCGCTCATCAGGGTTTCGCGCCGGCGCCGTCCATGCGGTCCTCGCTGTTGTAGGGTGCGGCGCCGTTTTGAGGCGCAGGGGGCAGTTCATCGTCGGCGCCGGCCGTATCAGCCGGGCGCAGCGCCATCAGCACCAGGCTGGCCAGCGCCGCCTGCACCGGCGCACTGGCCAGTTGGCCGATCAGCCAATGGCCGACCTGGCCGGGCACCGGCTGCAGTTGCCTGCCCACCACTTGCCAGCGCCAAGGGCGCAGCGCCATCAGCAGCCCGCCGAGCAGCGCGGCACCTGCCACGGTGGCCACCGGGTGGCGGCGCACCAGGGCCTGCCCCTGGCTGGCCAGGCTGTGCACCAGCAGGTCACCGGTAGCGCGCCAGGGATGCTTGTGCCACCAGGCCCGGGCCGCATCCGCCACCACCGTGGCCACCGGCCAGCGCCGGCTGAAGCGGCCCAAGGACTGCCACAGCTGGCGCAGTGGTGCGCCGCCTGCCGCATCGGTCGAACCGGCGCCTCCTGCGGGCTCAGAGGGCATCAATTCATGGCGCAGTGCGGCGCGTGACAAGGCCAGCCTTGCCAGCACCGCCTGCAGACGCTGGGCCGGGGCTTGGTCCGGCAGGGCTGCTGAAGGAGGGCTCATGCTGCAGCCCCCGCAGCGGCCAGCAGTTGTGCGTCGGCGGCCCACTGGGCCTGCAAGGGCTCGAAGGGCAGCTCCAGCGGCGTGCTGTGCAGGCGCTGCCACAACACTGCGGCCGTTGCCAGCGGCAGCAAAGGCGCGGCCACCAGCAGCCAGGGCGCAGGCATCTGCGCCACCGGCACCACGGCCAGCAGCAACAGCGCCACCCCGGCCAGCCCCAGGCCCAGCAGCCCGGCACCGGCGGCGCAAGTGGCCAACAGCGTGCGCTGGCGTACCAGGCGCAAGGCTTCACCGGCCTGCAGCACCGCCAGCTCGGCATAGGCGCCGGCATGGTGGGCCAGCAGGTGCGGTTTGGCCGCCAGCAGCTTGATCAAGGGGTGGAACATGGGGGTGGCCTGGGTGCGGTCGGGGCGCCGGTCCGGTCGGGTCAGCGCAGGTCGCTGCGGCTGCGTGCCAGCATGCCGATCAAGGCCGCCAGCGCCGCGCCGGTGGCGGCAGCGATCAGCACCGATTTCACCGGCTGGTCCTTGATATAGCTGACCGTGCGGTCGCCGCCGCGCTCGGCTTGCAGGCGCAGGTCGGCAGTCGCCTGGCGCGCCCGATCAATGCCGCGGCGGGTCAGCTCATCGACCTGGGCAGCGGCCCGGCCGAGTGCGCCGTGCGCGTCCTGGCGCAGGTGGTCGACGTTGTCCTGCAGCTTGTCGATTGCGCCGTTTGCGGCACGGCGGGTGGCAGAAAGGGCCTCATCGGCGCGATTGCCGGCGCGGTCGGCCAGCTGGTCGATCTTGGCAACGGTGTCGGAAGTGGTGATGTCGTTCATGGGTGGCTCCTTGGGGGGCTCAGGGGGGAAAAAAGGCCGCGAGGTGCGATGCGGCTTTGGGCGAATGGGTCAACCGCGCTTGAGCAGGCTGATCAGGAAGGTGACGATGGCCATGATCACGAAGACGAAGAACAGCACCTTGGCGATGCCGACGGCGCCGGCAGCGATGCCACCGAATCCGAACACGGCGGCAATCAAGGCGATGACGAAGAAGACGACGGCGTAGTGCAGCATGGGGGGCTCCTGGAGAAGGGACGGCTTGGCCATCCAGGTGTTGTCGCAACCTGATTGCTGCGATGGCTTCACTGTAGGTAGCGCTCCTGGCGCCGGCCGCCGGCCGGGGCCGCAAGCGGCTGTCGGCCCGCGCGGGGCGCGCCTGTAGGCGCCGGCCTACAGCGCGGCCGCCCCCTGCGGTCTACACTGCGGCCTGACCAAGCCCGGGGAGGCAAACCACCGTGATTCGAGTTGTGATCGTTGACGACCACGCCATCGTGCGGGCGGGTCTGCGCCAATTCTTCAGCGATCAGGTCGACCTGCGGGTCACCGGCGAGGCCAGCACTGGCCGCGAAGCGCTCGACCTGGTGCGCCGCGGCGAGGTGGATGTGGTGGTGATGGATTTGTCGATGCCCGACCAGAGCGGCGTGGATGCGCTGGCCGCGATCAAGGCGCGCGAACCGAATCTGCCGGTCTTGATCCTCAGCGGCTACCCGGAGGCCCACTACGCCACCACCTTGCTGCGCCAGGGCGCCAGCGGCTACCTGAACAAGGAATGCGACCCGGAGGAAATCGTCCGGGCCATCCGCACGGTCTTTCGCGGCCGCAAATACATCACTCCGGCGGTGGCCGAGCTGCTGGCCGATGGCTTGGGCGGCCAGTCCGACAAACCACTGCACGAGCAGCTGTCAGAGCGCGAATTTCAAGTCTTTCTGCGCCTGGCCAAGGGCGAAACCATCAGCCACATGGCTGACAGCATGGCCCTGTCGGTCAAGACCGTCAGCACCTACCGCACCCGGGTGATGGAGAAGATGAAACTCGCCTCCAACAGCGATCTGACCTATTACGCGCTGAAGAACGGGCTGATCCAGTAAGACGGGTTGGCAGCGCTGGTCACTGTGCCAGGCGCTGCGGCGCCCACGCCAGCGGGTGACCGGGGCGCCGACATGCCAGGCGGCTGGATTCAGCTGCGCACGATGATCTGGTTCTTCACCATCTTCACGCCCTTGACGCCGCGGGCGATGCTCTCGGCCATGGTCTTCTCGGTCAGATTCTTGGCAAAACCCGACAGCATCACCGTGCCCTCCAGGGTCTCGACCCGGATCGACGAGGCATCGACCTTGGGCTCTTCGATGAAGCGCGCCTTGACCGAGGTGGTGATCGCGGTGTCGTCGATGTACTCACCGACGGTGGACTGGCCGCGCGTGACGGCGCAGCCGGGCAGCACGCTGAGCGCGGCAACTGCGGTGACGATGGCGATGAGGGTGGTGCGTGCAAACATGGTGGACTCCTGGGTCTTGAGCCCCGGTCCGGCCTGGTTGGCCGGGTGCGAGGGCCTGGGCGTTGGTCGCCGGCGGGCCGGCGGCTTGATTCGGGTCGGGGCCTGCATGCGCCCTGTTGCCCGAGGCTTTCAGTCTAGGCAGGCGGCCGCGCCGGCTGCATCGGACAAGCGCCGGGCCGCGTGTAGGACAGCAGCGCAGGCGGGGGCATGGGCTCAGAGCAGGCGCTCGAACCAACGTGCCAGGGTCTCCTTGGCGCGCTGCAGCAGCGGTCGCCCGGCCCAGGCCTGCGGCGTGATCGCGGTGGAGGTGGCCAGGTCCTGGCGGAACATGCGCTGCATCGCGTCGCCGAAGTCCTCGCCCAGCACCACCGCATTGACCTCGTCATTGCCCGAGAAGCTGCGCCAGTCCATATTGCTGCTGCCCACGGTGGAGACCACCCCGTCGATCACCGCCGTCTTGGCATGCAGCACTGCATCGTTGAGCTCGTGCAGCTGGATGCCGGCGGCCAGCATGCGCTTGTAATGGCTGCGGCCAGCATGCAGCACCGGCGAGAAATCGCTCACCGACGGCAATACCAGCTGCACGTCCACGCCGCGTCGGGCCGCGTCGCACAGCGCATCGACCATTTCCTCGCCCGGCGCAAAATAGGCCATGGTCAGGTAGACGCTGCGGTTGGCGGCGTCGATGGCGGTGAGCAGCAGCGCATAGATCTGGCTGTAGCTGGCGTCGGCCCGTGACGCCACGATGCGCACCACATGGCTGCCGGCGCGTGCCGCGGGCACAGCGGCAGGCAGGGCGGGCAGATCGCCCTTGCAGCCCTGGGCCTGCCAGGTCTGGCGCAAGAGCTCGTCCAGCGGCGCCGCGGCGGGGCCGCGCAGGCGGATCTGGGTGTCGCGCCAGCCACTTTCCTGGGCCTGTGTCGGTGCGACGCTGCGGCGCTTGAACGAGCCGGCGCTGTAGACCTCGCTGACATTGATGCCACCGGTGAAGGCGATGCTGCGGTCCACGCTGAGGATCTTGCGGTGGTCGCGCTGGGTGATTTGCCAGTAGCCGGGCCGGGTCAGCGGGTTGACCGGGTTGACCGCGCAGGTGGGGATGCCGGCGGCATGCAGCTGTTCGAAATAGCTGGCCGAGGTGCCGATCGAGCCGAGCGCGTCATAGAGCACCCGCACCTGCACCCCCTGGGCGCGCTTGCGCGCCAGCAACTCGGCCAGGCGCTGGGCGATGGCGCTGTCCTCGATGATGTAGCTTTGCAGCAGCACGCTGTGGCGCGCCTGTTCGATGGCCGCGAACATCGCGGCAAAGGTGGCCGGGCCGTCGATCAGCAGCGTGGCCTCGTTGTCGGCCAGCAAGTCCACCTCACCAAAGCGCCCCATCGCCATCAGATGGCGTTGCAGCGCGCTGCCATTGCCCTGGGCGCTCAGCCGAGTGAGCAGGCGCACCCGGGCGTCGGCGTCGAGGCGGCCGCGCTGGCCCTGCACGTTCACCGTTGCGGCGGTGGCCTTCGGGCTGCCGGCCGGCTGGGCCGACGCCGGGCTGTCGGCGCGCAGCGGGGGCTGCATCGCGGCACAGGCGCACAGGCTCAGCGCCAGTGCCAGGCCGCCCGCAAGGCGCAGGCTGCGGCTGGCCCGGCGCGGGTTCACAAGCGCAGGCCGGCTGGCCCCGTCGCACCGTGCCCGTCGCCGTGCGCCGGCGCCAGCAGGTAGGGCATCGCGGCTTCATAGCCCCAGTCGTCGGCACAGTCGTCCCTGGCGCTGTGCTGGGCAGGCCCGACCTGTTGCGGGTAGTCGGGACTGGGCGTCAGGTTGTCGGTGCTGGACATGGATAGGCTCGGGCTGGATGCTGTGGGGCGGCACTGCGTTGAGGCGGGGCGGGCGCCGCGCGGGGCGGCGCCACGCGGGCTCATTCCTCCAGCATGTCCTTCAACTCGTCGGCATGCTCTTCTTCATCGCTGAGGATGCTCTCGAGCATGCGCCGGGTGGTGGGGTCCTTGTCGCCGATCAGGGCAATCATCTGGCGGTAGCTTTCCACCGCCACCCGTTCGGCCACCAGGTTGGCGCGGATCATGGCCTTGAGTTCGGTCGAGCTGTCGTAATCGGCATGGCTGCGTGCCAGCAGTGTGTCGGGGGCGAAATCGGGTTCACCGCCCAGTTGCACGATGCGCTCGGCGATCAGGTCGGCATGGGCTGCCTCTTCCTGGGCATGCTTCATGAACTCGGCGGCAATCGTCGGCGAGCTCAGGCCGTGGGCGGTGAAGTGATGGCGCTTGTAACGCAGCACGCACACCAGTTCGGTGGCCAAGGAGCCATTGAGCAGGTCGACGATATCGTCGCGCCAGGGGCCGTAGCCGGGCGTCACCGCGCCTTTGCCGATGTTCTTGCGGGCGGCGTCCAGCCCGGCCTGGTCCAGCGCCAGACGGGGGCCGGCCTTGCGGGTGGCGGGGGCGAGAGCGAGCATTTTCTTGGCCATGGTGCAGATCCTGAGCGGTGGGGGGAAGGGGGGGCTAAAGGCGGTTCGAGAGCGGTCGGCCTCAGCGCTTGAGCGCGCCCACGCCCAGCGCGATCAGCGCGATCAGCACGATGAAGCCGACCAGGAAGACGACGAACAGCAGCTTGGCGATGCCGGCAGCGCCGGCGGCTATGCCGCTGAACCCGAGCAGACCTGCGACCAGAGCGATCAATGCAAAAATGAGTGCCCACTTGAGCATGGCTTACCTTCATCACGGGCCCTGGCGCAGCGGGTAGTCACGTCGAACGGCTTGAATCCACTGTAGAAACGCCCTGGTGATCGGAGCATCGGCGCGTCGCCCTTTGGTCTGTAGGACGGCACCGCGCCCGGGCCCCCTGTCAAGCCATCAGCCCGCCGGCAGTGCCCCGGCCGCGCCTGCCTGCTTGGCCGCGCCGGGCAGGCTGTCGGCCGCGGCCGGTGAGGGCGACAGATGGCGGCGCGATCCCATGTGGTGGGCGAAGACCCAGGTGAATTCGGCACCCAGCAGGAAAATCTGCGCCGAGTAGTAGACCCAGACCAGCACCACTACCAAGGCCCCGGCTGCACCGAAGCCCGATCCCAGCGCACCGGCGGCCAGGTAGGCGCCGATCAGCGCGCGGCCCAGACTGAACAGCCCGGCCGTCACCACCGCGCCCACCCAGACATCCGACCAGGCGATGCGCACCCGCGGCATCAGCTTGTAGATCAGGGCGAACATCAGGGTCATCAGCACATAGCCGCTGAGCACATTGAGCACGCTCAGCAGCGTCTCCCAGCCGCCCAGCCTGGCTGACCACCAGGTCTGCAGTGCCGCCACCGCAGCGCCCAGCAGCATCGAGACGATGACCAGAAAGCCCAGCCCCAGGATCAGCCCGAAGGACAGCACCCGCGCCCGCAGCAGTGACCATAGGCCACCGCGGGCCCGGGCCGGTGCGCGCCAGATGCGGTCCAGCGCGTCCTGCAGTTCGGCGAACACCGTGGTGGCGCCCAGCAGCATCAGGGCCAGGCCCAGCAGCGTGCTGGCCACCCCGCCCACCGGGCGGTTGACACTCTCCAGCAGTTGCTGCACGGCGGCGGCGCCGGCTGTGCCGACCAGGCCTTGCAGCTGGCCGAAAATCTCGCCGCGGGCGGCTTCGGGGCCGAAGAGCAGGCCGGCCACCGAAATCGCGATCAGCAGCAGCGGCGCCATCGAGAACAGCGTGTAGTAGGCCAGCGCCGCGCCCATGCTGGGCGCCCGGTCGTCGAGCCAGGCATCCAAGGTGGCGCGGCCCATGGCCAGCGTTTCGTGCCAACCCATGGGCCGGCGCCACTGCGGGTGGCCCGCAGCCTGGGCATCGGCGTCGGGCGTGGGCTGGGTCGGGGTCATGGCGGGTGGGCGGAGGATGGGCGGCGGGTGGGCGGCGGGTGGTCGGCGGATGGGCGGCGGGTGAAGGGCGCGCGGCGCAGCGCTGCGGCCATCCCAATCCGGCCGGCGCAGGGTATGGGCACGGGCATGGATACGCATGGTCATTTCACCGTGGCCGGCCTGCGCCGGCTATCGGCGCCAGGCCCTGAGGCTTGTAGGACGGCAGGCCGCTGGCGCCTGGCATGGGCAGCGCCCGGTGTGGCATGCCGCCTTGTCCTACAGCCGCATGCCTTGTGTGCCCACACCCGGCCGGCCCGCCACCGCTCATACTGCCCGCACGCGCGGCGCGGCCGCACGCCTTGTTGTCAGGCCCCACGATGCGAAGATGCCCGCCCACCCGCGATCCGGCCCCAGGCCGGTGGACCCTTGCCGCCGCCGGCGCCGCGCTGCTGGTGCTGGCCGGCTGCAGCCCGCCGCTGCGGCCCGCTGCGGCCACGGTGGTCGGCCGGCAGGTGGCGCTGCCCGCGCCCGAACACAGCTGGCTGCCCACCGTCAACATCGCGCCGGCCCGGGGCTGGCCGGACGGCGCAGCACCCACTGGCGCACCCGGCACCCGGGTGCAGGCCTTTGCGCGCGGGCTGGACCATCCGCGCTGGCTGCTGGTGCTGCCCAACGGCGATGTGCTGGTGGCCGAAACCAATGCCCCCGACCGGCCCGCCGACGCCAGTGGCCTGCGCGGCTGGATCGCCCAGTGGCTGATGGCCCGGGCCGGCGCCGGCGGGCCAAGCGCCGACCGTCTGACCCTGCTGCGCGACAGTGACGGCGATGGCGTGGCCGACCAGTGCAGCGTCTTTGCCAGCGGCCTGCACTCGCCCTTCGGCATGGCGCTGGTGGGCGACACGCTGTACGTGGCCAATACCGACGCGGTGGTGCGCCTGCCCTATGCCACCGGCGACCTGGTCGCGCGCAGCGCCCCGGTGCATGTGACCGATTTGCCGGCCGGCCCGATCAACCACCACTGGACCAAGAACCTGATCGCCAGCCCCGACGGCCGCAGCCTGTATGTCACCGTGGGTTCCAACAGCAATGTGGCCGAGAACGGCCTGGCGGCCGAAGTGGGCCGGGCCGCGATCTGGCGCCTGGACCTGGCCAGTGGCGAGAAGGCGCTGTTCGCCACCGGGCTGCGCAACCCCAATGGCCTGGCCTGGTCAGAGGACGGACGAACGCTGTGGACGGTGGTCAACGAGCGCGACGAACTGGGCAATGACCTGGTGCCCGATTACCTGACCTCGGTGCAGGCCGGTGCCTTCTATGGCTGGCCCCAAGGCTACTTTGGCCAGCATGCCGACAGCCGGGTGCTGCCGCCCCAGCCCGACTTGCTGGCCACCGCCCGGGTACCCGATTACGCGCTGGGCGGCCATGTGGCGGCGCTGGGCCTGGCCTGGTCGGCCCACAGCACCCTGCCGCCCGACCTGGTGGGTGGCATGTATATCGGCGAGCATGGATCCTGGAACCGGCAACCGCGCAGCGGCTATGAGGTGGTATTCGTGCCCTTTGCCGGCGGCCAGCCCAGCGGCTTGCCACGCCTGGTGCTGGGGGGCTTTGTGAACCAGGCCGGCCAGGCCCAGGGCCGACCGGTGGGCGTAGCGGTCGACCGGCTGGGCGCACTGCTGGTGGCCGACGACGTGGGCAATGTGATCTGGCGCGTCAGCGGTGGCTGGCGTTGAACGCAAGACGCCCGCCTGCCGGGCTCTCGTGGCCGGCAGGCGGGCGCGGGCTGGGGCGAATCAGGCGTTCAGCCGGGCGTGCCTTGCGGCATGTCAGCGGGCACCGGGTGGCTGCGCAACTGAGCGTTGAGGGTGTCGATCAGCACCGCCCACTCACCGTCCTCCTGCAGCTTCTCGCGGATCAGCGCGGCCTGCGAGGCGTTCCAGAAAGGCGCGTCGTAGAGCCGGGTGGTCATCGGTAGCGGCCGGTTGGCCTTGATGAAGGCGCGGATCGAGGCCTCGTCGTCGGCCAGCCCGAGCTGGGCGAACAGCAGGCTCATCGAGGGTGCGGTGCAGTCCATGAAGTCTCCAGTCCAAGGGGGTTGAGGCGGCCGGTCACGGCGCCGTGGCCGGCGTGGCGGGTGCGATTGCGCGGGTAGTGATCTCGCGGATCACCCCACCGCCGGCGACCGATCCGCTGGACCGGCCCTCGCCGCGGGCCAGGCGCTCGCAGTTGCTGCGGTCGGCTTCGGCCACCGGCGCGCAGCGCGCCAGGGCATTGCGCAGCAGGTCGGCGGCGGTCTCGCCGTTGTCCAGCTTGCCCTGGCGGGCCTGGTCGCGCGCGGCAGCCGCCTCGCGCAGGCAGGTGCCAGTGTCCTGGCCGGTGCGGCCAGCCAGGCAGGCCTGGCGCTCTGCCTGGTAGCGCGTGTCGGCCGAACTGCGCGCGGGCGCCGGTGTGGCGGCCTGGCTGACTGCGGCGAGCAGCACCAGGCCGCAGGCCAGCAACACCGCGCTGGCAATGCGCGCGGCGCGCTGGGGCCGGGCCGAGTGCCGGCCCAAGAACAGGGTGGGGTTGCGGAAGGACATGGTGTGTACTCCAGGGTTGGATGGTTCAGGTGCCGATGCGTTGCAGCGCGCCGTCGACCACGCGTACCTGCTCGCCTACCTTGACGTCAGGGGCCTGGCCCAGGGTGACCGTGTGGCGTTGGCCGTCACGCATGCGCAGCACCACCTCGAATTGCTCGCGCTTGCGGGCGTTCTTCTCCACCTCGCGGCCGAGCAGGGCGCCGCCCACGGCACCGGCTACCCCGGCGGCAGTGCGGCCATTGCCACCGCCGAACTGGCTGCCGATCACCGCGCCGAGCAGGCCGCCGGCGACCGAGCCGACCACGCTGCCATTGCCGTCCACCTCCATGCGGTTGATGGCCTGCACCACGCCGCAGTCGTTGCACAGCGCTGCGGCCACCGGCCTGACGCTGCCCACTGCACCGGTGGCGCTGCTGGACCACCGGTCCAGGCTGGAGGTGGTGCTGTGGTCACCCAGCCGCATGCGCAACACCATCGGCGTCTGCGGGGTCAGGCGGTCTTCGTCCTGCACCCGGTACTCGCCGCGGTAGACCCCCGGCTGGTCTTCATGCAGCAGCACCCGGCCGGCCTCGGCGCCCGGTACCCGGGCTGACACCCGGGCACCGGGGCTGCCCTCGGCCACCAGGTAGAGCACCGTGCCATTGCGGCGGTTGCCGCCTTCGGTGACTTCGAAGCGCTTGATCTGGGGCAGGCCGACAACCGGGACGACCGGCGGCGGTGCCACCTGATAGCCCTGCTGCAGTGGCTCGTCCAGGGCCGCGGTGCCCACCCGGTTGCCTTGGCGCAGATTGCCGATCACCGACGCGTCCGGTGCGATCCGGTCGCGCCGCGACACGGTGTAGGTGCCCTGGTAGACGCCCGGCGACACCTCGAACAGGCTCAAGGGGCGCGCGCTGCCGGCGATCTGCAGGCTGGCCTGGGCGCCCGGCGTGCCCCACAAGGTGAAGTTCAATTCGGTGCCGGCCTCGACCTTGTCCACCCCTTGCACGTCAAAGGCGGTGATGCGCGGGATGCCTGCGCTGTTGCTGGTCTGGGCCTGGGCCGCGACCGGCAGCAGCACGGGCAGCGTAGCCAGGCCGTTGGCACCCACCAGCACCAGCGCAGCGGCCAGTCGGGTCAGGCGGGACATCGGTGTGGTGCGTGCGATGCGGGACGATCGGTTCATGTGCAACTCCTGGTTGGGTCAGGCGTCTCGATGCAATCGCCTGGGTGGGTTTGCCGCAGCTGCCGCCGCATCCGCTGCGCCGGTGCGCTGTGCAGGTGCGGAAGTCGGACAGGGTGCAGTCCATGGCCGCATGGTCATCCCCGGCGCGCGCTGGCCCTGTCGGTCAAGCGAGCAAGTGCTTGTAGGACACCGGCGCGGCCGGCGCTGCGACTGGCCAGGCGCAGGCTGCTTTGCAGAAGCCGGCGCCACACCCGCAGGCTTGCACTGCTGCTGTGCCGGCCTGCCTGGCTGCGGCCGCACCGGTAGACGGGGTGGCTTGGGCAAGGCGCCGGGGCTGGCCGGGGTCAGCGGCCAGCGTCGGCAATGACCAGGAAGTCGGCCAGCACTTGGGACCGGTGCTTGCGCTTGATGAAGTCGGGCATCGCCAGGTGCGGGTAGGGCCGGCGCGACGGGCCAGCTGGTTCAGGCGGTCGCGACCCAGGCACTGCGGCTGCAGTGGTGGAGCCAGGTAGGCAGGCTGCGGGTGACGGTCCGGCTTTGATACCCTGCCTGGCAAGACTCTCCCGGAGCGTTGCCATGGCCCCTTTTGTCCGCGAAACCGGTGCCGAGCACACCGGCGGCACACCGCTGCTGTGCCTGCATGCCAATGCCAGCAGCTCGTCCCAGTGGCGCGGGCTGATGGATCTGCTGTCACCTCGGTACCGGGTGCTGGCCCCCGACCTGCTGGGCGCCGGCCGCAGCGCGCCCTGGCCGGTGGCAGCGGGCGCACGCCTGCAGCATGAGCTGGACGCGTTGTCCGGTTTGCTGGACGGCCTGGGCGGGCGCTTCCACCTGGTGGGTCATTCCTACGGCGGCGCGGTGGCTATGCGCATCGCGCTGGCCTGGCCCGAACGGGTGGCCTCGCTGCTGCTGTATGAGCCGACGATGTTCCCGTTGCTGGGCCAGCCGCACCCGGGGCAGCCGGGCGCCATCGGCATTGCCGCAGTGGCCGCAGCGGCCATCGCCGAGGTCGAGCGGGGCGATTTGCAGGCTGCCGCCGCCGGCTTCATCGACTACTGGATGGGCGCCGGCGCCTGGGCGGCGATGCCCGAAGCGCGGCGTGGGCAGGTGGCCGACTCGATGCGGCCGATCCGGCAATGGACCGACGCCATCTTTGCCGAGCCCTGGTCGCTGGGCGATCTGGCCGGCCTGAGCGTGCCGACGTTGCTGCTGGGCGGTGAGGCATCGCCCGCCTCGGCGCATGACTTGCTGCCTTTGCTGGCCGGCGCGCTGCCACAGGCCACACTGCAAGTCTTGCCCGGCCTGGGCCACATGGCGCCGGCCATCCAGCCCCAGGCCGTCAACCCGCTGATCAAAGGATTCCTGCACAGCCAGGCTTGATGGGCGGCCTGCCGGCAGCCCTGCTGCAGCCATATACTTGTCGATGTAATTGGAGGGTTACACATGGCCCAGATCACCCTGTACATCGACGACGCCACCCAGGCCAGGCTGCGCGAGGCAGCGGCCCAGCGCAAGGTCTCGCAAAGCCAGTTTGTGGCTGACCTGATACGCCGCGCCACTGACGATGCATGGTCGGCCGCAGTGCTGGCATTGGCCGGGTCGGTGCCGGACTTTCCGCTGGCCGAGGAGTTGCGTTCGGGTTTGCTGCCAGAGCATGAACGCGACATCTGATGGTCTACGCGCTCGACACCAACATCGTCTCGTACTACATGCGGCGTGAGGGCGGTGTGGTGCCCAGGTTGCAGGCCTTGCCCCGACATCGGCTGGCCTTGCCATCGGTGGTGGTGCTTGAAGTCCGGTTCGGGCTGTTGCGAAAAAGCAGGCTGACCGCGTTGGCGGCATTTGACGAACTGACGGCCGCCTGCGGCCAACTCGCCTTCGACACTGAAGCTGCCGACCACGCCGCCCGTATCCGCTTGCAGCTGGAGTCCACCGGCACGCCCATCGGGCTGGCCGATCTGCTGATCGCCGCCAGCGCGCGCCGGCATGGCTGCACCCTGGTCACCCACAACACCCGCGAGTTCTCGCGGGTGCCCGGCTTGTTGCTGGAAGACTGGTACTGACCTGCCGCCGGCTCAAGCCCGCGCCAGTGCCTGTGCCGCTTCACTCACCAGCCCCGGCCCCCGGTAGATCAGCCCGGTGTAGATCTGCACCAGATCAGCCCCGGCAGCCCGCTTGGCGCGCGCATCCGCGCCGCTCATCACGCCGCCCACGCCGATGATGGGGTAGGCCGGGCCCAGCGCGGCGCGCAGCCTCTGGATCACCCGGTTGCTGGCGTCGAACACCGGCCGGCCGCTCAGGCCGCCGGCCTCGTCGGCATGGGCCAGCCCTTGCACCGCGTCGCGGCTGACGGTGGTGTTGGTGGCGACCACGCCGTCGATGCCGTTGTGCTGCAAGGTGGCAGCGATCAGCTCGATTTGCGCGTCATCCAGGTCGGGCGCGATCTTCACGAACATCGGCACGCTGCGCTGGTGCTGCGTGGCCAACTGCTGCC
This sequence comes from Betaproteobacteria bacterium, assembly GCA_031410435.1. GTDB lineage: Bacteria > Pseudomonadota > Gammaproteobacteria > Burkholderiales > Burkholderiaceae_C > Pseudaquabacterium. Next base: position 23,925 of record JANNZD010000116.1, on the reverse strand, counting down.
GGCGCTGCTGCAGCGCGCTCAGCAGCGCGTCCAGCGTCGCGTCGCTTTGCAGCGCGCGCAAGTTCTGGGTGTTGGGGCTGCTGATGTTGACCGTCACATAGTCGGCATGCGGGTAGACGCCGTCCAGGCCCAGCAGGTAGTCGCTGGCGGCGTCCTCGATGGGGGTGGCGGCGTTCTTGCCGATGTTCAGGCCGACGATGCCGCCCGCCGCCCGGAAGCTGCGCGCGCGCTGCACATGGGCCACGAAGGCTGCCAGCCCCTGGTTGTTGAAGCCCAGGCGGTTGATCAGTGCGTCCTGCTCGGGCAGGCGGAACATCCTGGGCTTGGGGTTGCCAGCCTGGCCCAGCGGCGTGACGGTGCCCACCTCGATGAAGCCGAAGCCCATCGCGCCCAGGCCGTCGATGCAGCGGCCGTTCTTGTCCAGGCCGGCGGCCAGGCCGAGCCGGTTGGGGAAGGTCAAGCCCGCCACCGTCACCGGATCGCTCACCCGGGGCTGCTGCCACAGGCATTGCAGCGGCGTGCCCTGGAAGCTGGCGATGGCGTCCAGTGTCAGGTCATGGGCGCGCTCGGGGTCGAGGCCGAACAGGAAGGGGCGGGTCAGGGCGTAGGGGATCAGGGCCATGCGCCGGATTGTCCCTGACCGAGCGTCGGGCGCCTGTCGCCCGGCCGCAGCCCAGGTCAATGCCGGTGGTGGGGGTCGATGGCCGCGCTCAGCGCCTGCAGCGGCTGCGCAGCATAGGCCTGGGCGGCACCCTGCTTCATCGCATCCAGCGTCGACTTGGACAGGTAACGGCCCTTCAGCACCAGGCCGCTGATCTTGCCCAGGTTGGCCACGTCGGCCAGCGGGTTGGCTTCCAGCAGCACCAGGTCGGCGTTCTTGCCGACTTCCACCGTGCCCATGCTGGCCTGGCGGCCCAGGAACGCTGCGCCGTTCAGGGTGGTGCTTTGCAGCACCTGCAGCGGGCTCAGGCCGGCGGCGGCCAGCTCGGCAAATTCCTGGTGCAGGCTGGCGCCCGGGATGACCCAGATGCCGCCCAGGTCTGACCCGGCCAGCAGCTTGACGCCGCTCTTGTGCATCAGCCCGGCGAGCCGCTGGTTGGCCGCGAAATGGGCCCTGAAGGTGGCCGCTGCCGCCGCCGGCACCTGGCTGGCGTACTGCTCGCCCAGCGACTGCCACAGGGCCCGAGTGGTCTTGTCGACCCAGGCCAGGTTCGGGTCGTTGCGCCAGGCTGCGTCGCTGCTGGTGGCCATGGTCTTCAGGCGCAGCAGCGTGGGCACCTGCCAGGTCTGATGCCGGGCCAGGGTCTGGGCCACAGCCTGGCACTTGGCGGCATCCAAGCTGTCGAGCAGGCGCTGGTAGAGCGGCGCCTCCACCGTGCGGTACAGCGTGGGGCTGACCACAAAGGTGGGCGGAAAGGGCGGCCTGGCGGCCCCGCCCGACAACATCGCGCGGCGGATCGCCGCCTCGTCGGCCGCGCAGTCGAGCAGGATGCCCAGGCCCGAGCCCAGGTGCTCGATGGCCCGCATGCCGGCCTGCGACGCATCCACCGCGCTGATGGCGATGGGCAGGTGACCGGCCACGCCCAGGCCTTGCTGCCGGGCTTCCTGGATCAGGGCCAGTGTGGTCTCGCGGTTGGCATTGATCAGCTTGATGAAATCGGCGCCGGCGGCCTTGTGCTGGCCGACCATTGCCACCACTGCCGCCACCGTGGGATTGCCGGCGATCAGCTCAGCCGGCATCTGCAGCAACTCGGGCGCGTCGACCCGGCCGGCTGCGCTGTCGGCATTGAGCTGCCGGGCACGCTGGATCTGGGCCGGCGAGCCCGACATCTCGCGCACCCCGGTGATGCCATGGGCCAGCAGCACCGGCCAGTGGGCTTGGGCCTGGCCGGGCGCCGGCATCGCATGGGTGTGCATGTCGAGGTAGCCTGGCACCAGATACTGGCCGCTGCCGTCCACCCGGGTGACGCCGGGGGCCAGGCGCAGCGGCCGCAGCGCTTGGGTGGGCAGGATGCGGGCGATCCGGCCCTGGTCCAGCACCAGGCTCATGCCCGGGCTCAAGCCACCGTCGCGGGTGTCGACCACGGTGATGTTGTCGATCAGTAGGCCCTGGGTGAGGTCCACCGCCGGGCTGTCGGCGGCGCGGTCACCCTGGGCGCAGGCGGACAGCAGGGCGGCCAGCGCCACGGTGGCGGCGCCGGCCAGGGCGGTTCTGGGGTGCAAGGGCATGGGGTGGGCGGGGTCAGGGTTCAGGCGGTGGCCGGGTGCTCGAAATTGGTCACGAAGTCGGCCGGCGGGGTGGGGCCCCAGACATAGAAGCTGTCCTCGGGCGGATGGTCGGCGGCCGGCCAGTCCAGGTCGGCGGGGATGTGGTCGATGTCGAAGGAGTATTCGGCATAGCTGCCCCAGGGGTCGCGCACATAGTAGAAGTAGTTCGAGCCCAGCACATGGCGGCCCACGCCCCAGCCCCGGTCATGGCCGCGCGCCTTCATCTGCTCGGCGCCCAGGCCGACCTGGTGCACGCTGCCCACGTCCCAGCTGCTGTGGTGCAGGCCGCCGGCGTGGGATTTGGCCAGCGCGATCAGGTGGTGGTCGCTGCCATGCGCGCCATGCAGAAAGGCGATGCCGTCGCCGGAGTGGTCCGACAGTTTCAGGCCCAGCAGGTCGCGGTAGAAGGCGATGCTGGCGGACACGTCGCTGGCAAACATCAGCAGGTGCGACAGCCGGCGCGGCCGCACCGTGCCGGCCTGGCTGCGGGCCGGCGCGGCGCCCCGGCCCGGGGGTGTGGCGGGGCTGTGCGGCAGCGCCCGTACCGACGGTGACACCTTGGGCGCCACCCGCAGCTGGATCGCCAGGCCGTCCGGGCCCTGCAGCCAATGGCCACCGCCGTCGCTGGCCGGGTGCGCTTCAATCTTCAGGCCCCGCGCTTCGATCGCATGCACAAAGGCTTGTTCGTCCTCCGGGTAGAGGCCGAAGCCGAGGTACTGCAGGCGCTTGGGGCCGGGCGCCTGGATCACATGGCCCCAGGCATGCGGATGGCCGACCGTGTGCAGGGCCAGCCGGCCGCCGCTGCGGCGCAGGTCCAGCCCAAAATCGGTGTAGAAGGCCTCGGCCTCGGCCAGGTCGGGCACCGAGATCACGAAGTCGTCGACCGAATGCACCGCGCGGATGCCGGGGCGCTTGCTCTGGGGTTCCATGTCAGGGTCTCCTCTTGGGATGGCGCGCGGCCCTTGCCGGGCCGTCGGGGGTCATTCGGCAGCCTGCACTACCGGGTTGCGCAGCAGGCCTACCCGCTCGATCTCGATTTCGCAGACATCGCCGGGCTTCATCCAGAGCGGCGGCTTGCGCGCCAGGCCCACCCCTGCGGGGGTACCGGTGACGATGATGTCACCGGGCTGCAGCGCATGCGCCACGCTCAGCATCGACACCAGCGTGGCCACGTCGAAGATCATGTCGTCGGTACTGGCGCTCTGCACCACCTGGCCGTTCAGCCGGGTCTGCAGGCGCAGGCCCTTGCAGCCGGCCGGCAGCTCGTCGGCCGTCACCAGGGCCGGGCCGAAGGCGCCGGTGTGGTCGAAGTTCTTGCCGATGGTCCACTGCGCGGACTTGAATTGGAAGTCGCGCACCGAGCCGTCGTTAAACACCGAATAGCCCAGCACATGGTCCAGCGCCGATGCCACCGGGATGTGACGGCCGGCCGTGCCGATCACCGCCACCAGCTCGCCCTCGTAGTCCAGCTGCTCGGACGCGCCAGGGCGCTGGATCGCCGCACCGTGGCCGATCAGGTTGCCGGCGTAGCGCGAGAAGATGGCCGGGTAGCCGGGCGGCTCGAAGCCGCTCTCGCGGGAATGGTCGGCGTAGTTCAGGCCGATGCAGATCACCTTGCCGCTGGCCTGCAGCGGCGGCAGCCATGTCAGGCCATCCAGGGGCGTGAGGGGGGCGGCCGCGATCGCTTGGCCGGCGGCCTGCAGCGCGGCGGGGCCTTGGGCCACCAGGGCGTCGAGCGTGCCGGGGTAGCCGGGGGCATCGGCCCACAGCAGCTGGCCGCGGCCATCGGCATGCAACAGGCCGGTGGCGGCGCGGCCCGCCTGTTTGACGGAGATGAAGCGCATGGGGATTTCCTTTCGGGGGTGGAGCTCGGATGCGGGCCGCTCAGGCGGGCACCGGCGATGGGTCGCGCGCCAGGTGGCCGGTGGCCCGGTCCAGCACCGGCCCGGCAGCAGCCTCGGCCGGGCCTCGCCAGGCGATGTGGTGATCGGGGCGGATCAGCACTCGCGCCGCGCCATACAGCGCGCGGCCGGCCGGGTCGGGCCAGCGCAGCAGGGTCAGCGTCAGCCCGATGCGGGCGGCTTCGCGCTCCCAGTCGGCGGTGGGCTCGGCGTCGAAGACCAGCAGCGTGAAGTCGCGGCCGAAGTAGTCCAGCAGGCTGGCGCTGCCCACCGGCAGGTGCGGGGCGCGGGCACCGGGGGTGCCAGAGGGCAGATAGCGGTTGGGCTCGTCAGGCGGCGGCGGGGTGAGCTCAGCCGCCACGATGGGGCTGCCGGCGTAGCACAGGCCCAGCTGCAGGCCGGGGATGTTGAACTCGCGTGCCACATGCCGCGCCAGCGCCTGGGCCAGGGCCAGGCGCGCGGCTTCACCGGCAGGGCCGGGGGCTTCTATCTCGGCTGGCACCGGCAGGTTGCCGATGCTCTCGGCCAAGCTGCGGGCAAAGCCGGTGTTGCGCAGCGCGATCGGGTGGCGCTCGGCTTCGTAGCTGTCGAGCAGGGCCTCGGGCGCCCAGCCCTGCAGCACGCCGGCAAGCTTCCAGCCCAGATTGACCACGTCGTCCACGCTGGTGTTGTAGCCCATGCCACCGGTGGGGGTGAACAGGTGGGCCGCGTCGCCAGCCAGCAGCAGCCGGCCCTGGCGGAAGCGCTGGGCCACCAGCGCGAAGCCGGCGTTCCAGGGCGTCAGCGCGATCAGCTCGTGGTCAAAGGCCACGCCGATGGCCTGCTCGAAGACCCTGGGCAGGTCGATGCCGTCCACGCTGGCGCCGTCGGCCAGCTGGATCAGCAGCACGAATCGGTCGATGCCGTTGATGGCGCACAGCAGGCCGCGCTGTTGGCGGTTCATGGCCCAGTACTGCCAGGCCCGGGGCTTGCCCAGGCGCGCAACCAGGTCGGGTGCGCGGAAGTAGATCGACACCATCTGCCCGCCGAGAAACTCGCGCTTGACCGCGCCCTCACCGGCATAGGCCACGCCCATGGTCTGGCGCACCAGGCTGCGCGGGCCGTCGCAGCCCACCACGTAACGCGCTTGCAGCTGGTGGGGCTGGCCGCTGGCGCTGTCGGTGTAGTCCACCCGCACCCGCTCGCCCTGGTCGACCAGCGCTGTGGCCCGGGCGCCGAAGCGCACGCGCACGCTGGAGTAGCGCTCGGCCTGGGCCTTGAGGATGGGCTCGATATACATCTGCTGGGCGCGGTGCGGCAGCTCGGGCGTGGGCCAGGCGTCGGGGCCGTAGTCGCCGAAGGAGGTCTGGGCCCGGGCCTGGGCCGCCGACGGGATCTGGAAGCGGGTCAGCTCGGGCCCGGCTATGCGGGTGGCGTAGACGATGTCCTGGGCATGGTGGTCGGGCAGGCCCAGGGCCCGGATCTGGTCGGCAAAGCCGCGTCGGCGGTAATGCTCCATGGTGCGGGCCGATGTGGCATTGGCCTTGGGCAGCACCGGGCAGGCGGCGTCTTCCTCCAGCACGGTGCAGGCGACGCCGCGGCAGCCCAGCTCGATGGCCAGCATCAGGCCGGCGGGCCCGCCGCCGATGATCGCAACGTCGGTGTTCATGCGGTGTTCATGGCGGTGTACTTTGGGGGCCCTGGGGCGCTTCAATCGATCGAGACCTTGACGCGTCTGAGCACCTCGGCATAGCGCGCCTTGTCGCTGCGGATCAGCTCGCCCAGCTGCGCCGCGCTCAGGGGGCTGGCCACAAAGCCGAAGTTGGCCATCTTTTCCTTGACATCGGGCTTGGCCAGCGCGTCGTTGATGGCCTTGTTGATGTCGTCCACCACCGCCGCTGGCGTGCCCGCCGGGGCCATGATGGCCACCCAGGTCAGTGCATCCAGGCCCTTGGGGCCACCGGCTTCTTCCAGCGTGGGCACGTCGGGCAAGGCCGATGAGCGGGCTTGATCGGCCACCGCCAGGAAGCGCAGGCGATTGGCTCGCAGCAGCGGCCCGGCGCTGGCAATGCTGCCGTAGGCCCAGCTCACCTCGCCGGTGGACACGGCGGCGTAAAGCTGGGACGTCTCTTTGTAGGGCACATGCAGCATCTCGCTGCCGAGTGCACTCTCCAGCCGGGCCGAGGCCAGGTGGATGGGGCCGCCCACCGCATTGGACCCATAGCTCAGCTTGTTGCCGGGCTTGCCGGCCTCGGCCAACAGGTCTTTGATCGACTTGATCTTGCTGTCGGCCGCGACGGTGACAAAAAACGCGGTCTTGTAGACCAGGGCCACCGGCACCAGCTCTTTCTCGGGGTCGTAGCCCAGGTTCTTGAAGACCAGCGGGTTGATCGACAGATTGCCCACGTCCACCACCACCAGCTCATTGCCGGTGGGCGCCAGCCGCTTCATTGCATTGATCGCCAGCACGCCGGCACCGCCCGGCTTGGCGTCCACGATCACCGGCTGCTTCCACTGCGCCGCCAGCTTCTCGGCCACCAGGCGGGTGACCACCTCGGGCCCGCTGCCGGTGGGGAAGGCACTGGTGATCCGGCTGGGCGCAGTGGTGACGGTCTGCGCCTGGGCGTGGGCGGCCACACTGAGCGCGAGGCTGACCAGGGTCAAGCCCAGACGTTTGAGTTGCTGCATGTGTCCACCTATTTTTGACCCGCATCAAAACGACGCGATGGGGCGCAATGTAGGCACGGCGGCTGCTGTGGGACAGAAGGCAAAATCGTCCCGGCGATGCCTGGAGGTAATCGGTGCCCAAGTTTCACCACCTGCGTGATTTTGTTGCGATTGCCCGCTCCAAGAGCGCGCGCAGCGCTGCCCGATCACTGGGCCTGACCCAGCCGGCGCTGACCCGCAGCCTGCAAGAGCTGGAGCTGGAGATCGGCGCCAGCCTGTTCGAGCGCCACGCCCGCGGCATGACGCTGACCCCGGCGGGTGAGCGCTTCCTGGTGCGGGCCCAGGCCGCGCTGGAGGAGGTGCGGCGCGGCTTCGAGGAGGCGGCCCAGGCTGGCGGGGCAATGCTGGGCAGCCTGGTGGTGGCGCTGTCCAGTGCGCCGGTGCTGGGCTTGCTGCCGCTGGCCTACCCGCAGTTCCGCCGGGCCTGCCCGGATGTCAAGCTGCGCATCGTCGAAGGCCTGTTTCCGGCGGCCGAGCCGATGCTGCGCGACGGCCGGCTGGATTTTTACCTGGGCCCGCGGCCCGAGCAGACCCTGGGCCATGGCTACCGGGTGGACCTGCTGTTTGCCAACCGGCGGGTGGTGATGGCGCGCCAGGGCCACCCCTTGGCCAAGTGCGATGGCCGGGCGGTTGGCGATTTGGGTGGGCTGCGCGGCGCGCGCAGCCTGCAGGACCTGCTGGGCGCCGACTGGATCGTCACCGGCCTGCGCGAGCGCCTGGAGCAGGAGTTTGAGGAACAGTTCACCGTGCTGGGCCTGCCCAGCCCGCGCGTGACCACGGTGGCCGAATCGATGCTGGCGTTGCTGGCCCTGCTGTGCAGCAGCGACGCGCTGGCCTTTTTGCCCCAGCAATGGGCCGACACGCCGATGTTCAAGTCGCTGCTGGCCCCTATCCCGGTGCGCGAGCCGCTGACCGGGCCCGACATCGTGCAGCTCAGCCGCGCCGGCCTGCCGCTGACACCGGCGGCCGAGGCCTTGTCGGTGCTGCTGCGGCGCGCGTCGGGCCAGCCCTTTGTCGCCCCGCGGCCGGACTGATCGGAGGGAACCGGCCCTGCCTCTCAGGGCAGCAACAGGTCGGGCCCGATGTCGGCCACGCACGTCACGCCGCACAGGCGCATCGTGCGTTCCAGCTCATCGCGCAGGATGGTCAGCGCGCGCTGGGCCCCCGGGCCGCCGGCGGCCATGGCGCCGTACAGCGTGGCGCGGCCCACCAGCACCGCCTGCGCGCCCAGGGCCAGGGCCTTGACGACGTCGGCGCCGCGTCGCACGCCGCCGTCCACCCACACCGGCACCCGGCCCTGTACCGCGGCCACCACTGCGGGCAACAGCCGCAGTGTGGCCGCGCCGCCGTCGAGCTGGCGGCCGCCGTGGTTGGACACCACCAGTGCGTCCACGCCCAGGCCCACCAGCCGCGCCGCGTCCTCGGGGTGGGCCACGCCTTTGACGATCAGGCGGCGGGGCCACAGCCGGCGCACGGCGGCCAGGCGCTGCCAGTCGAAGGCGGCGTCGTAGTTGCGGCCCACCGACGAGGCGAGGGCCGACGCCGACGGCGCCATCGCCGCTGCGCTGCCGGTCTGAGCCAGGCCGCGCAAGGTCTCCATCTGCGGCATGCCGTGGCGGGCGATGCGGGCAGCCCAGCGCGGGTGCAGCGCAAAGTCCAGCAGGTTGCGCGGCGTGAAGCGGAAGGGGATGGAGAAATGGTTGCGGAAGTCGCGCTCGCGCTTGCCGCCCACCGGCAGGTCCACGGTGATCATCAGGGCCTCGTAGCCGGCGGCCTCGGCGCGGCCGATCATCTGCTCGAAATAGTCCTTGTCGCGCAGCACATAGGCCTGGAACCAGAGCCGCCCCGGCGCGGCGCGGGCCAGCTTTTCGATCGAGGTGGTGCCCGAGCTCGACAGCGCGTAGGGGATGCCGGCGGCGGCGGCAGCCTGGGCGATGGCGATGTCGGCGCCCGGCCAGCCGAAGCCGGGCGCGCCGGTGGGGGCGATGGCCAGCGGCAGCGCTGAGGGCATGCCCAGCAGGGTGCAGCCGGTGTCCACCTGCGATACATCCATCAGCACCCGCGAGCGCAGTGGCCGATTACCGGCCCGACGAGCCGCGGCTGATCAAGCGCTGCCAGGTGGCGGCCACCCGCTTCTTCGAGCGGGCCTGAACCATGAAGCTGCTGAGCTACCGCGGGCCCGACGGCCTGGCCCGGGTGGGCGTGATGGCCGACGGCCAGGTGCTCGACATCGACGACCAGCTGGCTGCGCTGCCGCTGCCCGAAGCCCTGTTGGCCCATTTGCGCCAACAAGGCCTGGCGCCGGCGCCCGGCGGCATGTTGCGCCTGCTGCAGGCCGGGCCGGCGGCGATGGCCCAGCTGGTGCTACCCGCGCAGGGCCAGGCGCTGGACCAGGTGCAACTGCTGGCGCCGCTGCCGCGCCCGGGCAAGGTGGTGGGCGTGGGCCGCAACTATGCCGACCATGCCAAGGAGACCGGCGTGGCGCCCTTCGAGGCGCCGCGCATCATCGCCAAGCTGCCGTCCAGCGTGTGTGCGCCGGGCAGCGCGGTGGTCCGCCCGGCGGGGGTGACCAAGCTCGATTTCGAGGTGGAACTGGCGGTGGTGATCGGCACGCTGGCCCAGCGGGTGAAACGCCAGCAGGCGCTGGCCCATGTGGCCGGCTACACCGTGCTCGACGATGTGAGCGCGCGCGAGTTCCAGTTCGACGTCAATCCGGCCCAGACCACCTTTGCCAAGAGCCTGGACGGCTTCTGCCCGATGGGCCCTTGGCTGGTCAGCGCCGACGAGATTCCTGACCCGCAGGCGCTGGACCTGCGCTGCGAGGTCAATGGCGAGCGCATGCAGCACGGCCACACCGCCGACATGCTGTTCCCGGTGGCCCGGCTGATCGAGTACCTGAGCGGCTTCATGGCGCTGGAGCCCGGCGACGTGATCGCCACCGGCACGCCGGCCGGCATCGGCGCCTTCCGCACGCCGCCGCGCTGGCTGCAGCCGGGCGACCGCATCCGCATGGCGATATCGCGCATCGGTGTGCTCGAGCACAGCATCGCCGCGCCGCCCGATTGAGGCGCCATCGACCACCGCGTGGGCTCAGCGGCTGGCCCGCATCATGTTTCGAACCCGAAGATTGGAGACCTGCCATGCCCCTCACCCGCCGCCGCTGCGCCGCTGCCGCCCTGGCTCTGCTTGCCCTGGGGGCCGGCATGGCCCGGGCCCAGGACTTTCCGACCAAGCCGATCCGCTTCGTGGTCGGCTATGCCGCCGGCGGCCCCACCGACGTGATCGCCCGCCTGGTGGCGCAGGACCTGCAGACCGCGCTGGGCCAGACCGTGGTGGTCGACAACAAGTCGGGCGCCAACGGCAATATCGCCACCGAAGCAGTCGCCCGCGCGCCGGCCGATGGCTACACGCTGATCGTCAACACCCTGTCGCACAACGTCAACGCCATCCTGGGCGCGGGCAAGGTCAAGTACGAGCCGATGCGCGACTTCGCGCCGGTCAGCCTGGCGGTGGTGCTGCCGCAGCTGCTGGTGGTGGGGCCCGAGTCGCGGCTGGGCACGGTGGCCGACCTGGTCAAGGCCGCCAAGGCCCAGCCGGGCGTGGTCTCCTACGGGTCGGCCGGCAATGGCGGTTCGGCCCACCTGTCGGCGGCGCTGCTGGAGCAGCGCGGTGGCATCAAGCTCAACCACATCCCCTTCCGCGGCAATGGCCCGGCGCTGACCGAGGTGATGGCCGGCCGGGTCGATTTCATCTTCTACCCGATGATCGGCGTGGCCGACCGGGTGGCGCAGAAGCAGATCAAGGTGATAGCCGTCACCACCCGGCAGCGCCACGCCGATTTCCCGGCGGTGCCGACCATGGCCGAGGCCGGCTTCCCGGGCTTCGAGGACTATGTCGGCCCGGTCGGCTTCCTGGCGCCGGCCAACACCCCGGCGCCGGTGGTGGCCAAGCTGGCCACGGCCATCCGCGCGTCGTTGGCCAAGCCGGCGATCCAGGAGAAACTGCGTGCGCTGGGCGCGGTGGTGGTGGGCTCGTCGCCGGCCGAGTACCGCGACTGGCTCAAGCAGGACCATGATCGCTGGGCCCAGCTGATCAAGGACGCCAACGTCAAGGCCGAGTGAATCCCAAGCCCACCGGAACACCATGAAACTCTTTTTCTCCCCCACCTCGCCCTATGTGCGCAAATGCCTGGTGGTAGCCACCGAACTGGGCCTGGCCGGGCGCATCACGCTGCTGCCCAGCCAGGCCAGCCCGGTGGCGGCCGATGCCCGCATCACCGCCAGCAATCCGCTGGGCAAGGTGCCCACGCTGATCACCGACGACGGCCAGGCGCTCTACGACAGCCGGGTGATCTGCGATTACCTCGATGCGCTGGGCGCGGGCGGCCTGTTCCCGACCGGCAGTGCGCGCTGGCCTGCGCTGACTCAGCAGGCGCTGGGCGACGGCCTGCTCGACGCCTGCCTGCTGGCCCGCTACGAAGACGTGCTGCGGCCCGAAGCCCTGCGCTGGGCCGACTGGCGCGCGGGCCAGTTGGACAAGGTGGGGCGCGCGCTGCAGGTGCTGGAAGCCGCTGCGCCCCAGCTGGGCGGGCTGGCGCATATCGGCACCCTGACCATCGGCTGCGCGCTCTGGTATGTGGACCTGCGCTTTGCCGAGCTGGCCTGGCGCACCCACCACCCCAAGCTGGCCGCCTGGCTGGCGGTGTTCGGCCAGCGGCCGTCGCTGCAGGGCGAGTGGGCGCTGGGCTGAGTGCGCTTGGTGGGCTGTTGCACAGCTGCTGGCGATAATCCGCAGCTCCTCTCCTCATGCCCCCATCGACCATGACCCAGGATGAACTCAAGGCCCTCGTCGGCCGTGCCGCGTTGGCCTATGTGGAGCCCGGCAGCGTGGTGGGGGTGGGCACCGGCTCCACCGTCAACTGCTTCATCGACGCGCTGGCGACGATCAAGCAGCAGATCCGCGGCGCGGTCAGCAGCTCGGTCAAGAGCACCGAGCGGCTGCAGGCCCAGGGCATTGCGGTGCTGGATGCCAATGATGTTGAGCGCATCCCGGTCTACATCGACGGCGCCGACGAGATCGACCATGCCGGCTGCATGATCAAGGGCGGCGGTGCGGCGCTGACCCGCGAGAAGATCGTCGCCGACCTGGCCGAGCGCTTCGTCTGCATCGCCGACGAGAGCAAGCTGGTGGATGTGATGGGCCGCTTCCCGCTGCCGGTGGAGGTGATCCCGATGGCCGCGGCCCAGGTGGCGCGGCGCTTTGCCGCCGCCTATGGCGGCCAGGCCACGGTGCGCGCCGGCGTCACCACCGACAACGGCAACCTGCTGCTGGACGTGCGTGGCCTGGCGATCGCCGACCCGCTGGCGATGGAAACCGAGGTCAACCAGTGGCCCGGCGTGGTGACGGTGGGCCTCTTCGCCCGCCACCGGGCCCGGGTCTGCCTGCTGGGCACGCCGGCCGGCGTGCGCACGCTGCAGTTCGACTGATCAGGCGCTGCCGGCCCGCACCGCACGGGCGATGAAGCGGGCCGGGTCCAGCGCGTCCAGCAGCGCGGCCGGCGCCGGCACCGGCGCACCGGTCAGCCCGCTGGCCAGGATCTCACCACCCAGCGCGGCCTGGGTGATGCCGCGCGAGCCCAGCGCGGTGAACACATAGAGGCCGGGCTGGCGTGGCACGAAACGCGGCTGGTCGAGCCGGCGCGTGCCGGCCGGTGCCGACGGATCAGCCAGCGCGCCCAGCAGCGGCAGCCGGTCATCGGCCTGCAGGCGCCAGCCAACCCGGCCTTGCAGCTGGGCCGGGTCGACCGCGCCGGCCCAGCCGGTCAGGCGGCGCAGCGTGGCCAGGTGGGCGGTATGGGCGGTATGGGCGGCATGGTCGGCATGGTTGGCGTCGGGTAGCGCGCCATCGGGCTGCAGCGGGTCGCGCTCCTCGGCCTGCGACGCGCCGCCGCACAGCAGCCGGCCATCGGCCAGCTGCAGCGCATAGCCGCCATCGGCAATCGGCCACCGCAGCCGCGGGGCGCCGGGCAGGCCGGCGGGCAGCAGCGTGGTCTGGCCGCGCCGCTGCTGCAGCGGCCAGGCGGGTGCGCCCGCCAGCCGGGCGGCATCGGCGGCATTGCACAGCAGCACCGCATCCACCTCGGTCAGTACCTGGCCGTCGGCGCCCAGCAAGCGCCAGCGGCCGGCCTGGGGCTGCAGCCGCTGCACGGCGCAACCGTAGCGCGCGCTGATGCCGTCGCCGGCCAGCCAGGCGGCACACAGCGCGGCCGGCGACACCCAGCCGCCACCCGGGTAGAACCAGGCCGGGCGGCCCCCGGGCAGGGCGGCCGGGCGCACCTGCGCATAGGCCGCCGGCAGGGCCTGGCGCAGCAGCAGCGCCGCCATCGCGTCGGCGTCCAGCGCCTGCTCGCCGCGCAGCAGGCCGGCGATGGCGCCGGGCACGGCGCCGGCCTCGATCAGCGGCCGCAGCACCCGCTCGCTGTGCAGCGCGGCCGCCCGCAGCCAGCGTGCATGCGGGCCGTCGTGGCCATGCACGATGCCGTGGAACAGCCCGCCGGCATTGCCCGAGGTCTCGCACGCGGGCCCGCGCTGGCGGTCGAAGACCTGTACCGCCAGGCCCTGGGCGGCCAGCGCGCGCGCCACCGCGGCGCCGGCCAGGCCGGCACCGATCACCGCCACCTGTGGGCTGCCGCCGGACACGGTGGCCAGCGCTTGCCGGCCGGGCGGCGGGGCGGCCCGCACCTGCGGGGCGAAGCGGGCCACCGTCATCTCGCGCTTGGGGGCCAGGCCGGCTGCCTTGTGCACCGCGAAGCCGGCCGCCTGCAGGCCGTCGCGCACGCTGCCGGCCACGCTCCAGGTGGCCAGCGTGGCCTCGGGCGCGGCCAGCCGGTGCAGGCCGCGCAGCTGGCGTGCATCCCACATGTCGGGGTTGCGCGCGGGCGCGAAGCCGTCGAGGTAGAAGGCATCGATGCGCGCCACCAGCTCGGGCAGTACCTGGGCCAGGTCACCCAGGGCCAGCAGCAGGCGCACCCGGCCGCCGTCGAAATCGATGAGCTGCAGGTCGGGGGTCAGCGCGGGCCACTGCGCCACCAGCGCGCCGGCCAGCGCGGGCAGCGGCGATGCCGCATGGGCGCGCGCCAGGTCGGCCTGCCGGGGCGGGTGCTTCTCGATGCTGACGAAGCTCAGTCGGGCGCAGCGCCGCGGATCGCGCCGCCAGGCGTCCCAGGTGGCCAGGAAGTTGTGGCCCAGCCCGAAGCCGGTCTCCAGCACCGCGAACTGCGCCCGCCCGGCCCAGCGCCCGGGCAGGCCGTTGCCGCCCAGGAAGACATGCGCCGCCTGCGCCAGCGCGCCGGCGCGGGCATGGTAGACATCGCCGAAGTCGGGCGCGCTGGGGGCCGCCGTATCGCTGAAGTCGATGCGGGCGGGCTGGATCGGGCCCCAGCTCACGCGGCGGCCTGGCGCGCCAGCCAGCGCAGCAGCGGCGCCCGGGCCTGGGCCAGGCCGCGGTAGGCCAGCACCGCCTCGCTCATCGACGCGAGCGCCGCCTGCACCCGGGCGGCCTGGCCGGGTGCGACCCAGGCCCGGGCCAGCGGCGTGACCTGGACCTGGATCGTGAACACCGCCTGGCCTGCGCCCGGCACCGGGATGAAAGTCTGACGCTCGGTGCGCCACCAGGTCTGGGCGGCCAGGGCGTCGTCGTCCAGGCCGGCCGGCCAGCGCGCCGGGTCCACCCGGTCGGGGTGGGCATGCAGGCGCGGGTGGGCCGAGAGCGTCCAGACAAAGCGCTCCCAGCGCTCGCCGGCCGTCACCAGCGTCAGCAGCTGCGGCGCGGCGCCGACGATCAGCCGGCTGTCGGCCACCGGCGCGTGCACCTCGGCAAAAGACCGGCCGATCTTGTGCTCGGGCGCCCACATCGACGGCAGTGCCACCGCCAGCCAGGGCAGCTTGCCGCTGGCGGCGTCGACGATGGCGAAGTCCTCCTCGAAGGCCAGGCTCAGCAGCGCACTGCGGCGCCAGGCCGGCGGCAGCTGGTGCAGCAGGCTGCCGATTTCGGGCCAGCCGGTGCCGGTGTCCTGGGGCGGCCCGTCGCCGTCCAGCGCCCAGCCCAGCCAGGGCGCGTGCCAGCGCTCACCCTGCAGCACGAAGGCCTGCGGGTGCTCGCTGGCGGCCTGGCAGGCCAGGGCCGCCAGCGCCGGCCCGGCGTCGAAGCCGGGCGCACACAACAGCGCCTGGGTCGGGAAGGCCCACAGCACCGCCAGCTTCTCGCGCAGGTGCCGGGCCAGGCCGCGGTTCGGCACCACCGACGGCGTCAGGTGCAGCGCGCCGGGCGCCAGGCGGCGCAGCCCGGGCAGCATGCGGTGCGGCGCCTGCACCGCCGCGTCGAAGTCGAAGCTCATGGCTGCACGGTAGCACCGGTGCGTGGCCAGGCCTGCGCCGGCCGACCAGCAAAAAGGGCACCGCAGTGCCCTTTCGGGGGTGAGGCCGGCAGCGCGCTCAGCCTCTCAGACGCGCTTGCGGTACTCGTGGGTGCGGGTGTCGATCTCGATGTTGTCGCCCTGGGCCACGAAGATCGGCACCGGGATCTCGAAGCCGGTCGAGATCTTGGCCGGCTTGAGCACCTTGCCCGAGGTGTCGCCCTTGACGGCCGGCTCGGTCCAGGTCACTTCGCGCACCAGCGAGGTGGGCAGCTCGACCGAGATGGCCTTGCCGTCGTAGAACACCACTTCGACCGGCATCGCGTCTTCGAGGTAGTTGATCGCGTCGCCCATGTTCTCGGACTCGACCTCGAACTGGTTGTACTCGGAATCCATGAACACATACATCGGGTCGGCGAAGTAGGTGTAGGTGCAGTCCTTCTTCTCCAGCACGATCTGGTCCATCTTGTCGTCGGCCTTGAAGACGGTCTCGGTGGCCTGGTTGTTGAGCAGGCTCTTGAGCTTCATGCGCACGGTGGCCGAGTTGCGGCCGCCGCGTGAGTACTCGGTCTTCAGCACGACCCACGGGTCCTTGCCCTGCATGATGACGTTGCCGGCGCGGATTTCTTGAGCGATTTTCATGGGGGTTCCCGAATCAGGGGCACTCCGGGCCTGGGATGGCAGGCGTGAGCGGAGCAAAGCCCGCGATTTTAGCCGGGTTTTGGGGCGGATGCTGCGGCTTGCTGGTCGGTGACAAAGCGCAGCAGCTGCTCGCACAGGCCCGGCTGGGCCAGCAGCTGCTGCCGCCACTGGCCATGGGCGGCGGCCCAATCCGGCCAGCGGCCCGCATCGGGCAGGCGCAGCGGCCCGAAGGCGTCGCTGTTGAAGGCCAGGAAGGCCTGCCGTACCGTGGCGGACAGCGCCGCCGGCCAGCCGGCCAGGTAGCGGTCGAGAAAGGCTGTCAGCTTGGCCAGATGGGCGTCGTCCTGCTGCGGGTAGGCCTGCCACAGCAGGGGCTGCCCGCTGCAGAGCTGGGCGCGCACGAAGGAATCCTCGCCGCGCACGATGTTGAGGTCGGCCCCGGCCAGCAGCCGGTCGAAATCGGCCTGGGGCAGGTAGGGGGTTTCCACCCAGCGCAGGCCGGGCGGCAGCGCCAGGCTGGCCAGCTGGGACCGCACCGGCCCGGGCGGCACCCGCAGCAGCGTGGGCCGGTCAGCCAGTGCCGCCAGCAGCGCCGGCAAGGCCGGGTTGGGATAGCAGAACAGCGTCACTGCCCGTTCGTCAGCCTGGCTGCCCCAGCCCCGGGCTTGGGCCCAGGCCTGGGCGTCGGCGCGGGCGGACCTGTCGGCGCCGGCGTGCAGCAGGCCGCCGCTGTCCGGCGTGAACCCGGGGTAGTAGAACCATTTGCGCAGGCCGGCGCCCGGCCCGCTGAACTGCGGCGAGCGCAGCCCGTGCGAGCGCGCCACATAGGCCTCGGCACTGAGGTATTCGAGGTTGATCCAGACGGGAGCCTGGGCGGTGGGCAGGCCGGCCATGCGCGCCAGCAGGGCTGGCGGCAGGGTGCAGCCAAAGGCTTCGATCACCACCTGGCCGGGCGGCAGGTCGGGCGCCGGCTCGGTCCAGTCCAGCACCTGCACGCCCGGGGCGCCGGCGGGCGCCATCCAGGCCAGCGCCGCCGCATCGTCTATCCAAAGGCGCACCGCCTGGCCGCGCCGGCCCAGCTCGGTCGCCAGGCGCCAGCACACCCCTACATCGCCGAAGTTGTCGATCACGCGGCAGAACACATCCCACAGCATGGGGGCGATTATTGGGGCTGCGGCAGCGGTCGCTTCGGTGCTGGCCGGTGCCCGGGCGCAGTGGCAAGCCTCGGCAGCCTGCAGGGGTGGGCAGTGGGGGCGGCAGAATCGCCCCAGCCCATGCCCCCAAGCCCGCCCCCCAACGACCCCGATCCCAGCGCCCCGGCCCTGCCCGCAGTGGACCGCGCGCCGGCTGTCGGGCCTGCGGCTGGGCTGGCCGCTGAAGCGCTGCCCGAGCCCGACCAGCGCGAACGCCTGCTGGCCGAAGTGGCTGCACTGCCGGGCCTGCCGGGCGTCTACCGCTACTTCGACGCCCAGGGCCAGGTGTTGTATGTGGGCAAGGCGCGCAGCCTGAAGAAGCGGGTGGCCAGCTACTTCCAGAAGGACCATGGCGGCACCCGCATCGGCCACATGATCAGCCGCATCGCGCGGCTCGAGACCACGGTGGTGCGCACCGAGGCCGAGGCCCTGCTGCTTGAAAACAACCTGATCAAGACGCTGGCGCCGAAGTTCAACATCCTTTTCCGCGACGACAAGAGCTACCCCTACCTCAAGCTGCAGAGCCACCCCTTCCCGCGCCTGGCCTACTACCGCGGCGCGGTCGACCGCAAGCACACCTACTTTGGCCCCTACCCCGGGGCCTGGGCGGTCAAGGAGACCATCCTGCTGCTGCAGAAGGCCTTCAAGCTGCGCACCTGCGAGGACACGGTGTTTGCCAACCGCAGCCGGCCCTGCCTGCTGTACCAGATCCGGCGCTGCTCGGGGCCCTGCGTGGGGCTGATCACGCCGGCCGACTACCGGCGTGATGTCTCGCATGCCGAGCGCTTCCTGTTGGGTGCCACCGACGAGGTGCTGGCCACGCTGCAGGCCCAGATGATGGCCTTGTCCGAGGTGCTGGAATTCGAACGCGCGGCCGAGGTGCGCAACCAGATCAGCGCGCTGTCACGGGTGCTGCACCAGCAGACGATGGAGGAAAGCAGCCTGTCCTCGCGCGACCGCGATGTCGACATCCTGGCGGTGCGGGTACTGGGCGGCCGGGCCTGTGTCAACCTGGCCATGGTGCGCGGCGGCCGCCACCTGGGCGACCGGGCCTACTTCCCCACCCATGTCGAGGAGGCCAGCGCGCTGACCGAGGACGAGGCCGCCGAGCGCCAGGGTGCGATCTCGATCGAGCAGCAGGTGCTGGAGGCCTTCATTGCCCAGCATTACCTGGGCGTGGCGCCGCCGCCCGGGCTGGTGCTCAGCCATGCGGTGGCAGCCGATCTGCTGGCCGCGCTGGGCGAGCAGACCGGCAGCAAGATCACTGCCCAGCACCAGCCGCGCGAGCAGCGCCGCACCTGGCTGGAGATGGCCGACAAGGGCGCCCAGATCGCGCTGGCCCGCCTGCTGGCCGAAGAGGGCAGCCAGCGCGAGCGTACCCGCGCGCTTGTCGACGCACTGGACCTGGCGGTGTTGGACCTGGACGCGCTGCGCATCGAGTGCTTCGACATCAGCCACACCGCCGGCGAGGCCACCCAGGCCAGCTGCGTGGTCTACCAGAGCCATGCGATGCGCCCGGCCGAGTACCGCCGCTACAACATCGAGGGCATCACCGGTGGCGACGACTATGCCGCCATGCGCCAGGTGCTGACCCGCCGCTATGCCAAGGTGGCCGAGGCCCGTGCGGCGGCGCAGAGGGCCGGTGAAGGGTTGGCCGAGGGCAGCCCCGCCGCCAGCCCAAAGGCCCTGCGCCTGCCCGACCTGGTGCTGGTGGACGGCGGGCGCGGCCAGGTATCGATGGCGCGCGAGGTCTTCGAATCCCTGGGGCTGGACCTGTCGCTGATCGTCGGTGTGGAGAAGGGCGAGGGCCGCAAGGTCGGCCTGGAAGAGCTGGTGTTTGCCGACGGCCGCGACAAGGTCTACCTGGGCCACGATTCGGCCGCGCTGATGCTGGTGGCGCAGATCCGCGACGAGGCCCACCGCTTTGCCATCACCGGCATGCGCGCCAAGCGCGCCAGCGTGCGCACCGGCGGCAGCAAGCTGGAAGACATCGCCGGCGTCGGCCCCAAGAAGCGGGCCCGGCTGCTGCAGCGCTTTGGCGGTATCCGCGGGGTCGGGTCGGCCAGTGTCGACGAGCTGTGCAGCGTGGAAGGCATCTCGCACGACCTGGCCGAGGAAATCTACCGCGCCTTGCGTTGATCCAGGCCCGTGCCAGCCCGGCGCAGCCGGCTCGGTGTGCATCGCGTCCTGCACAATGGGTGATGTTCTGGACCCTGCCGACACTGCTGACCTGGGCCCGCATCGTCGCGATCCCGCTGATCGTCGGGGTGTTCTACCTGCCGCTGGACGCCGCCACCCGCAACCTGGTGGCCACCGTGATGTTCGTGGTGTTTGCCGCCACCGACTGGCTGGACGGCTGGCTGGCGCGCAAGCTCAACCAGACCTCGGCATTCGGTGCCTTTCTCGACCCGGTGGCCGACAAGGTGTTGGTCTGTGCGTCCTTGCTGGTGCTGGTCAAGCTTGACCGGGTGGACGTGCTGGTGGCCCTGGTCATCATCGGGCGCGAGATCGCCATCTCTTCGCTGCGCGAATGGATGGCCCAGATCGGTGCGTCGCGCAGCGTGGCGGTACATGTGCTGGGCAAGTTCAAGACCGCCACCCAGATGACGGCCATCCCCTTTCTGCTCTACGACGGCCCCTTGTTCGGCGTCATCGACAGCCGGCTGTGGGGCACGGTGCTGATCGTGCTGGCCACCGTGCTGACGATCTGGTCGATGGTCTATTACCTGCAGCGCGCGCTGCCCGAGATACGGGCCAAGGCGCGGTGAGTGCCGTCGCGCCGGCCGCGCGCCAGCAGGCCCTGCTGGCCGCCATGCCCTGGGTCTTCGTCGGGGTCTGGAGCACCGGCTTCGTGGTGGCCCGGCTGGCCATGCCGTATGCGCCGCCGCTGACCTTCCTGGTCTGGCGCTATGCCTTCTCGCTGCTGGCCTTCGGGGTGTGGATCCGGGCCGCCGGCGTGGCCTGGCCGCAGGGTCGGGCGCAATGGGGGCACCTGGCAGTCACCGGGGTATTGATGCATGCCGGCTACCTGGGCGGGGTCTGGGCTGCGGTCAAGGCCGGCATTCCGGCCGGCACCGTGGCGCTGATCGTCGGCCTGCAGCCGGTGCTCACCGCAATCTGGGTCAGCCGCAGCGGCCATCAGCCGGTGTCGGGACAGCAATGGTCCGGCCTGGCGCTGGGCCTGGCCGGTGTCGGCCTGGTGGTCTGGCCGCGCCTGGCCACGGGCGAGGTCTCGGCCTTCAACCTGGCCTTGTCGATGTTGGCCCTGGCGTCGATCACCGCTGGCACGCTGTACCAGAAGCATCATGTGGCGCCGGTGGATGTGCGAAGCGGCAATTTTGTGCAACTGCTGGCTGCGCTGGCGCTGACCTGGCCGCTGAGCGCGCTGGAGACCGGCCGCATGCAGTGGCATCCCCACCTGGGCCTGGCGTTGCTGTGGTCGGTGTTGGGCCTGTCGCTGGGCGCGAGTTCGCTGTTGATGTTGCTGATCCAGCGGGGCGCCGCCACCCGGGTGGCCAGTCTGTTCTATTTGGTGCCGCCCTGCACCGCGCTGCTGGCCTGGATCCTGTTCGACGAGCCGCTGGGCCTGTTCACCGTTCTGGGCATGCTGCTGTGCGCGGCGGGCGTGTGGCTGGTGCTGCGGGCAGGCCGGGCCCAGTGAGACTTTTTGCACGGCCTGGCGCTGCTGCCTGCCGCAGGCCCGAGCCTTACCGGACTTTGCACATAAAATTTTGGGCTTCGCTTGACACTGCACAAGGCCGACGGCTGTAATCAATCGTGCCTGGCAAACAACACCACGGTAGGGGCCCCGCAGCGGCCATCAAGACCTGTCAAGGCAACCACAAGAGGGGGCAAATCTGTGAACAAGGCCGAATTGATCGAGCACATTGCCAAGCAGGCTGACATCTCCAAGGCAGCCGCCACGCGCGCCCTGGAAGCCCTGATCGGGGGCGTCAAGACCACCCTGAAGAAAAACGGCAGCGTGTCCATCGTCGGCTTTGGCACCTTTGCCGTCACCAAGCGGGCGGCGCGTGCCGGTCGCAACCCCCGCACCGGCGCCGCCATCAAGATAAAGGCCGCCAAGGTGCCAAAATTCAGGGCCGGGAAAGGCCTGAAAGACGCGCTCAACTGAGCGCTGTGGCTGCGCCGCGAGGCCAGCCCTTGTCGATCACTGCGGGTGCTTAGCTCAGCCGGTAGAGCGGCGCCCTTACAAGGCGTAGGTCGGGGGTTCGAGCCCCTCAGCACCCACCACCGCAGTGGCTTTAGCGGCCTCGGCCGCGGGCCCAGCCCGGGCCCGGCAAGGGGCCATGCGGCCGACCGTAGAATCCGGGGTTTGGCGCCCCTGCGCCATGCTGCACTCCGACAAGGCGAACCCCGGTTCGCCTTTTTTGCAGGCCAGCGCTGGCCGGCGGGTGGGAGGCGATCCACCGCTCCGTTTGCACGCCCCATTCCGAGGCTGTCACCATGTTCGAATTTGTCCGCACCCATACCCGGCTCCTGCAGTTTCTGCTGCTGATCCTGATCCTGCCGTCATTCGTGGTGTTCGGGATTCAGGGCTATTCCAAGTTCACCGAGGGCGGCAACACCACCGTGGCGGTGGTCGATGGTCAGGCCATCAAGCAGTCTGAATGGGACATGAGCCATCGCGACCAGGTCGAGCGGCTGCGCCGCCAGGCCCCGGATATGGATGTCAAGCTGCTCGACTCGCCCCGCTTCCGCGCTGAATCGCTCGATGGTTTGCTGCGCCAGCGCGTGCTGGCCACGGCGATGGACAAGCTGCACCTGGTGGTCACCGACGAGCGCTTGCAGCGCCTGTTCGTGAGCGATCCGCAATTCGCCCAGCTGCGCAATGCCGACGGCAGTGTCAACAAGGACCTGCTGCAGGCCCAGGGCATGAGCTCTGAAATGTTCGCGGCCCGGTTGCGCCAGGACATCGCCCTGCAGCAGGTGCAGGGCGGCATCACCGGGTCGGTGCTGGCGCCGGCGGCCAACGTGGCGCAGGCCTTGGATGCCTTGCTGCAGCGCCGCGAGATCCGGCTGCAGCGTTTCGACACCAAGGATTACGTCGCCAAGGTGGCGCCCACCGACGCGGAGATCGAGGCCTTCTACAAGGCCAACGAAGCCAGCTTCCGGGCGCCCGAGCAAGCCGACATCGACTACGTGCTGCTCGACCTGGCCACCATCAAGAAGGGCATCCCGGTGTCCGACGAAGACCTGCGCAAGTACTACACCGAGAACATCAGCCGCTACACCGCAGCCGAAGAGCGCCGCGTGCGCCACATCCTGATCAATGCCGCCAAGGACGCCGCGCCCGATGTGAAGCAGAAGGCCAAGGCGCGCGCCGAAGCGCTGTTGGCCGAGGTGCGCAAGGCGCCAGCCAGTTTCGCCGAGGTGGCCAGGAAGAATTCGGAGGACCCGGGCTCGGCGGCCAATGGCGGCGATCTGGAATTCTTCGGCCGAGGTGCAATGGTCAAGCCCTTCGAGGACGCCGCCTTTGCGATGAAGCCGGGCGAGACCAGCGCGGTGATCGAGACCGATTTCGGCTACCACGTGCTGCGACTGGAGGCGGTGCGGGGCGGTGACAAGCAGCCCTTCGAGGCGGTGCGCAGCACCATCGAGGACGAGGTGCGCCAGCAACTGGCCATCAAGCGCTGGGCCGAAGCGGCTGAGCAGTTCAGCAATTTGGTCTACGAGCAATCCGACAGCCTGCAGCCGGTGATCGACAAGCTCAAGTTGGAAAAGCGCAGCGCGCTGGTGCAACGCCAGCCAAAGCCTGGCGCCACCGGCCCGCTGGCTTCGGCCAAGCTGCTGGAATCGGTGTTCGGCAACGATGTGGTCAAGAACAAGCGCAACAGCGAGGCGGTGGAGGTCGGTTCCAACCAGCTGGCGTCGGCCCGCATCACCCGCTATCAGGCGGCGCGCACCTTGCCGCTGGCGGAGGTCAAGGAGGCCGTGCGGCAACGCCTGGTCGCGACCCAGGCCGAGGCGCTTGCGCGCAAGGAAGGGCAGGCCCGGCTGGCGCAACTCAAGGCCGACCCGGCCAGCGGCAGCCTGGGTGAGCCGATGACGGTATCGCGCGCCGCCCCGCTGGGCCTGGCCCGACCGGCGCTGGAGGCGGTGCTGGGTGCCGATGCCACCCGGCTGCCGGCGCTGGCCGGCGTGGCGGTGCCGGGGGTAGGCTTTATGGTCGCGCGCATAGACAAAGTACTGCCGCGCGAACTCAAGCCTGAAGAAGACAAGGCTCTGCAAGCCCAGTACGGCCAGGCCTGGGCCCGGGCCGAGGCGGAGGCCTATTACAAGGGCCTGAGCAGCCGCTACAAGGCCGAGAAGAAGGTCGATCCGCTGGCCGCCGCCGCCGCTGCGTCGGCCCCGGCCAAACCCTGACGCGGTATACTTATCGGCTCGACGGTGGCTGTAGCTCAGTTGGTAGAGTCCCAGATTGTGATTCTGGTCGTCGTGGGTTCGAGTCCCATCAGCCACCCCAAGATACCGTTTCATGCGGTCCCACCAAGGACCAAACTCCACGCAAAATCAACGACTTAGGCAGTTGTTTGCGTCAGGAAGGTTTCTGCCGTCTCACGGCAGCGCAGCGGATGTAGGGGAACATGTAGGGGAACGAACGGCAGTGTCCCTGTCCGTTCGGAGGTTTGTTCCCCTATGCTCACTCAAACACACTGCAAAAATGCGGCCTGCCCAGCAGGCAAACTGCGTGTCCGACTCGCCGACTCTGGAGGCTTGTACCTTGAGGTCGTTCCTTCGGGATCGAAGCGCTGGTTCTGGAAGTACTACTTCAGCGGGAAAG
>JANNZD010000115.1:0-29514 GCA_031410435.1 Betaproteobacteria bacterium | reverse complement strand
CCTCGCGGCCTGGGAGCTGGGCGCGGTGGCACTGCGCGCCGCAGTCGAGCGCGCCGGCGTGCCGGGCGATGCCATCGACGAGGTGCTGATGGGCAACTGCCTGATGGCCGGCCAGGGCCAGGCCCCGGCGCGCCAGGCCATGCGCCGGGCCGGCCTGCCCGACAGTGCCGGCGCGGTGACGCTGAGCAAGATGTGCGGGTCGGGCATGCGCGCGATGATGTTCGCCCATGACATGCGGGCCGCGGGCAGCGCGTCGGTGGTGGTGGCCGGGGGCATGGAAAGCATGACCAATGCGCCGCACCTGATGTTTGCCCGCAAGGGCGTGCGCTATGGCGCGGCACAGCTGTTCGACCACATGGCGATGGACGGCCTGGAAGATGCCTATGAGCGGGGCAAGGCCATGGGCGTGTTTGCCGAGCAGTGCGTCGACAAATACCGCTTCACCCGCGAAGCCCAGGACCAGTTCGCGATCACCTCCACTGCGCGCGCCCGCCAGGCCAACGAGGACGGCAGCTTCGCCTGGGAAATGGCACCCGTCACCCTGCCCGGCAAGGCCGGCGACAGCGTGATCGGCATGGACGAGCAGCCGCGCAAGGCCAAGCTCGACAAGATTCCGGGCCTCAAACCCGCCTTCAAGAAGGACGGCACCATCACCGCAGCCAACGCGTCCAGCATCTCGGACGGCGCCGCAGCCCTGGTGCTGATGCGTGAATCCACCGCCCGCCAGCATGGCGCCACCCCCATCGCCCGCATCGTGGCCCAGGCGGTGCACGCCCAGGAGCCGCAGTGGTTTGCCACCGCACCGGCCGGCGCCATCCAAAAGGTGTTGAAGCAATCCGGCTGGGATGCCAAGAGCGTCAACCTCTGGGAGGTCAACGAGGCCTTTGCGGCGGTGACCATGGCTGCGATGGTCGATTTCGGCCTGCCCCACGACATCGTCAATGTGCACGGCGGCGCCTGTGCGCTGGGCCACCCGATCGGCGCATCGGGCGCGCGCATCGTTGTCACCTTGCTCGGCGCGCTGCGCAAGCGCGGCCTGAAGCGCGGCGTGGCCGCACTCTGCATAGGCGGCGGCGAGGCCACCGCGCTGGCCCTGGAGATGCTGTGATCAGCGCCGCCTGCCGGAGTTGAACCCCAATGCTGCTCAGTGAAGACCACCTCGCGGTGCAGGACGCCGTGCGCCAGTATGTGCAGGCCGAGATCGCCCCGCATGCCGCGGCCTGGGACAAGAGCCACCAGTTCCCGGCCGCGCAATTGAAGGGCCTGGCCGCGCTGGGCTGCTACGGCGTGGCCGTGCCCACCGAATGGGACGGCGCCGGCCTGGACTACCTGGCGTTGGCCCTGATCCTGGAGGAAATCGGCGCCGGTGATGGCGCCACCAGCACCGTGGTCAGTGTCAACAACTGCCCGGTCTGCTCGATCCTGATGGCCTTCGGCAATGACGACCAGAAGCAGCGCTTCCTGAAGCCGCTGGCGCGCGGCGACATGCTGGGCGCCTTCTGCCTGACCGAGCCGCATGTGGGCAGCGAGGCCGGCGGCCTGAAGACCACCGCGGCGTTTGTGGCAAGTTCGGGCGGCGACCACTATGTGCTCAACGGTGTCAAGCAGTTCATCACCAGCGGCAAGAACGGCGACCTGGCCATCGTCATGGCCGTCACCGACAAGGCCGCCGGCAAGCGCGGCATCAGCGCCTTCCTGGTGCCCACCGCCACGCCCGGTTACCAGGTCGCGCGGGTCGAGGACAAGATGGGCCAGCATGCCAGCGACACCGCCCAGATCGTGTTCGACGGCTGCCGGGTGCCGGTGGAGAACAGGATTGGCGACGAGGGCCAAGGCCTGAAGATCGCGCTGTCGGGCCTGGAGGGCGGGCGCATCGGCATCGCCAGCCAGTCACTCGGCATGGCGCGCGCGGCCTTCGACTGCGCGCTGGCCTACAGCAAGGAGCGCAAGGCCTTCGGCGTGCCGATCTTCGAGCACCAGGCGATCCAGTTCAAGCTGGCCGAGATGGCGATGAAGATCGAAGCCTCGCGCCAGTTGATCTGGCATGCCGCCAGCCTGAAGGACGCCGGCCGGCCCTGCCTGAAAGAGGCCGCGATGGCCAAGCTGATGGCCAGCGAGATGGCCGAGGGCGTGTGCTCGGGCGCGATCCAGGTGCTGGGCGGCTATGGTTACTTGAGCGACTTTCCGGTCGAGCGCATCTACCGCGATGTGCGGGTCTGCCAGATCTACGAGGGCACGTCCGAGGTGCAGAAGATCCTGATCGGCCGGGCCTTGTCCTGAGGCCCGGCGCGGCCGTGGCAGCGCCGGGCACTTCGATCTGCGGCGCGCCCGGCCGGGCTCAGGCCCGGCGGCGGCTGGCGCCCAGGCCGGCCAGGGCCAGTGCGACCAGGGCGACGCTGGCAGGCTCAGGCACATGGCCGCGCCGGCGGACAGGTCGAACTCACCGCCCAGGCTGTAGCCGACAACGCTGCCGGTGCTGAGCAGCGTGCCCCCCTTGGACCATTGCTGCAGCCTGTTGCCATTGCTGTTGTCAACCAGCCAGAGCGTCTGGTCTGCGTTGTCCAGCGCGAGTACGCCGTTGGCATGTCGTCGTCCGAATCGCTGCCCATGCCAGTGGGGTAGGCGTAATTTGTTCCGGTGTAGCTGCCGCCCAAGGTGTACTGGGCACCTGCGGCGCTGCAGCCGTTGCAGTTGAGGTTGGTGCGCACATCACCCCAGACCTGCAAGGACTATTCGCTGCCAAACACGGTGTTCCAGGATTGGGTGACCGCGTTGCCCTGCACGACATTGATCGTGTGGCCGCCATTGGAGAGGTACAGCGCGCTGACCGGGCCGGCCGAGACGGCTTGGGTAGCGAGCGCGGCCAGGGCTGCGGTCAGGATTCGGCCCAGGCCCCGGGCAGCGGGCCGCTGCGGTCCTGGTGGCCGACGATGGCCGAACCGTTGGCTCCGCTCTGGGTCCAGGCGCCGCAGGTGGTGTCGGTCTGCGGCGCAAATGCCGTGCCGTCTTCGCGCGAGCCGGTGAGGATGTCGTGCTGGTTGGGGTTGTCGCCCCGGCCGTTGACGACCTGGCCGCGTTCGTCCAGCGCGCTGGTCTTGCTCAGATGGTTGTTGCCGTGCAGCTGGGCCAGGTCGCGCGCCACCAACTCGCCCTTGGCATTGAACCAGGGGCCATTGCCGATGCGGTCGCGCGCATTGACGGCGGGCACCGCCGGGTTGGCCCCGGCCGCGAAGGTGGGCGGCATGCTCAGGTAGGCGCGCCAGGTCTTGGCGCCGGCCAGGCCGCCCAGGTCGGCGCCCTTGCCGCTGCCCGCGCTGGTGATGAAAAAGCCCATCGGGCCGCTGGCAGCTTGGGTGGCGCAGGCCGCCATCAACATGGCTACGGCGGCCAATCCGGCCTGGACCTTGATCTTGTGCATGGGTGCAACTTCTGTGGGGGGTGGCCCTGCCGACTGCCGGCACGGCACAAGACCTGTACGTCGTGACCGCCGGTCGAATGCCTCAGGGTGTTCCCGAGGGCGCGCTGATGCGCCGTCGCTGTGCCGCGGGCGGGGTTACGGCTGCCTTCGCCGGCCCAGTGACAATGCTGTCGATGAGCGATGCCCCACCCCGGATCACCTGGCTGGACGATGACGGCCAGCCGCAAGGGGCCGACTGGCGCTCGCCCGCCGGGCATCCGGCCCCGATGCGGGTGGTGGTGGCCGACGAGGGGCTGGCGGCCGACGCCGCTTTCCGCCTGGTCAGCCAGGGCACCGGCCTGCTTTGGCGGGGGGACTATCCGCAGGCTCGCCAGATGCTGCAGGCCCTGGGCCGCCGGCTGGACCGGCGCCAGAAGCGTCCCTCGGCCCCGCCTGCCACGCTGGCCGAGGCCTTCCATCTGCAGCGCCAGCAACAGGCCGAACGTGCGCGCCTGCTGGGTTTGCTGCTGCTGCCCTTCGAGGCCGACCACAGCCTGCCGCTGGCACGCGCCGCCGATGTGCGCGCCGCTGCCTTGCAGGCCCAGGGCCCGGTACCTGGCCATTACGTGGCCTCGCTGCGCGAACTGCTGGGCTGGGTAGGCGCCTATGAGTGGCGCTGGCGCGGCCTTGTGGTGCCGGCCTTGGGCGGGCGCATCCACCCGCATTACGGTGTGTATTCGCCGGTACGGGGCGAGTATGTCGACCTGGTGGCACAGGCGCCGCTGCCTGCGGCGGCGCTGGCCCTGGGGGCCTTTGACATCGGCACCGGCACTGGTGTGCTGGCGGCGCTGTTGGCCAAGCGGGGCCTGGCCGTGCAGGCCAGCGATGTCTCGCCCGCCGCGCTGGCCTGTGCGGCAGCCAACCTGCAACGCCTGGGTCTGGCCAAGCAGGTCAGGCTGAGCCTGCACGATCTGTTCCCGGCCGGTCAGGCCGGCCTGGTGCTGTGCAACCCGCCCTGGGTGCCGGCGCCGGTGCATGGCGCGCTGGACGCCGCCGTCTACGACCCCGACAGCCGGATGTTGCGGGGATTCCTGGCCGGCCTGGCGCCCCACCTGGCGCCTGGCGGCGAGGGCTGGCTGATCCTGTCTGACCTGGCCGAGCACCTGGGCCTGCGCTCGCGCGCCGAATTGCTGGGCTGGATCGCGGCGGCCGGCCTGTGCGTGTTGGGCCGCAGTGACATCCGGCCGCAGCACCGCCGGGCGACCGACCCGGCCGACGCCCTGCATGCCGCGCGCGCGGCCGAGCTCACATCGCTGTGGCGCCTGGGCCGGGCCTGAGCCCAGCGCGGTGCCGGCCCGGGCGCGGCCGGCACCGGGCCATCGGCCTCAAGCCTTGCGGTGCAAGTGGCGCTGCATGAACTGCTGGGGTTCACCGGTGCCCAAGGCGCGCGCAGACCCGGCCATGCTGCACTGAGAGCCTGTGATTTATTCCGACATGCCCGCTCACCACCCCAAAAGACGCCCGCTCGTCGTTGCAAATGCTCGTCATAGCCCGGGCTATGACTGCGCTTTGCGCCTAGATCGCGCGCCTTTTTGGGCGTTGCTCGGTCACGCCGAAATTAATCACAGGCTCTGAGTCCACCGGTGCCGCCGTGGTGCTGCCGCTCAGGCCAGGAAGGTCTCCAGCGCCCGCGCCAGGGCCTCGGGCTGGTCATGGTGCAGCATGTGGCCGGCGTCGCGCAGCTCGACCTGGCGCACGTCCGGCACATGCGCCAGCCGCGACTGGAATTCGGCAATCGAGTAGCGCCCGCCCCACCAGTCGTCGGCCCGGCTGGCATGGGCCTGCACCCACAACAGCGGCGCGCTGATGGCCGACCAAGTGGCGATGGCATCGGCCGCGCGGTAGGGCACCGGGTTGATGCGCTTGTGCGCCGGGTCGGCGCGCAGGTGCCATTGGCCATCGGCCGCCAGCGCCGACCAATGCCCGGCCAGCCAGAGCGCCTTGTCCTCGGCCAGGCGCGGGTTGTTCTTGCGCAGGCGCTGGGCCACCGCCGCCAGGCTGGCATAGGGTTTCAACGAAGTCGGGTGTTTCAGCGCGTCCAGCCAGGTCGCCAGGCGGCCGGCGGCCTGCGCCGCGGGCAGGTCAGGCAGGCCGAAGCCCTCGAGGTTGACCAGCCGGCGCACCCGATGCGGGCGCACGCCGGCATAGCTCATCACGATATTGCCGCCCATGCTGTGGCCCACCAGATCGACCGGCGCGTCGGGCGACAAGGCGTCGATCAGCGCGTCCAGGTCGCCCAGGTAGTCGGCAAACCAGTAGCTGTCGGTGGGCGGGCCTTCGGTCTGCCCGAAACCGCGCCAATCGGGCGCCACCACGCAACGCTGGCCCAGCGGCCCGTCCGTCATGGCGTCGACCACGAACTGGAAGCTCGCCCCGACGTCCATATAGCCATGCACCATCAGCAGCAGCGGTTGCCGGGGCAGGGGCTGGCCCCATTGGGTGAGGTGGTATTGCAGCTGGCGCACCGGCAGGAAGCGGGGCTGGCCCAGGCGGCGGATCGGGTAGGCATCGGTCATGCCCGCACTGTAGGCGGCGCGGCCTGGCCGGTTTGTCGGCGCAGCGACATGCCGCCCGGCTTGCCGCTGAGGCGGCTGGGTTGCGCTGCCAGAATCGCGGCCATGATCGATTTTCAATTGCGCCCGGCCCAGCCCGGCGATGTACCGGCGATCGCCGGCCTGGTGGCCGAACTGGCCGAGTTCGAGCAGCTCAGCCACCTGCTGCAGCTGACACCTGAGACCCTGGCGCCTCATCTGTTCGGTGCCAGGCCGGTGGTGGAGGCGGTGGTGGCAGAGCGGGCGCCGGCCGTCGGCAGCCCGGCGCGGGTGGTGGCCTATGCGCTGTTCTTTACCAATTTCTCCACCTTCCTGGCCAAGCCGGGTCTCTACCTGGAGGACCTGTACGTCCAGCCCGCCTGCCGCGGCGCAGGTATCGGCAAGGCCCTGCTGGCCCACCTGGGCCGGCTGGCGCTGGCGCGCAACTACGGCCGGTTTGAATGGAGCGTGCTGGACTGGAACGAGGACGCGATCCGCTTCTACGAGAAGATGGGCGCCACGGTGATGCCCGAATGGCGCATCTGCCGGCTTGCCGGCCCGGCGCTGCAGGCCTTTGCGCCGGCGCCCGGCGCGGCCTGAGCGCGCCGCTGCCCTGGCTCAGGCCGCAGCCAGTGCCATCAAGTCCTCGGGTGCAATGTGCATCTTGCCGGGGTTGGCGGCCATCACCGAGTGCACCGCATGCTCGCGCTGCGAGGTATCGCGGCGCAGTGGCTGGCTCAGGCTGGCGCCGTTTGGGCTGGTCATGGCGGCCACGATGGGCGTGGTCACGGTCGGGCCGCGGCGCACCACCAGGCCACATTCACCCGACACCAGCCGCACCATGCAGCCCGGCGGGTAGACGCCGAATTCCTTGACCATGGCCAGCACCATCGGGTGGCTGGGCTCCTGCATGAACATGGTGCGGCCGGCCTTGTCGGCGTCGACCGCGCGGCGGGTCGAGCGCGGGCTGAGCTTGGCGGTGTAGATGTCGACCCGTCGCACCAGTGCGGCCAGGTCGGTCGAGTTGCGCAGGCCTAGGGGGTAGCCGCTGCCGTCGGGCGCCTCGTGGTGCTGTTCCACGGCTATCAGCCAATCCCGGTCGGTCACGCCGCCCATCTCCAGCAAGCTGCGGCTGAAGGCCGGATGGGCCTGGATGGCGGCACGCTGCTCGGGCGAGGGCGGGCTGGTCTGCTGCGCCAGCTGGCCCTGCAGCTCCAGCATCGACAGGTTCATCGTCAGGGCGGTCTTGAAGGCGCGTTGCGCGTCGTCGCTGCTCCAGCCCAGGCGCTGGGCCACCAGGCTGCTGGTGATGGCCGCATGCATCGAGTGGTTGACGCCGTATTGCACATGCGCATTGCCCTGCTGGCGCAGCACATGGAAGATGGCCAGGTCCTTGTCGCGCTGGATCAGGGCCATCACCGGCGGCGTGGCGTCCTGCAAGGCGTCGACAAAGCCCTCGCGCTCGGAATCGCGCAGGGTCTGGCCCAGGTGATTCATGCTTTCATCCCACAGGCCGGGCAACTCGGCCGGCGTGGCCTGCTTGATCTTGTCGGCGGCGCTCTGCAGCTCGGCCAGGTCCACCAGGGCACCCCGTTGAAACAGGGCGTCGCGCTGGTCCGCTGACCGGATCACCTGGCCGCATGCCAGCAGCAGCGTGCCGTCGTTGTCGCGCACATTGAAGGGCAGCGGTCGCCCCAGCACGATGCGCTGTTGGACCAGGGATAGGGCGGTGTACTGCATGGGTTCTCCGAAAGTCGGCCGTGCGGGGAAGAGGCCGGTCATGAAGCGGCGCTACCGGGTTATCGGGTAGACACCTGCGGACTTGAGGGGATTTCTCGACACCGGCCCCGGGGTTTGACCCGGCGCCGTGGCCGCTGGCGGGCCCGTAAGCTCACGGTCCATGCGCCAGCCTCGTCCACGCCCGACACCGTATGCCGCGCCGGCCAGGGCCTGTGCGGCGCTGGCAGCTGCTGGCCAACCGCGCGGGCTGCGGCGGGCCGCGCATCATGCCCATGGGCACGGCCGCCTTCCACCCCATGCAAGCCCCCGGGTGAGCGGGCTCACCGACGCCCTGCCGATGGCCGCCACCGGCATGCTGCAGGGCCGCAGGCCGGGCCTGCAGCAAGAAAGCCGCGCCCCGGCCCAGGCCGGCGGCGCATGCACTGCAATGTCAACTGGCTCCGATAAATCATGAGTTCTCCGCTGATTTCCGCCTCCGCGCTGCGCGCCCGCCTGGCCAGCGGCGCGCCCTGCCTGCTGGTCGATTGCCGGTTTGACCTGGCCGATCCGTCCGCCGGTGAGCGCCTGCATGCCCAACAGCACTTGCCCGACGCGCTCTACCTGCACCTGGACCGCGACCTATCCGGGCCCCAGGCCGGCGCAGCCGCCGGCCGCGGGCGCCACCCCCTGCCAGACCGTGCAGCCTTTGCCGCACGCCTGGCCGAATTGGGGTTTGCCGACGACCTGCCCGTGGTGGCTTACGACAACACCGGCGGCATGTACGCGGCGCGGCTGTGGTGGATGCAGCTGTGGGTGGGCCATGCTGCCGTGCAGGTGCTGGACGGGGGCATCGCGGCCTGGGATGCCGCAGGCGGCCGGCTGCAGTCCGGCCCGGTGGCGCCACGGGCCCCGGGGCGTTTCAGCCTGCGGCCGGCGCGGGTGCAGGCGGTGGACTACGCCACATTGCGCGGGGGGCTGGGGCAGGGCGCACGCTTGATCGTCGATGCCCGCGCGCCAGACCGGTTTCGCGGTGAAAACGAGACCCTGGACCCAGTGGGCGGCCACATTCCGGGCGCTGCCAACCGTTTCTTCCGCGACAACCTGGCGGCCGACGGCCAGTTCAAGCCGGCCGAGGCGCTGCGGGCCGATTGGCGGGCGCTGATGGCGGGCCGGCCGGCTGCTGCGCTGGTGATGCAGTGCGGCTCGGGCGTGACCGCCTGCCACAACCTGCTGGCCCTGGCCGCTGCCGGATTGGACGGTGCGCGCCTGTACCCGGGATCGTGGAGCGAGTGGTGTGCCCAGCCGGACGCGCCGGTGGCCCTGGGTGCCTGAGGTCCTGCCCGACAGGATCCTGCTGCCCTCCAACCCGCCCAAGCTTGCGAGCACCCCATGGCCAAGAAAGACAAGCATGTCAGCGAGACCCCGGCCACCCAGCAACTGCGGGCCCTGGGCGTGGACTTCACCGAGCATGTCTATGCCTATGTGGCGCATGGCGGCACGGCCGAGTCGGCGCGCGCCCTGGGCTGGCCCGAACACGCGGTGGTCAAGACCCTGGTGATGCAGAACGAGCGTGCCGAGCCGCTGATCGTGCTGATGCATGGTGACCGCCAGGTCAGCACCAAGAACCTGGCGCGGGCGGTGGGCGTCAAAGCCATCGAGGCTTGCAAGCCCGAGGTGGCGCAGCGCCACAGCGGCTACCTGGTCGGTGGCACCTCGCCCTTCGGGCTGCGCAAGGCGCTGCCGCTATTTGTCGAGTCCAGCGTGCTGGCCTTGCCCCGGATCCTGATCAACGGAGGGCGACGCGGTTATCTGCTGGCGCTCGACCCGGCGGTGCTCAGCACCCGCCTGGGGGCACGCGCCGTCAGCTGTGCAATCTGAATTGCCAGGCTGCAGCCGGCAAAGTTGCTGGCGTGGCCGCGCTCAGCGCAGGCCGGCGCCGCTGTAACCCACGCTGACGATGCCGTCCACCGGCAGCAAGGCGATCACCTTGGCAGGCGACTGCTGAACCGGCTCATGACCGCCGGCTGCCGCCTTGGTGCTGTTGTGTTTGACAGCCATCGGCGCAGATGCAGCCGCCACGACCAGGGTGGGCAACGCAGGGCGCTGGCCGTTCGACCACCAGCCCGTGCCCACCAGCACGACAAGGGTCAGCAGATTGGCCGCGTGCGGAAGCAGGGCCCGCTGATTTGTCGGAAAATTTTCCATAGTGAAGAGTATCGACGCCTTCGATGACCCTCTCAAGGCATCAACAGCCCGCAGTCGCGGGGTTTGCCCCCTCATTCAAGGGGGGTAAATCGATAAAAACGATCTTCTCGGCGAACTGTGCAATTTTTTGCATAGCTTCCACTTTGTTCAAACAATGGGCGGCCAGGGACGTGGGTCAAGTTCTGGCGAAGATCACCGATAAACCGGTCTGAGTGCATGAGTTATCTTCGACCTTGCCCGCCCGCCACACCTACAAAGGCCTGCTCGCCCCTGCCAATGCGCGACAACGCCCGAGCCCTGGCCCGGCCCTTGGACCGGCCGCCCTGGGGCGCGCCGCCCGGTCACGCTCGAAAAACGCCCAAGCGCTGAGCCTCCATGACCGACAACCGCCGCAACCACTACCGTGTGCTGCACGTGCAGCCCGACGCACCCACCGAGGTGATCCGCTCGAGCTACCGCACGCTGCTGAGCCGATTGCGCCAGCATCCCGATCTGGGCGGCACGCACGCCCAGGCGGTGCTGGTCAACCAGGCCTGGGCGGTGTTGGGCGATGCCGACCAGCGTGCCGCCTACGACGCCAGCCTGCAGGACCAGGGCCGCGACGGCCCGGCACAGCGCGCCGAGCCAGCGGGCGACCGTGCCAGCCTGTTGAACCTGGTGCCCGGGCCGGCGCCCGCGCCCTTGCATTGCCCCTTGTGCGCGCAGCCGGTAGCAGCGCCGGTGCGGCCGGACAGCCGCTGCAGCCATTGCCACAGCCCGCTCGCGCGCCTGCCTGAGCCCGCCCATGCCGGGCAGGAATTGTTCGGTCGGCGTGGCGCGGTTCGCCGCCACCAGGACCATGTGGCCCAGGTGCACCTGGGTTGGCCCGCGCCGGCCCTGCCGGTGCGTTGGCGCGATTTGTCCTTGTCCGGTCTGAGCTTCTATGCCGCCCGTCCGGTGCCGGTGGGCCAAAGGCTGCGCCTGATCGACAGCGCGCTCGAAGGCGTGGTCGAGGTGGTCAACTGCCGGGCCCAGGGCCGGGTCCACACGGTGCATGCGCGTTGGCTCACCGGCCTGCTGCTGCAGACCACCGGGGTGTTCGTTTCGGCACAGGCCTGATCCGGGCCTGGCGGGGCCGGCTGGCGGGCCGGGCGCGACCCTGTGGCATCATCCCGGCCCCTGAACGATTGCCCTGCCGGGGCTCCGAGCGCCGCACGATGGACCTGAAACTGCCGATCACCATCCATGATGAACTCGACGACGAGGTGATTGAATCCACCGGCGTTCTCGATTTGGCCAGCGGCGAGATCCGCGATGTGGTCTACAAGGATTTCGACATGGAGGCCGACGGCTTCCCCGCCGAAAGCGAGGACTACGACTTCACTTGTGGCACGCTCAGCAATGGCAGCAAGGATGTCGAGTTCCGCATCGAGGTGGATGTGGTGGGCCGCAAGTACTCGATCACTCCGACCGAGCTGCTGGAGCTCAAGGGCCGTGCGGCCAAGCTGTTCTCGGCACCGCCGGGTGGGCACCCGCCGCCCGAGCCTGCCTTCAAGCCAGGCGCGCGGCGCGGCCGCAGATAGGCGGCCTGGCGCTGGCCGGCGCCTTACACTTTGCGTTTTGCTGCCCATCACCCCTTGTAGGCCTGTCCGCCCGGGCGCTTGTGCGCCGGTGCCGTCGCAGTGCAGGGTGTCAGCGCCCAACCGGCAGACGCCATGGATCTTGTCTACAGCTATTCCGCCTTCCTGATCGCCTACCTGATCGGGTCGTTGTCGTTCGCGGTCATCGTCAGCAAGCTGATGGGGCTGGGCGATCCGCGCACCTATGGGTCCAAGAACCCGGGCGCGACCAATGTGCTGCGCTCGGGCAACAAGAAGGCGGCGGTGATCACGCTGCTGCTGGACGCGCTCAAGGGCTGGGCGCCGGTGGCGCTGGTGCAGTGGTATTCCTTCGAGCTGGGTTTCGAGGACACCACCATTGCCTTCGTCGGCGTGGCGGCATTCCTGGGTCATCTGTGGCCGGTGTTCTTCCGCTTCCAGGGCGGCAAGGGTGTGGCCACCGCTGCCGGGGTGCTGATGGCCTTCGAGCCGCTGCTGGGCCTGGGCACCGTGGTGGTGTGGGTGATCACCGCAGCGGTGTTTCGCTACTCGTCGCTGGCGTCGATCGTGGCGGCCTTTGTGGCCCCGTTCGTGACCTTGATGTTCCTGTCGCGCCCACCCCTGGCGCTGGCGGTGGCGGTGATGAGTCTGCTGCTGATCTGGCGCCACTCGCGCAATATCGTCAATCTGCTGGCGGGCAAGGAAACCAAACTCGGCACCAAGGCCGAACCGGCCCAGCAGCGCAAGCGCCGGCGCCGTACCCGCCGCCTGCATGACGATGTCGCGCCTGGCAAGCAAAGCGCCTCCCGTTCCTCTTCCAAAGGCAATTGAATCCCCATGGTCCAGCGTTTTGAAATCGGTGCCCGCATGTCTGAAATGGCCGTGCACAACGGGGTCTGCTACCTGGCTGGCCAGGTGGCGGTGGGCGGCGCCGCCGACATCGCCGGCCAGACCCGCGAGGTGCTGGCGGCTATCGACCGCCTGCTGGCCCAGGCCGGTAGCGACAAGACCCGCATCCTGCGGGCCCAGATCTACCTGGCCGATATCGCCGACTTCCCCGGCATGAATGCGGTCTGGGACGGCTGGGTCGTCGCCGGCCAAACCCCGCCGCGCGCCACCGTGCAGGCCGCGCTGGCCAGGCCCGAGTGGAAGGTGGAGATCGTCGTCACCGCTGCTTTGTAAGGCTGGGGCACGCCGCCATGGCACGCACCGGGTGGCGTTCACTGGCAGGTTTGTTGGTATGGGTGCTGCTGGTGACCGCAGCCATCGAGGGCTGGCGTAGCTACCAGACCGGCCGACTGGCGGCACAGCTGGCCGGGCGCGCAGGCCCCGGCGACATCCTGATGTTGTCCTCCGAGCGCTGTGTGTTCTGCGACCGGGCGCGGCGCTGGATGACGCGTCACGGGGTGCCGTTCACCGAATGCTTCATCGAGCGCGACGCCGATTGCGCTGGCCGCTACCAGGCCGCAGGCGCCCAGGGCACGCCCACCTTGCTGGTGCGGGGGCGGCCGCAACTGGGTTTCAGCCCCGAGCAGGTGCTGGCAGGGCTTTGAGCCCGCGCCATCCAACGCGCCGGTGTCGGTCTACAGCCCGAGTCGGGCCAGCGCGCCGCGGCCCTGGCGGATCAGCTGAGGCTGATCGTCGGTGAGGTCGATCACCGTGGTGGGTTCCATCGGGCAGGCGCCGGCGTCCAGCACGGCGGCCAGCAGTTTCTGCAGCCGTTCGCGGATCTCGCCGGGGTCGTTCATGGGGCTGCTGTCGCCGGGCGCGATCAGGGTGGTGGCCAGCAGCGGTTGACCCAGCTCGGCCAGCAGGGCCTGGGTCACGCGGTGGTCGGGCACGCGCAGGCCGATGGTGCGGCGCGAGGGATGCGACAGGCGCCGGGGTACCTCCTTGGTCGCCTCCAGGATGAAGGTGTAGGGCCCGGGCGTGCCCAGCTTGAGCATGCGGTACTGGCGGTTGTCGACCCGCGCATAGTTGGCCAGCTCCGACAGGTCGCGGCACAGCAAGGTCAGGTGGTGCTTGGCGTCGACCTCGCGGATGCGGCGCAGCGCCTCGGCGGCCACCTTGTCGTCCAGGTGGCAGACCAGCGCATAGCTGGAGTCGGTGGGTACCGCACAGACCCCGCCGTTATGCAGCAAGGCCGCAGCCTGGCGCAACAGGCGGGGTTGCGGGTTGTCGGGGTGAAGCTCGAAATACTGGGACATGCGCTGGGTCGGCGGACGGGTGCCCGCGTTTTTCGCCCACTCTACCCGGCGGCGGGCGCGGCGGCGATCCCGCAGGCGCAGGGCAGGGCGTTGGCTGCCTTGCCCGCCTGGATCTCAGCCACGCAGGGCCAGGTCGCGCCCCGACAGTGCCTGCCAGACCGGGGTCAGGCTGCCGGGCAGATCGGGCAGGCTGCCCAGTTCGATGCGGCTTTCGGTCGGCGAATGAAAATCGCTGCCGCGTGAGGCGAGCAGGCCGAACTCACCCGCCATCTCGGCGTATTTGAGGGTGTCGGCGCTGCCGTGGCTGCCGGTCAGCACCTCCACGCCCTGGCCGCCGTGGGCCTTGAATTCGGAAAACAGCGCGAATTCCTCGTTGACCGAAAGCTTGTAACGGCCCGGGTGGGCGATCACGGCCACGCCGCCGGCTTGGGTGATCCAGCGCACCGCTTCGCCCAGCCCGGCCCAGGCATGGGCCACATAGCCGGGCTTGCCTTCGGTCAGGAAGCGCCGGAACACCGCGCCGGTGTCGCTGCAGGCGCCGCTGTCCACCAGCCAGCGAGCAAAGTGGGTGCGCGAGACCAGGTCAGGGTTGCTGACATAGCCCAAGGCGCCTGCGAAGGCGCCGGGGATGCCGGCCCGGGCCAGGCCTTCGCCCATCTGCTGGGCGCGCTCCAGGCGGCCGCTGCGGGTACGCGCCAGGCCGGCCAGCAGCGCGGGGTCGTCCGCATCGAAACCCAGGCCGACAATGTGCACGGTGATGCCGGCAAAGCTGACCGAAACTTCGACCCCGTTGACGAAATCCAGGCCCAGCTCGGCGGCAGCGTCACGCGCTTCGGCCAGCCCGCGCACCTCGTCATGGTCGGTCAGGGCCCAGAGTTCGACGCCACGGTCAAAGGCCCGTCGGGCCAGATCGCGCGGGCTCAGGGTGCCATCGGAATAGCGGCTGTGGCAATGCAGGTCGGCGTTGAGTAGGTGCACCCGCGTAGTTTCGCTGCTGCCGACCGGCTGTGCCGGCGTGGGGCTGCTGCCGGGCAGCGCGGCGTGTGACTTCAGCCCGCCACCACCCGCACCGCTGCACGCTGCGGTTCGGGTTCGGAGTCGAAGCGCTCGAAACCGGTGTAGCAGAGAAAGTGCCGGTTGGCCGCGCGGCCGAACAAGGTCATGCCCAGCCGCTCGGCCAGGCCATGGCCCATGGCGGTGACGCCGTTGCGCGAGACGATGATCGGCACCCCCATCTGGGCCGACTTCATCACCATCTCGCTGGTCAGGCGGCCGGTGGTGTAGAAGGTCTTGTCGGCACCCGCCACGCCGTGCAGGCCCATCCAGCCGGCCAAGGTGTCGATGGCATTGTGGCGGCCCACGTCCTCGACAAAGGCCAGCAGGCTGGCACCCTGAAACAGCGCGCAGCCATGCACCGAACCGGCCTTGCGGTGGATGTTGTTGCGCTGGCGCATCTGCTCCAGCAGTTGCAGCAGCGTGCCCTGGCGGATGCGGGCGCTGGCGGCATCGGGCAGGCGCACCGAACCCAGCTGGTCCATCGCGTCGCCGAACACCGTGCCCTGGCCGCAACCGGTGGTGACTACCCGGTGCGCGGTCTTGGCCGCCAGGTCGGCGATGCCGCCCAGGGTCTTGACGGCGGCGGCGCCGACCTCCCAGTCGACAGTGATCGATTCGATCTCGCTCACATCAGCCACCAGGCGCTGGTTGAGCAGATAGCCCAGCACCAGCAGTTCGGGGCAGGCGCCCAGCGTCATCAAGGTGACCAGCTCGCGCTTGTCGACGAACACCGTCAGCGGCCGTTCGGCGGGGATGTGGACGCTGCGCCGCTCGCCGTATTCGTCAAGCACACTGATCTCGCGCAGCAACTCGCCGACGGCGCGGGTCAGGCGCGGTGCGCCTGCCACTTGAGGCAAGGCCACCGGGGCATCGAAGGCACTGGGCGCTGGCGCACCGGGCGCCGCGCTGGCGGCCGTGGCGGGCAGGCCCGGAAACGCGGCTGGAGGCAAGGCCAGGGGCGACATGGGTGGCTGCGGGGCTGCGCCGGCCGGCCTACTTCTTGGCCGGGGCGGGCGCGGCGGCCACCGCAGCGGGCGCTGGCGCAGTCGCCGCAGCGGCTACCGGCGCGGCCCCGGCCGGGGTGTAGACAAAGGCCCCCGGGTCAGCGCAGGCAGGGGTGTCGGTGGGCGCCGATGCGGCCTTGCCAGCTTTCTTGGCGGCGGCCTGGTAGCCGGCCGCCACCTTGTCCATCGACAGGCACAGCTTGTAGCTGTCCACCTTGCCGGCGTGGGCCGTCTTGGCGGCGGCTTCGGCGGCCTTGGCCTTGGCTTCATCGCTGGGCGCGGGCAGTTTGGCCAGCGCCGGGCCACCAAGCAGCAGGCCAGCCAAGGCGAGCAGTGGAAGGGCGTGGAATCGGGTCATGCGGTCTCCAGACGGTTTCGAGGATCAGGCTTGCAGGCCGCTGGCCGTGGCCAGCGCGGCA
Organism: Betaproteobacteria bacterium; assembly: GCA_031410435.1. Taxonomy (GTDB): domain Bacteria; phylum Pseudomonadota; class Gammaproteobacteria; order Burkholderiales; family Burkholderiaceae_C; genus Pseudaquabacterium. The sequence goes on along the minus strand of JANNZD010000115.1, from coordinate 13,339 downwards.
GGGGCGGTCTCGGCCGAACGCTGGGCCGCAATCTTGCCGGCCTTGACATCGGCGGCCCACAGCGCGTGGTGCTCGTGGGCCCAGGTCTCGTCCACATAGCCGGTGCGCATCGCCCGGTAGGCGCCCTTCATGCCCACCGTGCCCATGTAGATATGGCCGGCAAACAGCGCCATCATCAGCACGGTGGCCACCGCGTGGATCATGTGCGCCACCTGCATGTCGGTGCGCAGATAGGCCAGGCCCGGGATCAGCTTGTCCAGCACCAGGCCCGAGCCCACCACCACCAGCCCGAGCAGCAACACCCCGCCCCAGAAGACCACCTTCTCACCGGCATTGAAGCGGTGCGATGGCACCTCGTGACCGCCGAACATGCCGCCGCCGCGCAGCAGCCAGGTCAGGTCTTCCTTGCTCGGCAGGTTGTCCTTGAGGAAGGTGAAGAACACGACCAGCAGCGAAACCGCAAACAGCGGGCCGGCAAAATTGTGCAGGGTCTTCAGGGCATAAGTCAGGGCGCCGAACAAGGTGCCACCGATCAACGGCAGCAGGAAGAACTTGCCGAAGGCCATCACCGCGCCCGAGACCGCCAGGCAAACGAAGGCAATGGCATTGGTCCAGTGCGCAGCCCGCTCGAAGGGCGTGAAGCGCTCGATCACTCGGCCGGTGTCGGCGTCTGCGCTGCCGATTGAACCCTTGCGCCAGTAGAACAGGGCCAGGGCCAAGGCCACGATCAGCAAGAGCGAGCCGCCATAGGGCAGGATCCATTGGTTGCGGACCTGGCGCCAGCCTTCGCCGGCGTTGGTCAGGCGGGCGCCCGGGTATTGCACGAAGGGCTGGATCAGCACGCCCTTCTCAGCGCCGGGCAGGTTGGAGATGCCCGGCTTGTCGCCCGAGTCGCGCACCGCGCGCCACATCGGCGCGTTGTTGCCGGGTTGGGTCTTGGCGCGCTGGGCATTGGTCTCGTCGGCCTTGGGCTCGGCCGGCGCCACAAAACCGGGCGGCGGGGCCTTGGCGTCGGCCGCAGCGTTGGCTTGCGCCAGTACCCCTGCCACCGGAAGACTGGCCAGGGTTGCTGCCACGGCCATCCGCGCCAGCCATCGATGCATCAGGGCTTGCATAAACACTCCAGGGCTTGTGGGGGCTTCAGGGCTTGGCCGGCGCGCGCGAATACTCGTTCTGGTTCTGCGAGCGGGCCTTGAGCTGCGCTTCCCAGCTGGCTTGGTCGCCGCCCTTCCAGCCCTGAACCACGTAGGCATTCTGGCTGGCCTCCCAGGGCTTGGTATCGGTCTTCTGGGTGCCTGCGGTTTGCGCCTTCTCGGCGCAAGCGCCCAGCGCCAGCGCCGCGGCCAGCAGGCCCATCGACGGTACAAGCCTCATGATTTGCTGCCCTCGGCCTTGGCACCGGTGGCGGCCCCCGCCGGCTTGCCGTAGGCGGTGCCCCAGCCCCAGACCTCGCTGCCCTTGCCGCGGGTCAGCACCCGGGTGCGGAAGATGTCGGCCACCACATCGCCGTCACCGCCCAGCAGGGCCTTGGTGCTGCACATCTCGGCGCAGGCCGGCAGCTTGCCTTCGGATAACCTGTTACGGCCGTACTTCTCGTACTCCGCCGCGCTGCCATTGGCCTCGGGGCCGCCGGCGCAGAAGGTGCACTTGTCCATCTTGCCGCGCAGGCCAAAGGTGCCGTTGGTCGGGAACTGCGGTGCGCCGAAGGGGCAGGCATAGCTGCAGTAGCCGCAGCCGATGCAGATGTCCTTGTCATGCAGCACCACACCCTCGTCGGTGCGGTAGAAGCAGTCGACCGGGCAGACGGCCATGCAGGGCGCGTCGCTGCAGTGCATGCAGGCCACCGAAATGCTCTTCTCGCCGGGGATGCCGTCGTTGAGCGTGACCACCCGGCGCCGGTTGACGCCCCAGGGCACGTCATGCTCGGCCTTGCAGGCGGTGACGCAACCGTTGCACTCGATGCAGCGCTCGGAATCACAGATGAATTTCATGCGGGCCATGGCGTGCTCCTCAAGCTCTCTCGATCTGACAGACCGTTGTTTTGGTTTCTTGCATCATCGTCACGCTGTCGTAGCCATAGGTGGTGGCGGTGTTGATGGCCTCGCCCCGGATCACCGGCGCGGCGCCCTGCGGGTAGTAGGGCGCCAGGTCCACGCCGCCCCAGCGGCCCGAGAAATGGAAGGGCAGGAATACCGTCTCGGCATTCACCCGCTCGGTCACCTGGGCCTTGACCTTGATGCCCTTGAACTCGGGCAGGGCCAGCATCGGTGGGGTCTTGACCCAGACATCCTCGCCGTTGCGGATGCCCCGGTCGTTGGCGGTCTTGGGGTTGATCTCGACAAACATCTCCTGCTGCAACTCGGCCAACCAGGGGTTGGACCGGGTCTCCTCGCCGCCACCTTCGTACTCCACCAGGCGGCCGCTGGTCATGATCAGCGGGAAGGTCTTGCCGATGTCCTTGTTTTTCTCCTGCACGCTCTTGAACAGCGTGGGCAGGCGCCAGAAGGCTTTCTTGTCGTCATGCGTCGGGTACTTGGCCACCAGGTCGGCGCGGTTGCTGTACAGCGGCTCGCGGTGCTGGGGGATCGGGTCGGGGAAGTTCCAGACGATGGCCCGCGCCTTGGCATTGCCGAAGGGGTGGCAGCCATGCACCTTCATGGCCACGCGGATGATGCCGCCGGACGAATCGGTCTTCCAGTTCTTGCCCTCGGCGGCCTTCTGCTCGGCCTCGGTCAGATCGCCCCACCAGCCCAGTTTTTTGAGCAGCAGGTGGTCGAACTCGGGGTAGCCGGTGGTGAGATCCGCCCCCAGGCTGTGCGAGCCGTCACCGGCCAGCAGCGAGACGCCGTCGCGCTCGACACCGAAATTGGCGCGAAAGTTGCCGCCGCCGTCCATCACATGCTTGCTGGTGTCGTAGAGGTTGGGCGAGCCCGGGTGCTTCATCTCGGGCGTGCCCCAGCAGGGCCAGGGCAGGCCGAAGTAGTCGCCGTCCAGGCTGTAGCCGGTCTCCTTGTCAATGCCGCCCTTGGCGCGCAAGGTCTTCACGTCGAAGACATTCATGTTGCGCATATGCGCCTTGATGCGCTCGGGGCTGTGGCCGGTGTAGCCGATGGTCCAGACGCTCTTGTTGATCTCGCGCAGGATCGACTCGGTCTCGGGCTCCATGCCGCCCTTGCCTTGGACCATCTTGTAGTTCTTGGTCAGCTCCTTGTCGAAGCCCAGCTTGACGGCCAGCTGGTACATGATCATGTGGTCGGTGCGGCTCTCCCACAGCGGGTCGATCACCTTCTCGCGCCATTGGATCGAGCGGTTCGATGCGGTCACCGAGCCGGTGGTCTCGAACTGGGTGGCGGCCGGCAGCAGGTAGACGGCACGGTTCTTGTTCTGGTCTTCGGCCTTGCCAGGCATGGCCGCCATCGCGGCGGTGGCTGATGGGAAGGGATCGATCACGACCAGCAGGTCGAGCCTGTCCATGGCCTTCTTCATCTCCAGCCCGCGGGTCTGCGAGTTGGGCGCGTGGCCCCAGAAGAACAGGCCGCGCAGATTGCTGTCCTGGTCGATCAGCTCGTTCTTCTCGAGCACGCCGTCGATCCAGCGTGACACGGTCATGCCGGGCTTGCCCATCATGCCGGGTGCGTACTGCTTCTTGATCCACTCGAAGTCCACACCCCAGGCCTTGGCGAAATGCTTCCACGAGCCCTCGACCAGGCCGTAATAGCCGGGCAGGCTGTCGGGGTTGGGGCCGACATCGGTGGCGCCCTGCACGTTGTCGTGGCCGCGAAAGATGTTGGTGCCGCCGCCGCTCTTGCCCACATTGCCCAGGGCCAGCTGCAGCAGGCAGGACGCCCGCACGATGGCATTGCCGATGGTGTGCTGGGTCTGGCCCATGCACCAGACGATGGTGCTGGGCCGGTTCTCGGCCATGGTCTTGGCCACCTTCAGGCAGGTGGCCTCATCCACGCCGCAGGCTTCTTCGACCTTGTCCGGGGTCCACTTGGACAGGCACTCCTCGCGCACCTTGTCCATGCCGTAGACCCGGTCCTCGATGTACTGCTTGTCTTCCCAGCCGTTCTTGAAGATGTGGTGCATCACGCCGAACAGGAAGGGGATGTCCGAGCCCGAGCGGATGCGCACGTAATCATCGGCCTTGGCCGCGGTGCGGGTGAAGCGCGGGTCGACCACGATCACCTTGCAGCCGGCCTCCTTGGCATGCAGCATGTGCAGCATGCTCACCGGGTGCGCCTCGGCGGCATTGCTGCCGATGTACATCGCCGCCTTCGAGTTCTGCATGTCGTTGTAGGAGTTGGTCATCGCGCCATACCCCCAGGTATTGGCCACGCCCGCAACGGTGGTGCTGTGGCAGATGCGCGCCTGGTGGTCGGTGTTGTTGCTGCCCCACAGGCTCATCCACTTGCGCAGCAGGTAGGCCTGCTCGTTGTTGTGCTTGCTGGAGCCGACCACAAAGATTGAATCGGGGCCGCTCTGCTTGCGCAGGTCCAGCATCCTGGCGCTGATCTCCTCCAGCGCCTGGTCCCAGCCGATGCGCAGGTACTTGCCGTCGACCAGCTTCATCGGGTACTTCAGGCGGTATTCGCCATGGCCATGCTCGCGCAGCGCGGCACCCTTGGCGCAATGCGCGCCCAGGTTGATGGGCGAGTCGAACACCGGCTCTTGCCGTACCCAGACGCCGTTTTCCACCACCGCGTCGACCGCGCAGCCCACCGAGCAGTGGCCGCAGACCGTGCGCTTGACCTCGATCTTCCTGGCGCCGCCCTCGGCCGCCTTGGCGGCATCGGCGGCCTGGGCCTTTTTCACCAGCACCAATTGCGAGGCGGCGATGCCGGCGCCCACACCCAGGCCCGAGCGGCGCAAAAAGGCGCGGCGGTCCATGGTGGGGATGGCGCGGGCCGCGCCGCGGGCCAGACTGGCCACCAGCGCCGACGGCACCGACGCTGAAGCGGCGGGGGAACCTGTTTTGCGGGTCAACAGCATGTTCGGGCTCCGGTGTCAGACCTTGGTGGTCTGGTAGTAGCGTTGCACATGGGCCGTCAGCTGGTAGCCACCGCCTGCCTCGGGCGCGGGCTTGGCCGCGGCGGCCACGGCGGGCTCGCGCTGCATGGGCAGTACGGTGGCCACGGCCGCCAGGGCGCCGGCAGTGCCGGCACCGGCAAACAGGCGACGGCGGGAAACGGGGGTCACGGTGGACTTGGTCATCAGCGGCTCCGGGTGGGCAGGCCCGTGCACAGGCCTGGGAATCATCACTCCGTATTAGGGCCCAGTGTTTACCCGGTGGCAATCAGGGGGCGCCCTGTGGTCGGTGCGACAGCTTGTCGTGTTCGCCCGGCCAGTTTGTCGTGGGGTCGGTCTGGCGTAGCGGCTTCCTACAATGGATCGGACCCCGCCGTCCGGGCCCATCCCTCATCCCATGTCCGAAGAACCCCTGGCCAGCCCCACGCCGCCCGCCCCCAGTGAACGCTGGCCCCTGGCCAGCGTGCTGGTCGTGGATGACGAGCCGGGTATGCGCAATTTCCTGGAAAAGACCCTGGCCAGCCGGGTCGGCCAGGTGATGTGTGCCGAATCGGCCGAACTGGCCGATGTGCTGGTCAGGCGCCACCGCTTCGACCTAATCGTGTTGGACATCACCTTGCCCGGCCAGAGCGGCATTGGCTGGCTCAAGGCCTTGCGCGACCGCGGCTTTGATGGCGAGGTGGTGTTGATCTCCGCCTTTGCCGATCTCGACACCGCCATCGAGGCCTTGCGCGCAGGCGCCAGCGATTTTCTCCTCAAACCCTTCCGGGTGACCCAGATCCTCAACGCGCTGCGCCAAGGGCTGGAACGGGCGCTGTTGCGGCGCGAGAACTGGGTGCTGCGCCGCACCTTGTCGCAGCGCACGCCGGCAGCGGACGGCCTGGTCGGACGGTCGATCGCGATCAAGGGCCTGCAGGCGGCGCTGCTGCGGGTGGCTGCGGTGGACAGCACCGTGCTGCTCAGCGGTGAATCCGGCACCGGCAAGGAGCTGGCGGCGCTGGCCCTGCACCGCAACAGCGGCCGCGCTGCCGGCCCATTCGTGCCGGTGAACTGCGCCACGCTGTTGCCCGACCTGATCGACGGCGAGTTGTTCGGCCAGGCCCCGGGCGCACAGCGCGAGGGCCGGTCGGGTTCGCGCGGCCGTGACGGTCTGTTTGTCTACGCCCAGGGCGGCACCTTGTTCCTGGACGAGATCGGCGAACTGCCACTGCCGCAACAGGCCACCCTGCTGCGGGTGCTGGAAGACCGCCGCATCCGCCCGGTGGGCAGTGAGCAGGAGATCCCGGTGGACGTGCGCATCGTCGCGGCCACCCACAGACGCCTGGCCGATGAGGTGGCGGCGGGCCGCTTCCGCACCGACCTGTACTACCGGCTGCAGGTGGTGGAGATCAACCTGCCGCCGCTGCGTGCCCACAAGGAGGACATGGCCGACCTGGTGGATCACTTCATCAATACCCTGGCCCCGCACCTGGGGGTGGCCCTGATCGAGGTGACGGCGGACGAGCTGCACTACCTGCAGCAATACGATTGGCCCGGCAATGTGCGTGAGTTGCGCAACCTGATCGAGCGCTCGCTGATCCTGGGCGCGCTGAATGTTTCGGCGCTTTACCAGGGCCTGAACCGCCAACACGGGCGCGCGCCCGGCAGACCTTCGGCCGGCGTGCCGGCCGCCGCAGCGGCACCGGCCACCACCGATTTGCTTACCCTGGAGCGCCAGCACATCCTGGCGGTGCTGGACAGCGTGGCGGGCGACAAGACCCGGGCGGCCCAACTGCTGGGCATCTCGCGCCGCACCCTCGAGCGCCGTGTGGCTGAATGGGCCCAGGGTTCGTGAGTCGCCGCGCGGCGCTGCCGGGTGACGCACGCCGTGGTCACTGGTTTGCGGCCTGGCCTATCCGACGCAAATTGCTGGCGATGGTGCTGCTGCCTCTGCTGGGCGTGCTGCCCTTGCTGGGCCTGGTGCTGCTGGTCTGGGGCAATGCCGCGCTGGACCGCCTGCTGATCACCAAGGTGCGGTCCGACCTGGCGGTGGCCCATGGCTATTTCGACCGGGTGCTGGGTGAAGTGGCGGCCAGCACCGGCGCGGTGGCCGACTCGCAGGCCCTGCATGCCGCCCTGGCGGCGGCCGCGCCGCGCGACGCCAGCGGGCGGCCGGGGCCGCCGGCCGAAGCGGGCCCGCTGCAAGCCTTGATGGCAAACTTCAAGCGGCGCGAGGGCCTGGATTTCGTCCGCCTGCGGGACAGTGCCGGCCGGCTGTTGGCGGCGGATTTCGACGGTGCCGACCCGGCCAGCGGCACACCCTGGCGGGCACCGGCGGTGGGCAGCGGCCGCGCCACCGCGTCCATCGAGGTGCTGGCACCGGCCGAGCAAGGCCTGCTGTCGCCGCTGCTGCGCCAGCGCGTGGTGGTGCCGCTGGTGGCCACCCGCAATGCCCAGCCCACCGGGCGCCTGCAAGAGGACAGGGCCATGGTGGTGCGGGCCAGCGCGCCGGTGCTGGCGGCCGACGGTCGGGTGCTGGGCTGGGTGCAGGCCGGGGTCTTGCTGAACCGTAACCTGCCCTTCATCGATCACATCAACGAAATCGTCTACCCGCAAGGTGCCTTGCCCTTTGACAGCCAGGGCACGGCCACGCTGTTTCTAGACGATGTGCGCATCTCCACCAATGTGCGCCTGTTTGACAGCCCGGCGGCCCCCGCCGGTGGCCACGGGGGCGCGGCCGCCGGCGGGGGCGAGCAGCGCGCCATCGGCACCCGGGTTTCGCTGGCGGTGCGCGACGCGGTGCTGGGCCGGGGCGAGACCTGGCTGGACCGGGCCTTTGTGGTCAATGACTGGTATGTGTCGGCCTACCAGCCGCTGGCCGACGGCCAAGGCCGCCGCGTCGGCATGCTCTACGTCGGCTACCTGGAGCGGCCCTTCACGCTCCTGAAGTACGGCGTGCTGGCCGGTATCGGCCTGGTCTTGTTCGGGGTGATGATCGTGGCCGCGCTGCTGGTGTTGCGCTGGGCACGGTGGATATTCCGGCCCATCGAGCAGATGGCGCAGACCATGCGGCAGGTCGAGGCGGGCGCCTTGGCCAGCCGGGTCGGGCCGGTGGACAGCGACGATGAGATCGGCGCCCTGGCCGGTCACCTCGACCATCTGCTGGACGTGATTGCTGACAAGACCGAGGCCTTGCAGCGCTGGAATGCCGAACTCGATGCCAAGGTGGCCGACCGCACCCGGGCGCTGGAGGCGGCGCAGCAGCAATTGCTGCGCACCGAGAAGATGGCGGCGGTGGGCCAGCTCACCGCCAGCATCGCCCATGAAGTGAACAACCCGATTGCAGTGATTCAGGGCAATCTGGACCTGGTGCGCGAACTGTTGGGCCCGCAAACCCAGCCGGTGCTGGCCGAGCTCAAGCTGATGGACGGGCAGGTCGAGCGCATGCGCCTGATCGTCACTCAGCTGCTGCAGTTCGCCCGGCCGAATGAGTTTGCCGGCTATGTCGACGCGGTGGCACCAGCACGTGCGCTGGAGGACTGCCTGGTGCTCACCAACCACCTGCTGTCACGCACCCGCATCACCATCACGCGTGACTACGGCAGCCAGCGTCAGGTCCAGATCAACCGCCAGGAGCTGCAGCAGGTGCTGGTCAATCTGCTGGTCAATGCCATCCAGGCCATGCCGGAGGGCGGTGAATTGCGCCTGCTCACTGCCGACTGGACCACACCCGATGGCCGGCCCGGCGTGCGCATCGAGGTGGCCGATACCGGCCCCGGCCTGGCCGACGCGCTGATCGGCGAGCTGTTCAAGCCCTTTGTCACGCGCAAGCAGGACGGCACCGGCCTGGGCCTGTGGATCAGCCGCAGCATGGTCGAGCGCTATGGCGGCGACATCCAGGCCGGCAATCGCCCGGCCGGCCAGGGCAGCGGCGCGGTGATGGCGGTATTGCTGCGCAGCGACCCCGCGCCGGGCCAGGCTTGACGCCCTACGATGACCTTGTAACGGCGTGCCCGGCGGCGGTTGTCAGCCGAACCGGAGACAGCCCCGCAGCGGCGTTCTGCACTGACCCTCGCTACAGCGCCCTGGGTCGGACGCTGCAGCTGCCACCGGTGACCTATCGCGCCAACGCGAAGGCCTGGTGGCGCAGCGCCGGCGGTGGCGCCGAGGGCAAGGAGTGGACCACGCCCAGATGCCGGTGCACGGGCGGTGCCGACGCGGGCAGGGCGGTGCCACCCTCCAGCCTGTCATAGGCGGTCTTGACCACCCCATAGCATTCACAGCTTTCGGCTTCCAGCCCTTCGCGGTCGAGGACCACGATATGGCCGCGCACATAGCGGATCAGACCGGCGCGTTGCAGTTTCAGCGCGCTGGCGGTGACCGATTCGCGCCGCACCCCCAGCAGGTCAGCGATCCGTTCATGCGTGACCAGCAGGTCGTTGCCGCGATGGCGGTCCAGGTGCAGCAGCAGCCAGCGGCACAACTGCTGCTGCACGGCATGGCGGCGCTGGCAGGCCGAGGTCTGGGCCAGCTGCACGAACAAGGCCTGGGTGTAGCGCATGAAGGGCTGCATCAGCGCCGCTTGTGCGGCAGCATGCCCGGCCAGGACGCGCGCCGGCAGGCGCCAACATTGGCCTGCGGTCTGCACCACGCCGCCGCTGAGCGCGCCGCCCGCACCCATCAGCGCACAGACCCCCACCATGCCCTCATTGCCGACCACCGCCACCTCGGCCGAGCCGCCGTCGCGCATGCCCATCACCAATGAAACCACGGCCGTGATGGGGAAGTAGGCCCACTGCAGGGGCTTGCCCGCTTCCTGCAGGGTACGGCCCTGGGTCAGTTCGACCCTTTCGATTTCGGCATTGAAGAGTTGCCAGGCCTCGCGGGGCAAGCTAGCGAGCAACTGGTTGCCCGTTTCATTGGCTGACATGCTGCAGATCGGGCTGAACAAGGGGGTTCTCCTAGGCTGCGTGTCAAAAAGCACGCACTGGCCCCACTGTGCCCACAGGCCTGCGCCACCGACATAGGCCGGTCGGGCGCAGGGCTGTCGGATGCCGGGGCATGCTGGCGTGGGATTCCGACTACAGCCGGGCCCGTCGCCGCCCGGGGCGGACCGCCCGTCAGCCCAGCGGCGGCGCCGCCCTTCGTCGCGGCGCCGCTGGGACAAACCCTGCTTTGGCGCTGGCCGGCCGTCTGGCGACAAGCTGTCGTCGCCCTGGGCTTAGACTGGCGCGACCATGCAGCAACGCCCCTCCTTCCCGGTGGCGGTGGTCATCGAGCGCCACCGCCAACCCAATGTCTGGCAGGACTGGGACTTCCGCTTGTCCGAAGTGGTGCTGGATGAAGGCGGCTTTGGCAGCCAACCCCGCACCTTGCGCGACGATGGCCAGCTGGCCCGGATCCTGCACCCCGGCTTGACCGTCACCCTGCACCGCGACGAGGCCGAGGGCTACTACCTGAACCTGAGCTCCGGGGCGCCGGTCTGGTTCGTGATGTGGCGCATCGACGAGGACGAGCCCTCGCGCGCCTGGCCCGAGCTGGTGACCCTGTCCTACAACGAGGCCGGCCGCCTGCTCGACGCCCAGGAGCGGGTGGACAACCTGCCGCTGCCCGACGAGTTGTGCGCGCTGCTGCAGGCCTTTGTCGACGAGCATTACCGGCCCGAGATCAAGCAGAGGCGTCGGCCGCAGTCCTTCAAGCCACCGGGGCAGCGCTGATGGCCGGCCCAGGCGACGACGCTGATCCGGGTGCAGGCGGCTTTCTGTCGCGCTGGTCGCGCCGCAAGGTGTTGGTGCGCCAGGGCACAGCGCCGGCCGCGCCGCCCGATCCCCCCCGGCCCGCGCCGCCAGCCCCGCCCTCGGTGCTGCCAGCGGCTGCGGTGCCGGCCGCAAACCCGACCGGCGCGCCCGAGGCCGCAGCGGCCGAAGCCCCGCCGCCGCCGACCTGGGCCGATGTGGCGCTGCTAGACCACCAATCCGATTTCAGCCGCTTTGTCGCGCCCGGTGTCGACACCGGGGTGAAGAACGCGGCGCTGAAGAAGCTGTTCAGCGACCCGCATTTCAATGTGATGGACCGGCTCGACACCTATATCGACGATTACGGCCAGCCCGACCCCCTGCCTGCAGGCATGCTGCGCCAGATGGCGCAGTCGCAGTATCTGGGCCTGTTCACCGACGAGCCCGAACCGGGGGTCGAGCCGCCCGCATCCTCCGCCACCCCCCCATCCGTCACCGGCCCCGTGGCCGGCGACCCTCCTGCTGCCCTGCCCACACCCCCCTCCGATGAAGACCCTGATCTGCGATTGCAACCGCTCGATGCCGCTGGACCGGCCGGCCCTGATCAAGGCCCTGGCCCAGACCCCGGGCGCCAGCACTGAGGGGCTGGACCTGGCCCACAGCCTGCTGTGCCGGCGCGAGGCCGGGTCTTTCCAGCAGGCTGCGCTGGCCACCGGCCAGCAGGCCGAGCCGCTGCTGGTGGCCTGCACCCAGGAGAGCCGGCTGTTCCTCGAACTGAACGAGCAGACCGCCGGCGCCGCCTCCACCAGCGTGCGGCCGATCCGCTTCTTCAATATCCGCGAGACCGGCGGCTGGTCGCGCGACGCGGCCCAGGCCACACCCAAACTGGCCGCGCTGATCGCCGCCGCCCAGCGGCCCGACCCGGAGCCGGTGTCCACCGTCAGCTACCGTTCGGCCGGCCGCTGCCTGGTGATCGGCGCTGCCGACGCGGCCGAGCGCGCCGCCGCGATGCTGGCCGATGCGCTGGACATCAGCCTGCTGATCGACCGCCCGGGCGGTACGCTGGGCCAGGCCCACCGCTACGCGGTGCACACCGGGCAGCTGACCCAGCTGCAGGGCTGGCTGGGTGCATTCAGCGCACAGTGGTCATCGACCAACCCGATCGATCTGGAGGTCTGCACCCGCTGCAATGCCTGCATCGACGCCTGTCCCGAAGGCGCGATCGATTTCAGCTACCAGGTCGACCTGTCGGCTTGCAAGAGCCACCGCGATTGCGTGCGGGTCTGCGAGGCCGCCGGCGCGATCGACTTCCAGCGCGACCCGGCCCGCATCGACGAGACCTTCGACCTGGTGCTGGACCTGCGCGACCAGCCCGCTTTTGGCCAGCACCAGCCGCCGCAGGGCTATTTCCACACCGGCCGCGATGCATCGAAGCTGATGACCGCCGTGCTGGCGCTGCGCGGGCTGGTGGGTGAGTTCGAGAAGCCGCGCTTCTTCAACTACCAGGCCAAGCTGTGCGCGCACAGCCGCAACCAGCAGATCGGCTGCACCGCCTGCATCGATGTGTGCTCGGCCCGGGCGATCCGCAGCGACGCGTTGCTCAAGGGCAAGCTGCAAGGCAAGAGCCGGGGGGCGATGCCGGGCCAGGCCTTGGCGGCCGGGCCGCAGGGGCAGGGTGGCGGCGTGGTGGTCGACCCCTATCTGTGCGTGGGCTGCGGTGCCTGCAGCACCGTCTGCCCCAGCGGCGCGATGGGCTATGCCTACCCCGGCCCGGTCGAGCAGGGCCAGCGCCTGCGCACGATGTTGACGGCCTATGCCAAGGGCGGTGGCCGCGATGCCGCATTGCTGCTGCACAGCCAGCAGGCCGGCAGCCGCCTGATCGATGAACTGGGCCGCGCCGCCCGGGTGGGCCGGCGCAGCGGCGGCGTGCACGGCCTGCCGGCGCGGGTGCTGCCGGTGGCGCTGTGGCATACCGCCAGCGTTGGCATCGACCTGTGGCTGGCGGCGATCGCCCAGGGGGCCAGCCAGGTCTGGGTGCTGCTCACCGACGAAGAGGCACCCGAATACCGCCAGGCCCTGGCCGAGCAGATGGCGCTGGCCGAGGCCATCCTGCAGGGCCTGGGCTATGCGGGCGTGCATTTCCAGCTGATCAGCGGCCGCGATGCGCGCGACCTGCCGGCGCTGGACGCCGCGCTGCGCGCCCCGGCGGCCCAGGGCGTGGCCCGGGCAGCGGTATTTGCGGCCCAGGCCGACAAGCGCGGCACGCTGGAGCTGGCCATCGACCACCTGCTCACCGTGGCCCCGCTCAAGGCCGAGCTGATCCCGCTGCCGGCCGCCGGCGCGCCCTTCGGCAGCCTGATCATCGACACCGCCAAATGCACGATGTGCCTGAGTTGCGTCGGGGCCTGCCCCGAGGCCGCGCTGGCCGACAACCCCGAGGCACCGCAGCTGCGCTTCATCGAGAAGAACTGCGTGCAGTGCGGCCTGTGCGCCACCACCTGCCCCGAGGCCGCGATCACCCTGGCCCCGCGCCTGTGGCTGGCCGACGAAGGCAAGGCGCGCAAGGCGGCCCGGGTGCTGCACGCGGTGGCGCCCTA